>NZ_CP016353.1:6365000-6665000 GCF_002240355.1 Prauserella marina
TCGGTTCCCCCGACGGCCTGGAAGAACTGCGGCAACACGAACATCGCACCCATCAACGCGAACGAAGCGACCGTCGCCAGCACCGCGCCCCAGGTGAACCCCGCGGACCGGAAGAGGCTCAACTCGACGAGCGGGTACCGCACCCTGCGCAGCCACGCCACGAAGGCGGCGAGCACGGCGAGTCCGGCGAATATCGGCAGCAGCGCCTCGACCGAGCCCCAGCCCTGTTCACCCGCCTCGACCAGCCCGTACGTCAGGGCGGCGAGACCGGCGACACTCAGCACGATGCCGACGTAGTCGATCCGCTGTCCCCTCCGCCCCGGCACGTCGGGAAGCAACCAGGCGAGCAACACGACACCGACGGCGACGAACGGAAGGTTCACCAGGAACACCGAACCCCACCAGAAGTTGTCGAGCAGCCAGCCGCCGACGACGGGGCCGAGCGGAATACCGACGGCCATCGCCGCCGACCAGACCGCGATGGCCTTTGCCCTCTCCTTGCCGGGGAACAAGACCGTCAACACCGACATCGAGAGCGGAATGAGGAACGCGGCACCGACGCCGAGCAGGGCCCTCGCCGCGATGAGCAACTCGGCCGTTCCCGCGTAGGCGCAGGCGACCGAGGCCGCTCCGAACAACGCCATCGCACCGATCAGCAGCTTCTTGGTTCCGAACTTGTCGCCGAGCAGACCGGCAGGCAGCAGCCCCGCGGCGAGCACGAGCGTGTAGGCGTTGGCGAACCACTGCAACTCGCCCGTCGACGCTTCCAGATCGACCGCGAGCGTCGGCAACGCGACGTTGAGGATCGTCACGTCGAGCCCGAGCGCGAGCAGCGCGACGGCAAGCGCACCGAGCGCCCACCATCGGCGTGGATCAGGACTTTGGTCAGCGGCCATGATGTCCCCCTTAACTGAAAGCAACTACCTTTTGATAGTAGCTTTCAGTTTGCGGCGACGCCAGGCAAAAGAAGTTGCACGGTCGTACCAGGACGTGGTTACTGTCGTATGCGTGCCGTTCCAGCCGTACCGTCAAGTGCTGCGCATCCCCGGTGTCCCTGCCTCGATGCTGCTGATGTTCTTCGCCCGTCTCCCCATGACGGCAATGGGACTCACGCTGACCCTGCACATCGTCAGCGACCTCGGCCGCGGCTACGGCGCCGCGGGGCTCGTCGGTGCCGCGACGACGGCGGGAACGGCACTCGGCGCCCCGCTCATCGGCAGGCTCATCGACCGGCACGGACTCCGGCCCGTCGTCCTGGTCTGCGGCGCGGTGTCCTGTGCGTACTGGATCAGCACCCCGCATCTCCCGTTCTACGTACTGCTCGCGGTCGCGCTGCCCGCGGGAGCGCTCGTCGTTCCGGCCGGCTCGATCGCGAGGCAGGTACTGACCGCGCTCGTACCCACCGGCCAGCGCCGCACCGCGTACGCGCTCGACACGATCTCGGTCGAGGCGACCTTCATGGTCGGTCCGGGGCTCGGCATCCTGGTCAGCACCCAGCTGTCGTCCTCGGTCGCGCTCACCGGCATCGGTGTCGCGTTCGGACTGCTGTCCGTCGCGCTGTTCGCCATGAACCCGCCGATCCGCACGGCGGAGGAGAACAGCAAACCCGCGACGGCACGGCCCCCGATCCGGTCATGGCTGAGCCGTCCGCTGATCGCGACCCTGCTGACGGCGGCAGGCGCGCTGTTCGTGCTCATCGGCACCGAACTCGCCGCGCTCGCGGTACTGCGCGCCTCGGGCGAAGTGGACTGGACCGGTGTCGTGATCGCCGTGATGTGCATCGCGTCGCTGATCGGCGGGCTCGCCCACGGCGTCGCACGCCATTCGCTCAGTCAGCTCCGGCTCATGCTGTTGCTTTCCGTACTGGTGATTCCGGTCGCGCTCGTCGCGGGACCGTGGTGGCTCCTCGCCCTCGCGCTCATCCCCACCAACGTCGTGTGCGCGCCTACCCTCGCCGCCACGACGGAGTCGGTGAGCAAGCTCGCTCCACCAGCCGTGCGGGGCGAGGCCATGGGGCTACAGGACTCGGCGACGCGCATCGGCCTCGCGCTCGGCAGTCCCGTCGTCGGATTCGTCATCGACCACTCCCAGCCGGGGTGGGGGTTCGTGGCGGCTGGCCTTGGCGGGCTCACTTTCGCGGCGATGGGCATCGTCCTGCGCAAACGTCCCACCAAGGCCGCCACCACACGCCCTAAAGGCAAGCGTCGCGTAGCTGCTTGAGGTTCTCCAGGTTCCGCTGAAGCCACTCGTTGAACCCGCTCAGGTGGTCCAGCTTCCGCTGCTCGAACTCAAGGTAGGCATCGGACATGCGGAACAAGGTTTGTTGCAAATCCTGTTCGGCCACCTCGTTGCCCAGTTCACGTAGCCGCTGAGCCTTCTCCTCCGCTCCCGCCCTGACCTGCTCCGGATCCACGTTCGGGTTCAGATCCGCAAGCCCCAGTGCCTCCGTGCACACGCTGGCCTTGTCTCCCAATCGGTTTGCCTCATCGACGGCCGAGTTGACCTCGGAACATCCCGCGAGCAGCAGTACACCCAGCGCGGCAAGCGCGCTCACCTTCACCATGCCGTCGAACCTATGATGTTTGCGCCTTTTTGCCTACCTGGGCTCATCCCACAGGCCGACGCGAACAGCGCCGCCCCGGCCCTAGCTTCATCCCGTCACGACACTGGGGAGGGGACATGGCGGCTCACGGTCGCATCGCGGCACTCGACATCATCAGGGGTGTCGCCATACTCGGCACACTCGGCACCAACATCTGGATCTTCACGGATCCCCTTGGGGCCGCTGGGTTTTTCGCCTTACCCGAACCGGATTCGTTCGACGGTTTCACCGAGACCGCCCTGCGATTCCTGAGCAATGGCAAGTTTCTCGCGCTGCTGTCGTTGTTGTTCGGCATCGGCCTCGAACTCCAGTACCGTTCCGCGATCCGCAAGGGAAAACGGTGGCCTGGCTGGTATCTGTGGCGTTCGGCACTACTGCTCGTCGAAGGACTCCTGCACTACGTCCTCATCTTCGAATTCGACGTCCTCATGTACTACGCGGTGGTATCAGTGCTGGTCGCGTTCCTCGTCGCTCGCGGCGACCGGGTGCGCAAGGCGTGGCTGATCGCCGCCGGTGCGCTGCACCTAGCGTTCGTGTCGTTGGTGACAGCGGGGATGTACATCGACGGCGCGACCATCGCGACCGGAAGCGGGGGCGCCGGTACGGGAAGCTGGCTCGCGCAAGTCCAGCATCGGCTCACCGACATGGGCATGTACCGGGCGGAAGCCGTTTTCGTGATTCCGCTCAGCACCGTCCTCTTTCTCGCCGGTATCGGCCTGCTCAGGGCGGGAGCCATCGAGAACAGCGGCAGGGGCACCGCGATCCAGCGCAAGCTGATCGGAATCGGGATCGGCATCGGTCTCCCGCTCAACGTGTCGACATCGTTCGCCGGACCTGAACTGTTCTTTGTGGACAGGTACGTCGCCGCGCCGATCGTCGCTTTCGGCCTGCTCGGTCTCGTGCCGTGGGTCGTGCACAGGATGCGCGAGCAGGAAGGCCCACTGCGCAGGGGAATGGCCTCCGTCGGCAGGATGGCACTTTCCTGCTACGTGCTCCAGAACCTGATCGCGGGAATCCTCTGCTATGGCTGGGGATTCGGTCTCGCGGAGACCATGGCGGACGCGAGGCCGTGGTGGGTCGTCGGTTGTTTCACCGGAATCAGCGTGCTGCTGCTCGCGCTTTCTTCGCTGTGGCTGCGGCGATTCTCGCGTGGTCCACTCGAAGCCGCGTGGCAGTGGGCCTATCTCGCGCCGCAGGGTCAGTCGGCCGTAGCGGCGACGCCGCACTGAGTGCCCACATGATTCAGGCCCGCGAGTTCCGAATTCGGGACTCGCGGGCCTGACCGAGCCTGATGTCAGGCGAGCTTCGCCGCCACCTGCTCGGCGATCTCGTAGGTGTTCAACGCCGCTCCCTTGCGCAGGTTGTCACCACACACGAAGAAGTCGAGCGTGTTGGGGAAGTCCAGCGCCTGGCGCACCCTGCCGACGTAGGTCGGGTCGGCACCGACGACCTCCGCGGGCGAGGGAAAAACGCCGTTCTCTGGATCATCGGTGAGCACAATGGACGGCTGCGCCTCGAACAACTTGTGTGCCGCCTCGACGGTGACCTCGCGCTCGAAAGTCGCGTGCACCGCGAGCGAATGCGTTGTCACGACGGGAACACGGACGCACGTCGCCGACACCTTCAGCCCGGGGATACCGAGGATCTTGCGCGACTCGTTGCGAACCTTCAGTTCCTCGGAGAACCAGCCGTCGCCCTTGTAGGAACCCGCGGAGGGAACCACGTTCAGCGCGAGCGGAGTACCGGCGAACGGGGTGTCCGCGACCGGCAGCCCAGCGGCTTCGAGCGCCGCCCTGACATCGCCGGCCTTCGAGCCGAGTCCCTTGCCCGCGACTGCTTCCAGCTCGGCGTAGAGCCGGTCGATACCGTCCTGCCCCGCGCCCGAAGCCGCCTGATACGAGGAGACGACGAGGCTGGTCAGCCCGAACTCGCGGTGCAGCGCGCCGAGCGCCGCCATCATCGACAGCGTCGTGCAGTTCGGGTTGGCGATGATGCCCTTGGGGTAGTGCTCGGGGTTGCCGACCTTGTCGGCATTGACCTCGGGTACGACGAGCGGAACCTCGTCGTCCATCCGGAAGGCACCCGAATTGTCGACCGCGACGGCGCCTCTTGCGGCCGCGACGGGCGCCCACTCGGCTGAAACCTCGTCGGGTACGTCGAACATGGCGACGTCGATGCCGTCGAATGCCTCGGGCTTGAGCTCGACGACTGTCAGCTCCTCGCCCCTGACCGTGATCTTCTTGCCTGCCGAGCGCGCGGAAGCGATCAACCTGATCTCACCCCACGGCACGCTCTCGCGGCCGTTGATGATGTCGATCATGACGGTGCCCACCGCACCGGTTGCGCCTACCAAGGCCAGCGTGGGTGACTGCCTACTCATTCAGCGTCCGCTCCCTGCGTACACGACGGCCTGTTCGTCACCGCCGAGTTCGAATGCGTCGTGGATCGCGCGCACCGCTTCGTCGAGCTGCGCATCCCTGATCAGCACGGAGATCCGGATCTCCGAGGTGTTGATGATCTCGATGTTCACGCCGGACTTCGCGAGCGCCTCACAGAAGGTCGCCGTGACACCGGGATGCGAGCGCATCCCCGCTCCGACAAGAGAAACCTTGCCGACGTGGTCGTCGTAGAGCACGGCGGCGAAGTCCAGTTCCGCCTTGATGCGCTCAAGCTCGGCAACAGCCTTGGGGCCATTGGACTTCGAGAGCGTGAACGTGATGTCCGTCCTGCCCGTGGTGTTGGAGATGTTCTGCAACACCATGTCGATGTCGATCTCGGCCTCCGCGACGGTGCGGAAGATGCGGGCGGCCGCTCCCGCGTGGTCGGGAACACCGGTGACCGTGATCTTGGCCTCCGACCGGTCGTGTGCGACCCCGGTGATCAAAGCTTGTTCCACAGGAAGCTCCTCAATCGAACCGGCCACGGTCGTGCCCGGCTTGTCACTGTAGGAAGAACGGACCCTGATCGGCACCCCGTAACGACGCGCGTATTCGACGGACCGCAGGTGAAGGATCTTGGAACCGCTCGCGGCGAGTTCCAGCATTTCCTCGTACGGCACGGTGTCCAGCTTGCGCGCGTCGGGAACGATGCGCGGGTCGGCCGTGTAAACACCGTCTACATCGGAATAGATTTCGCATACGTCGGCACCAAGCGCCGCAGCGAGCGCGACAGCCGTGGTGTCGGAACCGCCTCTTCCGAGCGTCGTGATGTCCTTCGTGTCCTGCGCGACGCCCTGAAAACCGGCGACCAACGCGATGTAACCCTGCTCAAGCGCGTCGGTGACGCGACTCGGCGTGACATCGATGATGCGCGCGTTGCCGTGAACGGATGTGGTCACCACGCCTGCCTGCGAACCGGTGAACGACCACGCCTCGGCACCCTGCGCCGAGATGGCCATGGCGACCAGCGCGTTGGAGATACGTTCTCCCGCGGTCAGCAACATGTCCATCTCACGCTCAGGCGGGACGGGGTTCACCTGCTCGGCAAGATCGAGCAACTCGTCGGTGGTGTCGCCCATCGCCGAGCACACCACCACGACCTCGTTGCCCGCCTTCTTCGTGGCGACAATCCGTTCGGCCACCCGCTTGATCCGGTCGGCGCTCTCCAGCGACGAACCTCCGTACTTCTGGACCACGAGCGCCACGTGCCCGAACCTCCTCGCTGAGCGGACCCTGACTCCCGGTCGTTTCGGAAGGACATCCGCTCGATACCTTCGCGAAACAGGGTACCGGTGGCGCGTTTCGCCAATACCCGGCTTTGTGGCGGTGACCACTCCCCGGCCGGTGCTGACTGTATACATTTGCCATAGGGTTGCCCGATGAACGACAAGGCAGCCGAGACGAGCGCACCGATTCACGACATCATCGCGACCCGGTGGAGCCCACGGGCGCTCGACGAATCAGCCGAGGTCAGCGAGGAACAATTGCGCGCGCTGCTCGAAGCGGCGAGGTGGGCACCTTCGTTCGGCAACACCCAGCCCGCGCGTTACCTGGTCGGCAGGCGCGGCGACGACACATTCCGGCGGATACTCGCGACACTCACCACCAGCAATCAGTCGTGGGCAGGCCGCGCCTCGGCGCTGTTGATCGGTGTCGCCG
This sequence comes from Prauserella marina, assembly GCF_002240355.1. Classification (GTDB taxonomy): domain Bacteria; phylum Actinomycetota; class Actinomycetes; order Mycobacteriales; family Pseudonocardiaceae; genus Prauserella_A; species Prauserella_A marina. The sequence goes on from NZ_CP016353.1 coordinate 6,371,700, forward strand.
TCACCCACAACGAGAAAGGCGAAATTCCTTACGCCGAATACGGTCTCGGCCTCGCCGGGGAGAACCTTGTCCTACAGGCCGTCGCGGAAAACCTGGTCGCCCACCAGATGGCCGGTTTCGACCCCGATGCCGCAAGGGACGCCTTCGAGATTCCGGAAGGCACGAGGCCGGTCATCGCCATCGCGGTCGGCGTACTCGCCGAGCCCGAAGTACTCGGCGAGCAGCGCGCGATCGAAAGGGAGGCCGCCGTACGCAAGCGCGTTCCGCTTCACGAATTCGCGTTCACCGGCACGTGGGGCCGGCCCGCCTTCGAGGCCGGTTGATCAGTTCGCTCCGCCGACCCTGCGGATCAGCCTGGCCACGATCGACGAAACCACGAGCCAGAACAACGCCGCGATGCCGAAATTGACCAGAACCGAGAGTTTCGGATCCTCCGGCTGGAACAGATCGTGGAATCCGAGCGAGAGCGACCGCGACCAATCGGAGACGAAGGACACAATGCCGTTGTCCTGATTGGCCTCGCCGATCACGAAGATCACGTGCAGAACGAGTATCAACGCGAAGATCAGGCCGACCCAGCGGACGATTCCGGCGAGCAACCCCACCACTTGGTCCTTGACCGCACGCCAATCGGCACCCTTGCGTGACTGCTCGGGTTCCGGCTCGGGATTGCGGTACGTCGAAACCGCAGGCGACTGGGGAATCGGAGCCGGCGTCGTGGCTTGTGCCGGGGCTTCCTCGCCGGATTGCGTGCGCTCGGATTGCTCGCCCATGCCCCGCAGTTTCCCACGCTCGAAGCCCAAAAGCTACGTGCCGGTAACCAGTGAAATGGCGCACCGGTAACGGTTTGGATTCAAGCCCACCTTTCGTCGAGAGCGCGATCGTGGTTAAGCTGGCCGACGTGGCACGTGGTCTTCTGCTTCGCTGCCGCGACGGGGTCTGATCAGACCGGCTCCTCGTCGCGGGGCTTCGTGGTGCCGCCGGTCTTTGCCGAGCCTCCCACGAGAAGCAGGAGCATTTCCTCATCATGAGCACGCACGAGCCCCCCGTAGTTCCCCAGTCAGCGAGCCGGATTCGCAAGCCGTCGCGGCCATCGCCGGAAGGCCAGCCCTCCTGGAACACCCAGCGCGGGACTTCGATGCCCTTCCACCGTTATCAGCCGTGGTTTCGCCTCGTCGAGGACATCCGGCTGCCCGACCGCACCTGGCCGGACAACCGCATCGAGCGGGCCCCGCTGTGGTGCGCCGTCGACCTCCGCGACGGCAACCAGGCCCTGATCGACCCGATGTCGCCCGCGCGCAAGCGCAAGTTCTTCGACCTGCTCGTGCGCATGGGCTACAAGGAGATCGAGGTCGGCTTCCCGGCTGCGAGCCAGACGGACTTCGACTTCGTGCGCGAGATCATCGAAGAGGACGCCATCCCCGACGACGTGCGCATCCAGGTGCTGACCCAATGCCGTCCCGAGCTGATCGAGCGGACCTTCGCCTCGCTCGAAGGCGCGCCCCGCGCCATCGTGCACATCTACAACTCGACGTCGATCCTGCAACGCCGAGTCGTGTTCCGCGAGGAGCGCGAAGGGATAAAGAAGATCGCGCTGCAAGCGGCCGACCTCGTCGTCGAGTACGCGGGCAAGTACTCCGACACCGACTTCCGCTTCCAGTACTCGCCGGAGTCCTACACGGGGACCGAGCTGTCGTACGCGGCCGAGGTGTGCAACGCGGTCTCCGACATCTGGCAGCCGACCGCCGAGCGCCCCGTGATCATGAACCTGCCGGCGACCGTCGAGATGGCGACGCCCAACGTCTACGCCGACTCCATCGAGTGGATGAACCGCAACCTCGACCGCAGGGACGGCGTCATCCTGTCGCTGCACCCGCACAACGACCGAGGCACCGGCATCGCGGCCGCCGAACTCGGCTACCAGGCAGGCGCCGACCGCATCGAGGGCTGCCTGTTCGGCAACGGCGAGCGGACCGGCAACGTCGACCTCGTCGCGCTGGGCATGAACCTGTTCAGCCAGGGCATCGACCCGCAGATCGACTTCTCCGACATGGACGAGATCAAGCGGACCGTCGAGTACTGCAACCAGCTCCGGGTCGCCGAACGCAGCCCATGGGGAGGCGACCTGGTGTTTACCGCCTTCTCCGGCAGCCACCAGGACGCCATCAACAAGGGCTTCGATGCGCTGCACGCCGCGGCCGACAAGGAAGGCGTCCCCTTCGAGGACTACCCGTGGGAGGTGCCCTACCTGCCCATCGACCCCAAGGACGTCGGCCGCACCTACGAGGCCGTCATCAGGGTCAACTCCCAGTCGGGCAAGGGCGGCATCGCCTACATCATGAAGACCGAACACCAGCTCGACCTGCCGCGCAGGCTCCAGATCGAGTTCTCCCAGACGATCCAGCGGCACACCGACTCGGAAGGCGGCGAGGTCGCCCCCGAGACCATGTGGACCGCGTTCGCCGCCGAGTACCTCGAACCGCGCACCCCGCTTGAGCTGGTGAGGCAGCACGTCGTCGCGAACGGCGACTACCAGCTCACGGCGACCGTCATCGTCGACGGCGAGGAGCAGGAGATCAGCGGAACCGGCAACGGGCCGATCGCCGCCTTCTTCGACGCGCTCAGCACCGTCGGCTACGACCTGCGGCTCATGGACTACAGCGAGCACACCCTCACCCCCGGCGACGACGCTCGTGCCGCGTCCTACATCGAGTGCGCGATCGACGACAAGATCTACTGGGGTGTCGGCATCGACCCCTCGATCGTCACCGCCTCGCTACGCGCCGTCGTCTCGGCTGTCAACCGCGCCCACCGCTGAGGAGTTCTCAGCCACGCCCGCGTTGGCAAGGGTGTGGATGCATCGACGGTCTCGCTCGTTGTCCTGTTCGTCATCTCGGTGGTGCCCTTCGTGCCCACCGAGGTGACGCTGGTCGGCATGGGCGTACTCGCCGCTGACCAGGACACGTCGATCGCGCCGATCATCCTCGTCGCCGCCTCGGGCTGTCTACTCGGGGACTATCTGCTCTACGCGACCGGCCGGAAGACGGGCGGGGCAGCGCTCACAAGGCTGCGCAGGCGGCCGAGTGTCGAGGCGGGGTTGCTCTGGCTCAGCGCGCACATCGAACGCAGGCCGCTTCCCGTGCTCGTCGCGGCCCGCTGGCTGCCAGCTGGAGGAACGGTCGGTTCGCTGCTGGCAGGCACATTGCGGTGGCCTCGGGTGTTGTTTCTCGTCGCGTCGACCATCGGCGTGACATTGTGGTCGACCTACGCGGTGCTGCTCGGCTACCTCGGTGGCGCGATCATGCGGGAGCCGGTGGTGAGCTTCGCGTTGTCGGCGGGCCTCGCGCTCGTGCTCGGCTCGGTGGCCGCGGCTGTGCTGCGCAGGCGGGCAGGGCATGATCTCGGCTATGCGCGCCGAACGACTGGTCGCCCTGCTGTTCACACTCCAGAGCAGGCGTAACGCGACCGTTCCCGAACTGGCGACCGCGCTAGGGGTCTCCGAGCGGACGATGCACCGCGACATCGCCGCGTTGCAGGCATCGGGTGTTCCCTTGTGGACGGAGCAGGGACGGCACGGGGGTGTCCGGCTCGTCGAGGGCTGGCGATCCAGGCTCGACGGCCTCACCTCGCGCGAGGCCGTGGCGATCTTCGCGATGGGCGTGCCGAGGGCACTCGCCGAACTCGGCCTCGGCACCGCCGTTTCGGCCGCACACGCCAAACTCGCCGCGACGTTGCCCGCCCCGCTGCGGGAACAGGCCCAGCACCTCGCACAGCGATTCCATCTCGACGCGCCTGGCTGGTTCCGAGGCGAGGACGACACGGAACACCTCGCGGCCGTTGCCACCGCGGTGTGGGAACAGCGGCGAACCCGGATCGGCTACCGGCGTGGCGGCGATGTCGTCGAGCGGGACGCCGACCCGCTCGGCCTGGTCCTGAAGGCGGGGGTCTGGTATCTCGTGGCGAAGGTCGGCGCCGACATTCGCACGTACCGGGCAAGCCGGATCGTCGGCACGACCGACCTCGGCGAGCGATTCGAGCGGCCTGCCGACTTCGACCTGGCCAGCTGGTGGCAGACCTCGTCCGTCCAATTCGAACGGTCACTGCGAACACAGCGCGTGCGGTTGCGGTTGAGTGCGGCAGGCGTGCGTGCGCTTCCCGCCATCCTCGACACCGACCAGGCTCGCGAAGCCCTTGAGCAAGCCGGAAAACCCGGCGACGAGTGGACCGAGATCGAACTGGAGATGGAGGACATTCCCATCGCCGTCTCCCAGTTACTCGGCCTCGGCGCCGAAGTGGAGGTCCTCGCCCCACCCGCCGCGCGCTCCGCCTTCGCCGAGGCCGCGCGGCGGATGGCGGAACTTCACCGGTAACCGGTGGTGTCGGCCGGTTTGCCGACGTCGACGACCTCGTCGAGGTAGCGCCAGGAATCCGGCCTGCTGCCGTCGACGTCGTCGATGCCGTACCGCTTCGCGAGGTCACCACTGTTCAGGGTGCTTCCGGAGAACTCGTCGCGGTCAGGGTCAGCCGCGAACGCCGCGACGGCCCTTCCGGTGAACGTCGGCGTCTCCGAGATCGCAAAATGCGGGACCTGGCTCAACGCGTCCCTCCAGTTCTCCTCCGTCACGTCGTAGTGCTCCAGCATGGCTTCCGAACGCAGCCAGCGCGGGGTCACCGCCACCGCCGTGCAGCCGTACCCGGAGAGCTCGTGTGCCTGCCCCATCGCGAGGTGGTGTGCCGCGGCCTTGGCGACGTAGAAGGCGAGCGACGTCCCGACCCTGAACCGTGAGTTGTACTCGGCCGTGCCGTCGGTCATCTCGACCAGCAGTCCGCCGGGGTTGCGGATCAGCAGCGGCAACAGATGATGACTGGTGATGATGTGCGCGTCGATGCCGAGGCGGATCATCCGCAGGGAATCGGCAAGCGAGTGCTCCCACACCGGTTGTTCCCAGCCGAGGTAGTTGTCGCCGCCCCACAGGCCGTCGACCAGGATGTCCAACCTGCCTTGTTCGGTGTCGACGCGTTCGGCGAGCGCCCGTACCTGGCCGGGATCGAGGTGGTCGGTGCGAACGGCGATGCCACGCCCGCCTGCCTCGGTGATCAGCTCGACGGTTCCCTCGATCGTTTCCGCGCGCCCTACCTCGGAGCGGACGATCCCGTCGGAGGTGCGCGCCCCATCACCGGCGGGCGGTGGAGCTGCCGATGTCCGCCCGGTGACGTAGACCGTGGCGCCGTTGCGGCCGAGTTCGGTGGCGATCGCCCTGCTTGCTCCCCTCGTGCCACCCGCGACCAGCGCGACCTTGCCTTCGAGTCTCATGTTCGAGCGCGCGTGGGTGGCCGGGCGCCTGTGCGCGTGGGCGGCAGAGTCCGCGTGGGCGGCCGGGCGCCTGTGCGCGTGAGTGTCCGTGTGCGCGTGAGTGTCCGTGTGCGGGTGAGTGTCCGTGTGCGGGTGAGTGTTCGGGTGCCTGTCCATGTGGCCACGGTGTCCCCGAACCCTGACACCTGCCGACAACGTTTCGTCCGCGAGTCCCTCACCCACGCGCGAGTCCCGCACTCAGGTCGTCGAGATCCGCGTTCGCGACGGCGAGATCCGCACTCAGGACGTCGACATCCGCGTTCGCGACGTCGACATCCGCACTCAGGTCAGCGAGATCTGCCGCCAGATCCAACCACCGGCCCACCTCCCGAATGCGCATCTCGCCATCCCCGACGCAGAACTCACCATCCCGAACGCAGACGTCGGCCGCACCAACGCAGATCTCGACGGCCTGGACGCAGATCTCGACGGCACGGACCGGGGGCTCGCGAGGCTCCCCGGCGGCCCAGCCCTGCGAGGCTCCCCGGCGGCTGGCGGCCTGCGAGACCCGCCGGCCCCGGCCTGCGGCCTACTCGGAGCCCATCTCGGCGGCTTCGGTCCGCAAGGCATCCAGCACGGCGGACACGGCGGGACGCGGGGCTCCCAACCGCAACACCGCCTCGACATGGCGCGCGGCACGGATCCCGGCCAGCGGCCTCCGCAGCACCCTTCCGGTGTCCATTGTGTACCTCGGCAGCAGCGCGATGCCGTGCCCGGACGCGACAAGCGTCTCCGTGATCCGGAAGTCGTTGAACCGGTACACGACCTTCGGCCGGACCCCGGTACGGATGGCCACCGACCGCAGTACGTCGTCGACGGGAAAGCCGACATCTACGCTGATCCAGGTCTCGGCCGCAAGGTCACCCAGTTCGACCCTTTCCCGCCCGCCAAGCGGATGACCGATAGGCAGCGCGACGTCGAGTGGTTCCCGCAGCAGATGAACGACCTGTAGCCGTTCGGCCCCGAACGGTGTCGCGTACTCGTCCCGGTGAGTCACCACGACATCGAAGTCGGCGAGCAGGCGCGGCACCTCCGGCGGCGTCATGTCGACATCGGCGACGTCGACATCCAGTCCTTCGAAGGTCGCGAACCGATCGAGCAGTCCCGGCAGCAGCATCAACGCCGCCGAGGGGAACATCGCCAACCGCACTCTGCCTCGCGGCGCGCTGCGGTAGACGTCCAGCTCGGCCTCTGCCCTTTCGAGCGCGGCGAGCACGTCGTCGGCCCTCGCCACGAGTGCCCGGCCCACATCGGTGAGCCGCAGTCCTCGGCCCGCCTGCTCGGTGAGCGGCAGTCCGACCTCGGCCTGCAACGCGCGCAATTGCTGGGACACGGCCGACGGCGTGCAGTGCAGCGCTTCGGCCGCCGCGGTCACGCTGCCGCGGTCGGCGAACTCCCGCAGCGTCCTGAGCCTGCCGATATCCATCACGACAGTGAAGCACGACTACAAGGTCCTTGAAAACATTCTCGCTGGTACTTCAAGGTTAGCTGGCACAAGCTATAAGGTGTGCCCACCCGAGACAGATTGCTGGCCGCATTCGTCGCACTACTCTGGGGCTGCAATTTCCTGGCCATGCACGCGATGCTGGAGCATTTCCCTCCGCTGCTGGCCGGGGCTCTGCGGTTCCTCGTCATCGCGATCCCGACCGTCATCCTCATTCCCCGCCCCAAGGTCAAGCTGCTGCTGCTGCTCGGTTTCGGCCTGGGGTTCGGGACCTTCCAGTTCGCCTTCCTCTTCGTCGCGCTCGACATCGGCATGCCGACCGGGCTGGCATCCCTGGTACTCCAGGCACAGGCTCCGTTCACGGTCTTGCTTGGCGCCTTGTTCCTGAAGGAGAAACTGACCGCGTGGCAGGTCGGCGGCATCCTCCTGGCAGTAGCCGGCATGATCGTCATCGCCTGGCAGCGCGCGGAAAATGCCGCGTTGATACCGGTCCTCCTCACCCTCGGCGGCGCGTTGAGCTGGGCGACGGGCAACCTGTGCGCACGCAAGGCGAAACCGGACAATCCACTTCACCTGACGCTGTGGATATCGATCGTCCCTCCGATTCCCATGTTCGTGCTCTCGACGATCGTCGAAGGGCCCGCCGAGCAGTGGCAGGCGCTTTCCACACTCGGCAGCCCCGGAACCTGGCTTCCCATCGCCGCGTTCTTCTACGTCGTGTTGCTGGGAACGGTCGTCGGCTCCGGCATCTGGACCGGCTTGATGCGGCGCAACCCCGCGAGCACGGTCGCACCGTTCTCGCTGCTGGTTCCCGTTGTCGGCATGACGTTGTCGTTCCTCGTGCTGGGCGAACGGCCGAGCGGGCTGGAGATCGCGGCGAGCGTGGTGGTGGTCAGCGGCGTCCTGCTGGGTTCACTGCGCCGACGCGGCAGATCGAAGGATGCCGATCCCGTTCTCGCCGCCGATCCGGTGCGTTCCTAGATCACCTCGGTGACCGAAGCCGCGGCCGAAGGCACGTCCCGATCGAACGTGGTGTCCGCTTCGACGAGGACCGCCTCGACGCTGTGCGGGGTGATCAACCCCGCCTCGATGTCCTCCGCGAAGTGGCAAGCGACCCGGTGCCCGTCGCCGAGTCTGCGCAGTTCGGGACGTTCGGTGTCGCAACGGGTCGGCTGCCGCCACGGGCAGCGCGTGTGGAACCGGCAGCCGGAAGGCGGAGCGGCAGGCGAGGGCAGGTCGCCTGCCAGCAGGATCTGCTCTCTGTTGTCCTCCACGACGGGGTCGGGGACCGGAATCGCCGAAAGCAACGCCCTCGTGTAGGGGTGCATGGGTTGCGCGTAGAGGGTGTCGGCGTCAGCCTCCTCGACGAGCGAGCCGAGATACATCACGCCGATCCGGTCGGAGATGTGCCTGACGACCGCGAGATCGTGCGCGATGACGAGATAGGTGAGCCCGAATTCCTGCTGTAGTTGTTCGAGCAGGTTCAACACTTGCGCCTGCACCGACACGTCCAAAGCGGACACCGGTTCGTCGGCGACGATGAGGTCGGGACGTAGTGCCAGCGCTCTCGCGATACCGATGCGCTGGCGCTGACCTCCCGAGAACTCGTGTGGATACTTGCGCAGCGCGCTCTCCGGAAGCCCCACGGCGGAAAGCAGTTCCTTGACCTTGTCCCTGCTTTCCTTCTTGCCCTTGTCGAGCCCGTGTGCCCGCATTCCCTCCACGATGATCGATTCGACCGACTGCCGAGGATCCAAACTGGACAGTGGATCTTGGAAGATCATCTGCATCCTGCTGCGGAGTTTGCGCAGTTCCTCGCCCTTGAGCTTGCCGACGTCGATGCCGTCGAACCGCACCTCGCCACCGGTCGGTTCCACCAGCCTCAGCAAACCCCTGCCGAGCGTTGTCTTTCCACACCCAGACTCGCCGACGAGACCGTAGGTCTCGCCACGCTCGATGGTCAGATCGACCCCGTCGACCGCATAGACGTGACCGATGGTGCGGTCGAGGACGATCCCGCGCTTGATGGGAAAGTGAACCTTGAAGTCCTTCAAGGTCACCAGCGGTTCTTCGGTCATCGGGCTCCCTCCGGCACGGCGACGTCGACCGGGTTGTGGCAACGCAGCATTCCGGCTCCGTCCGGAACGAGTTCCGGCGGTTCGTTCCGACACTGTTCCGTCGCGTTCGGACAGCGCGGCGCGAAGGCGCACCCCTCTTCCCACGCGAGGTTGTCGGCGACCGATCCCCTGATCGGAATCAGCTTGTCACCCCTCGCGGCATCGAGCCGGGGGATGGAGGCCAGCAGGCCGTGCGTATAGGGGTGTCGCGCGGTCGCGAACAGCGCGTGCCGTTCGGCTCGCTCGACGATCCTCCCGCCGTACATGACGTTGACCTCATCGCACAAACCGGCGACGACACCGAGATCATGCGTGATCATGATGAGCGCGGTTCCCGTCTCCGAGACCAATTCGGACAGCAACGCGAGGATCTGAGCCTGAATCGTCACGTCGAGCGCGGTGGTCGGCTCGTCGGCGATGAGCAGTTTCGGCCTGCACGCCAACGCGATCGCGATCAGCGCGCGTTGCCGCATCCCACCGGAAAGCTGGTGTGGATACTCCGAGACCCTTCGCCCCGGATCGGGAAGCCCGACCCTGTTCAGCAACTCGACAGCCTCGACGCGCGCCTGCTTGCGGGACATCCCGCGATGCCGTTCGAGTACCTCGGTGATCTGTAGTCCGATCGAGATCACCGGATTCAACGAGGAGAGCGGATCCTGGAAGACCATACCCAGGTCCTTACCCCTGCGATCCCTGAGCTGCCGCTCCGTCAGGGTCAGCAAATCGGTATCCGAAAAGGACACTGAGCCACTGACCTGCGCTCCCCGCTTCGGCAACAACCCCATGATCGCCAGCGAGGTCACGGATTTCCCGCTGCCGGATTCCCCGACGAGACCGACCGTTTGCCCTGGCTCGACCGAAAAGCTCACCTTGTCGACCGCGGTGAACGGGCGGGCACGCTTGCGGGTGAAGACGACGCTGAGGTCGCGGACGTCCAGTAGTGCCATGGCCGCTACCGCCTGTTCTTGGGGTCGAGCGCTTCCCGCATGGACTCACCGAGCAGCGTGAAGCCGAGCGCCACGATGATGATCGCGATGGCGGGATAGAACGCGAGTTCCGGCTTCACACTCAGCAAATCCTGCGAGTTACCGAGCATGAGTCCCCATTCGGCACGACGCCAGTCGGTGTCTCCCAGTCCGAGGAACGACAGCGCCGCCGCGTCGATGATCGCGGTCGCGAGTGTCAATGTCGCCTGGACGATCACCGGTCCAACCGAATTGGGCAGCATGTGCCTGAGCACGATCGTCCTGCGTCGCACGCCGAGCGCCGTCGCGGCAAGTACGTGGTCACTCGATCTTTGCGCGATCATCGACCCTCTGAGCAACCTGGCGAAGACAGGGACACCGACCATCGCCACGGCGATGATCACCGTCCACTGGTTGCCGCTCGCGAAGAGCGCCGCGATGGAGATGGCGAGCAGCAGCGACGGGATCGAGAGCAGGATGTCGGTGAACCGCATCAGTACCGTGTCGATCCAGCCGCCGAAGGCGCCCGCGATCCCGCCGATGATCATGCCGATGGTGACGCCGATGATGGTCGCACCGACGCCGACGATCAGCGTCTGCCGCGCTCCCGCGAGCAGCCGCGAGAAGAAGTCGTAACCGTTCTGGTCGCTGCCGAGGAGGAACCCTGGCATCGGACCGGGAATGTTGGTCGGGGTGAGCTGCGCCTGCAGTTCGGGATAGGGAATGAAGGGATCTTTCGGCGCGAGCAACGGCGCGAAGATCGCGAGCAATACGAAGGCCGCGATGATGCACGCACCGAGGATGGCCACCGGGTTGCTCGCCATGCGCCTCAGCGCGTCCTTGGCGAGACTCGTTCCGCCCTCTGCCAGTTCGTCGATCCGGTCAGCCTTGCGGCTGAACAGTTTTGGTCCAGTCATCGCACCCGCACCCTCGGATCGATGATCGCGTACGAGATGTCGACGAGAAGGTTCACCAGCACGTACACCAGCGCCGCGAGCAGGATCAAGGCTTGTAGTCGTGGATAGTCTCTTCGTTCGATGCCCTGTTCGAGCAACGAACCAACCCCGCCCCACACGAACACTTTCTCGGTGAGAACGGCACCTGCCAGCAACAATCCCGTTTGCAGGCCGATGGTCGTCGACACCGGAAGCAAGGCGTTGCGCAGCACGTGCCTTCGCCGGATGACCGGCGCGGTGAGTCCCTTCGATTCGGCGGTGCGCACGAAGTCCTCGCCGCTCACGTCGAGCACCGAGGCTCGCGTGATCCGCACGATGACCGCGAACGGGATACTCGCCAGCGCGATCGCGGGAAGCAGCAGATGCAGCATCGCGTCCCACGTCGCGTCGAGTTCGCCCGTGAGCAGCCCGTCGAGCGTCGCGAACCCGGTGACTCTCGTCGCCTCGATCAGCACGTCCTGTCTGCCTGACGGCGGCAGGATCGCCAACTGCTGCGCGAAGACGTACTTCAGCAGGAAGCCGAGGAAGAACACCGGAACGGCGACGCCGACGAGGGTCGTGACCACGGTGGCGTTGTCGAGGAAGCGACCGTGGAACCGGGCCGCGAGGTAGCCGAGCGGGATCCCGAACAGGATCGCGAGGAACAACGCGGCGAGCGAGAGTTCGATGGTGGCGGGAAACGCTCTTCCGATCTCGGCCAGCACCGAGTCACCGCTGATCAGCGAGCTGCCGAAATCGCCGGTGAGAATACGGCCGAGGAACTTGAAGTACTGGACGAAGATCGGCTGATCGAGACCGAGTACCGCGTTGAGTTCCGCGACTTTCTCCGGAGTGGCCTTGTCGCCGAGTAGTGCCGTCGCCGGACCTCCCGGCAACGAACGCAACCACGCGAACACCAATATGGACAGTACGAGGAGCGTCGGAATTGCTTGCAGCAGCCGACGAACGATGAACCTGAGCATGAATTCGTGCCTTTAGCCCATGAGGCTGGGGAGGCGGCGCGGACGCACCGCCTCCCCAGTCTGCCGGTCAGCCCTGCTGCGACTTCGTCACGCCTGCGAACCGCTCGTCGGTGAGCGGACTCGGCACGACTCCTTGGATATTGCCACCGACGACGATCGCGGGCGGCGAGGAGGTCAGCGGAACAGCGGGAACGTACTTGGAAATCTCGACGGCCGCCTTCTCGTACTCCGTCGCCTTCGCGGCCTTGTCGACCTGTGAATCCGCAGTGGACAGTGCGGTGAAGATGGCCGGGTTGTCGAATCCGAACTCCGGCTTCTCCCTGCCGAAGAAGGTACCGATGAAGTTGCCGGGATCGCCGTAGTCACCGGTCCAGCCGAGCAGGTGGAGGTCCTGCTTGCCCGCCTTCTGGACGTCGTCCTTGAAGCCACCGTTCCACGGCCGCTGCACGATCTCGACGTTGATCCCGACCGCCTTCAGGTTGTCGGCGATGGCGCCACCGAGTTCGACGGGGTCCGGCATGTACGGCCTGCTGACCTCGGTCGGCACGTAGAACTTGAGGTTCAGGTTCTTCACACCGGCTTCGGCGAGCAGATCCTTGGCCCGTTGCGGGTTGTACTGGTGCTTCTCGACCTTGTCCGTGTACCCGATGGTTTCCTTGGGAACGAACTGGTCCCGCGGCGTCGCACCTTCCGGCAGCTTGTTCTTGGCGAGCTGCTCCTTGTTGATGGCGTACTCGATCGCCTTGCGCACGCGCGCGTCCTTGAGCTCCGGCGTGTTCTTCTGGTTGATCCCCAGGTAGAGAATGTTGAAGACGGGCCGCACCAGAACCTGGTTACCCGCCTCGCGCAATGCCTGGTAGTCGGCGGGACTCGGCAGGTCGTAGGCATCGATCTTGCCCGAGATCAGCTCCTGCTTGCGGGAGGTCTCGTCGGGGATGATCCGGAAGATGATCCGCGAGAGCTTGGCGGCCTCGCCCCAGTACTCGTCGTTGCGGACCAGAGTGATGGTGCCCGCCGCCTTGTCGTACTTCTCGAACTTGTAGGGGCCGGTGCCGGTCGGATGCTCGTTGGCGTAGGCGGGGTAGCTGAACGAGTCGCCGCTCTGCGTGACCTCGTCGGCGTTGTAGTCCTGCAACGCCTTGGGGCTGGACATGGAAAGGGAGGTCAACCCGAACGCGTCGGGGAAGGCGCCCTTTGCCCTGTTCAGATGCAGCACGGCCGTGTTCGGGTCTGGCGCCTCGCACGACTTGTAGACCGGTTCGCCTCCGGCATCGCCCTCGTTCTTCGCGAAACCCTCGAAGACGTCGCCGTAGTAGATCATCTGGCTTTGCGCTGCCGCGCCCTCGATGTTGTACCAACGGTCGAAGTTGAAGCAGACGGCCTCGGCGTTGAAATCAGTGCCGTCGTGGAATTTGACGCCCTCGCGGAGTTCGAAGGTCCACGTCTTTCCGTCATCGCTCGGGGTCCACTTGGTGGCAAGCCCCTCTTCGAGCTCGGCGCTGCCCGGTTTGTACGTAATCAACGTTTCGTACATCTGCCGGATGGGCCGGAACGTCTCCCCGTCGTCATTGAAAATGGGGTCGAAATTCTTCGGCGCGCCGGCGGCGCCGAAGACGAGCGTGTCCTCGTTTCCGCCGCCACCCCCTTGGTCGTCGCGTTCGGAAGCACAGGCAGATACCGATACCGCGAGCGCTCCCGCAAGCCCGATCAGGGCTACTCGGCGCGTTCGGGCCATCCGCAGTTGGAGCATCTTGGCACCCCTTGCAAGGAAGCATCAGTTCGGCCACGCCCACGGTCGCGTGTGCGCGGATGGTCGCTGACCTTAGCGGCTACCGCGCGTTCACTTAAGGGGCTGGGGTCACGATTCGGACTACCAGAATGAAGAAAAAGGGCAGAATGCGCGATTGACATTCACGTTGGGTAATAATTATGCGACCCGCTACCAACTTTAGTCGGTCGACGTTACGCCAAACGTTGTATGCGCAGATTGTCGAGTTTGATCAACTTCGAACCAACCGTGTTCAAACCGTTGCCATGCCGTCAGCATTGGTCTGGATGACTCACCGTCACGGGAGACAGCCCGGTCAAGCCTGGTGGCGACATCGGCGATCTCGACCCAGCACAGCAAGGACAGCCTCGACCGAATCGAAGCCCTGCCAGCCGAAACGCCCTCCAGCACAAGGACTTCCGGGACATCGACGCCCACCTGTTCGCCGAGTCGAGGCAGTCCAGAGGTCCAGTCCATTACCCGATAGCTGCCTTGACGTCCAGCGGCCAACGGGGTGAGTACTCCTTCGAGCAATCTTGGCCACCAGGAAACGGGCGCATCCCACGTCGCGAAGTCGTCGGTGCTGACAAGAGCCGTCGACGTGCCGTCAGCGCGGAGGCAATCGACGACCGCCGCGGCGAAAGTCGACTTCCCCGAACCGGACGGCCCGTCGACGGCAAGCATCCGCACGTCGCCGAGAGCGGGTTTCGCCGCGAGCACCGCATTCGCGACGCGCACCGCGTCCTCGGCCGTCACAGAGCGCGGCGACCGGAAAGTGCCCTGCCGAGCGTGAGTTCGTCGGCGAATTCGAGATCGCCACCCATCGGGAGACCTGAGGCAAGCCTGGTGACGGTGAGCCCAGGAAAGTCCCTGAGCATCCGGACCAGATAGGTCGCGGTGGCTTCGCCCTCGGTGTTCGGGTCGGTCGCGATGATCACCTCGGTGACCTCCTCCGCGCCAATCCTCGCCAGCAGTTCCCTGATCCGAAGCTGATCCGGCCCGACACCGGACAACGGGTCGAGCGCGCCGCCGAGAACGTGGTAGCGCCCTCTGAACTCGCGCGTGCGCTCGACGGCGAGCACGTCCTTCGGCTCCTCGACCACGCAGATCAACGCGGGATCACGACGCGCGTCGCGGCAGATGCGACAGCGTTCCTCCTCGGAAACGTTGCCGCAGACCTCGCAGAACCGCACGCCTTCCTTGACCTTGCCGAGGATGTCCTGCAACCGGGAGAGGTCGGCCGGATCGGCTGCCAGCAAGTGGAAGGCGATGCGCTGCGCGCTCTTGGGACCGATGCCAGGCAGCCGCCCCAGCTCATCGATCAGATCCTGAACGACACCCTCGTACAAACTACTGTCCAGGCAATCCGAGATTGCCGCCGCCGAGACCACCGAGATCCGGCATGCCGCCGAAGCCCCCGGCCAGCGGGCCAAGCTTCTCCTCGGTCAGCCGCTGCGCGTTGGTCGTCGCGTCGCGCACGGCGGCGACCACCAGATCGGCCAGCGTTTCGGCGTCATCGGGGTCGACGATCTTCGGGTCGATGCTGAGGGCCTTGAGCTCCATCCCCCCGCTGACCGTGGCGGTCACGAGGCCACCGCCCGAGGTTCCGGTGACCTCCGCGTCCGCCAGTTCCTGTTGTGCCGTGACGAGCTGTTCCTGCATCTTCTGTGCCTGTTGCAGGAGCTGCTGCATGTCCGGCATTCCGCCACCGGGCTGAACCATGATTGGCTTCCGATTCGTCGACTGTTGCGTGCATGCCCAGCCTAGCCCGCCGCTGCCGTGGCATGGTGTGTGCCGTGCGCTGTCGTGCTGGCGTCGTAGTGGCGGCCGTGGTACTGGCCGGTTGTTCAAGTACGGCGCCGACTGGTTCCCCCGGTTCGACGCCGGTTGTCGTGGAGGCGAGCGCGGGACCTGGCACCCCGCCGACCACTTCGGTGGCGATCAAGCCGGTGATCGTTGTCGACGCCGGTCACAACGGAGGCAACGCGAGTGACCCCGACGCCGTCAACCGGCAGGTGCCCGCGGGGCGGGGCGCGACGAAGCCGTGCAACACCACCGGCACGGTCACCGAATCCGGTTATCCCGAACACGCCTTCACCTTCGATGTCGCAAGGCGGGTGAGCGACGCCCTCGACGCGAAGGGCCTGCGGGTCGTGA
The DNA here is from genome assembly GCF_002240355.1 of Prauserella marina. Taxonomy (GTDB): domain Bacteria; phylum Actinomycetota; class Actinomycetes; order Mycobacteriales; family Pseudonocardiaceae; genus Prauserella_A; species Prauserella_A marina. The sequence continues at coordinate 6,387,422 of NZ_CP016353.1, forward strand.
ACACCCGCGCCGACGACACCGGTGTCGGCCCGTGCGTCGACGAGCGTGCCGCCATCGGCAACGAGGCCGAAGCCGACGCCGTCGTGTCGATCCATGCGGACGGCAACATCGCGGAAGGGGCGCGCGGATTCCACATCGCCTACTCGGACCCGCCGCTCAACCCAGCGCAGGAAGGTCCGGCCCTCGAACTGGCCGACGCGATGCTGGCGGCCATGAGCTCGTCGGGCTTCGCACCTGCCGGGTACATCGGGGAGGGCGGTCTCGACGGGAGAGCCGACCTCGCCGGTCTGAACCTGTCCGAGCGACCGGCGATCCTGGTGGAGTGCGGCAACATGCGGGACGCCGCCGACGCGGCCGTGATGACCTCGCCCGAAGGACGGCAACGCTATGCGGATGCCATTGTCGCTGGGATTTTCGGCTACCTCGATTAGCTCGGTGAGCCGGGTTGCTCCGTTGGCCGGGTTGCTCCGCGGCTTCGTCGTGAGTGGGGTTGTGGTGTCGCGGGATTGTGGTGTCGTTGGGCGGTCGGCACCGGCCGCCCGGGTCCGGAAGTCGAACTCGTTGACGTGAGCGCGGATCTCGGCGACCTGAGCGCGGATCTCGGCGACGTGAGTGTGGGACTCGCGCACGACACGCCGGGGGTGGGTCAGCGTTCGTTGATCGGGCGGGCGCCGAGGTGGTCGGAAAGCAGCTTGTGGGCGGCCTCTTCGGGGTCGGCGGGCTCGGCGGGCTCCCGCGACGCCGAACCTTCCGACGCAGGGCCCGTTCCAGAATCCGGGCCCGCCCCATGCGCCGCCGACGGCGCGGCAGACGAGACCCCATCAGTGGCGTCGGCGTAGTGCTCTTCGTCTTCCGGTTCCGGAGGCAGCGGGATGTCCGGCTCCGTCGTGGCCACGACGGGCTTACGCGGTTGCTCACCGGCCGATGGCCGCTGGTACGTCCGCTCAGCCTGCGGCGAAGCCGCCGGACCGGAAGGTCGTTGCTGCTGCCTTGCCCGAGGCGCCTCCTGCGCGCCGACGGCTCCCGCGTGCACACACCGCACGGACCAGGTGCCCGAAACGACGTTTCCGAGCGCCGTGGCGATGCAGTCCGCGTTGCGCGGTTCGGCGAGCCTGCGCGCCAGTGGCTCGGCGGTGTGCGTGAGCACGACGGTCGAACCCTCGACGCTGTGCACGGTCGCGTTGGTCAGCATGGCTTCGGTACTGCGGCTCAGCTTGCGCACCTCGGCGAGCAACTGCGGCCAGTACTGCCGCAGCGCCGCCGCATCGATCTGGCCCGGCGCTGCCGCCTGCTCCTCCGCCCGCGCGGGTGGTGCTTGCTCCACCCGCGGTGGGGCAGCGGCGGGCGCCTTCCGCTCGGCGGGCGCCTGCTCCGAAGCGGCCTGCTCCACAGGCTCCGGCGCGGGGGACTGCTCGGGTTGCCGCGCCGGAGCGGGCTCGCCGGCTCGCTGCGAAGGTCGCTGGAACCGCTGCCCCGCCGGAGTCGCAGAACCCGCCGGAGCCGACTGCGCTGCCGGAGCCGTAGGAGCCGACTGCACCGGCGGAGCGGCGGCAGCCTGGTCACCCGCCGTGGGCTGGACCCCCGCGGTGACTCTCCGTTCGAGCCGTTCGAGCCGTTGCAGCATTCCTGCCTCGTCGTCGGAGACCTCGGGCAGCAGCATGCGGGCACAGAGCAGTTCGAGCAGCAACCTCGGCGCGGTGGCGCCGCGCATTTCGAGCAAGCCGTTGTGGATGATCTCGGCGTAGCGGCTGAGCGTGCCGGGCTTGATCCGTTCGGCCTGCGCGACCATGCGGCCGAGCTGCTCCTCCGGAGCCGAAACCATCCCGGTGGTCGCGGCGTCGGGCACGGAGCGCAGCAGGATGAGATCGCGCAACCGGTCGAGCAGGTCACTCGCGAATCTGCGCGGATCGTGACCGGCCTCGGCGAGGTGGTCGACGGTGCCGTAGACGTTCTTCGAATCGTCGGTGGCAAGCGCGTCGACCATCGCGTCGATGAGCGCGGAGTCGGTGACCCCCAGCAGGGAGACGGCCCTGTCGTAGGTGACCCCTTGTTCGCCCGCACCGGCAAGCAACTGGTCGAGCACCGATTGGGTGTCGCGCGCCGACCCGCCACCCGCCCTGATGACCAGAGGGAAAACGGCAGGCTCGACCTCGACGCCCTCGGCGGCCACGTTGCGTTCGAGCAGTTCCCGCATCGCGCTGGGCGGGATCAGCCGGAACGGGTAGTGATGGGTCCGCGACCGGATCGTCGTGAGCACCTTGTCGGGCTCGGTCGTCGCGAAGATGAAGATCAGGTGTTCCGGCGGCTCTTCGACGATCTTGAGCAGGGCGTTGAAGCCCTGCGTCGTGACCATGTGCGCCTCGTCGATGATGAAAACGCGGTACCGGGATTCGGCGGGCGCGTAGAAGGCTCGATCGCGCAGCTCACGAGCATCGTCGACACCACCGTGGCTTGCCGCGTCGAGTTCGGTGACGTCGACGCTGCCTGGCCCCTCCGGCGCGAGTGCCTTGCACGGTCCGCAGACCCCGCATGGATCGGGAGTCGGTCCCTCGACACAGTTGAGCGAACGCGCCATGATGCGCGCGCTCGACGTCTTGCCGCAGCCCCTCGGCCCCGAGAACAGGTAGGCGTGGTTGATGCGGCCCGCCGACAAAGCGGTGCGCAGCGGTTCGGTGACGTGCTCCTGTCCGACGACCTCGGCGAAGGTCGCCGGCCGGTACTTGCGGTACAGCGCGAGAGCCACGACGCGAGGGTACCGGCCGCCACCGACGCTTCCCTTGCCGGACGTGTCCTTGACAAAAAAGGGGACCCCCGCACCCGTCAGAGCCTGCTTATCCTTGCTGCCTTCCGGCCCTGGGGAGGTTCGCAGGGTGGACGCCGCGGGGGTCCGTGGCCAAGTCTATGCGACGCCGTCGGCGGGTGGCCAGGAGGGCAGGCCGACGGCGAATTCGGTGGTCTCCTCGGTGCTCTCGACCCTCACCGTTCCGTGGTGTGCCGCGACGACGGCGGCCACGATGGCGAGGCCGAGTCCGGTGCCTCCAGCCGTCCTCGATCGCGAGCTGTCCCCTCTCGCGAACCGCTCGAACACCTCCGGCAACAGTTCGGCAGGTATGCCGGGCCCGTCGTCGCGCACTTTCAGCACAACGTGTTCGGGCTCGGAAGCCAGCTCGATCACCACGGTCGTGCCGTCAGGGGTGTGCGACCGCGCGTTGCCCAGCAGGTTGAGCACCACCTGTTGCAGCTGCTCCGCGTCACCGGAGATCGTCACCGGTTCGGCGGGAGCATCGAGCACCCACGTGTGCTCGGGGCCTGCCACGTGCGCGTCGGCCACCGCGTCGGCGACGAGCCTCGAAAGGTCGACCTGCTCGCTGGCCAGCGGTCTTCCCGCGTCGAGCCTGGCGAGCAGCAGCAGCTCCTCGACAAGATTGGTCATCCTTCGCGACTCGGACTCGACCCTGCCCATGGCGAACCTGATGTCGCGGGGAACGGTGTCGCCGTGCCTCGCGACCAGCTCGGCGTAGCCCCTGATCGCGGCGAGCGGGGTACGCAGTTCATGGCTGGCGTCGGCGACGAACCGGCGCACCCTGCTCTCGCTCCGCTGCCTCGCGTCGAGCGCGGACGCGACGTGCCCGAGCATCCTGTTGAGGGCCATCCCGACCTTGCCGACCTCGGTGCGGGTGTCGGTGTCACGGCCAGGCACCCTCACCGAAAGCGCGACCTCGCCCTTGTCGAGAGGCAACTCGGTCACCCTGCTCGCGGTGGCGGCCAGCCGGTCGAGCGGGCGCAGGGTCCTGCGGATCGTCACGGCCCCGATCAACCCGGTGACCACGATTCCGCCGAGCGCGACACCGCCGAGGATGAGTCCAGCGCTCCACAGCGTGTCGTCCACTTCGGAGAGCGGGAGGCCGGTGACGATCACCGTGCCCGCCTCGGTGCGGACCGCCGCCATCCGGTAGTCCCCGAAGTCTCCGAGCGTCCGCGAGTACGGCTTGCCGTCCGATGGCAGGTCGCGGAGCACCTGGTACTGACTTTCCGGCAGTTCCTGACGGGCCGCGTCGGGACCGGCGAGCCGTTCGGCCGACACGATGTCGGTGCCGTCGAGCACGGCGATGAACGTGCCGACCCCGAGCCCCGGCATCTCGATGGGATCGCGCAACGAGTACTGCTGTGGCGGCGGATCCTTCGGCGGGCCGGGGTTTCCGTGTGCCCTTCCACTCGCGGCGACCAGCTGCTCGTCGAGTTTGTCGACGAGGAAGGCCCGCAGCGCCACCTCGGTGACGACACCGATGAGCAGGCACACCGCCGCGAAGAGCGCGACGAGCCTGACCAGCAGGGTGGCCCGCAGCGACTGGCCCCTCCGGTCAGCTCGCGGGCTTGAGCACATAACCCGCGCCGCGCATGGTGTGGATCATGGGCTTGCGGTCGGCGTCGATCTTCTTCCGCAGATAGGAGATGTACAGCTCGACGATGTTGGCCTGGCCGCCGAAGTCGTAACTCCACACCCTGTCGAGGATCCGTGCCTTGGAAAGCACCCTTTTCGGGTTGCGCATGAGGTAGCGCAGCAGCTCGAACTCGGTCGCGGTCAGCACGACGGGCACACCACCCCTGTGCACCTCCCTGCTGTCCTCGTCGAGCGTCAGATCACCGACGACGAGCGTCGATTCCGTCGTGTCCGCGACGACCCTCGCTCTCCTCAGCAGCGCTCTCACCCTCAGCGCCAGCTCTTCGAGACTGAACGGCTTGGTGACGTAGTCGTCCCCTCCAGCGGTGAGGCCCGCGATCCTGTCCTCGACGGCGTCCTTCGCGGTCAGCAACAGCACGGGCAGTTCGGGCTTGTCCGCGCGCAACCTGCGCAGCACCTCAAGGCCGTCGAAGTCGGGCAGCATCACGTCGAGCACGACGACGTCCGGCTTGAACTCGCGAGCGAGGTTGACCGCCGACCTGCCGTCGGCGGCCGTGCGGATCTCCCACCCCTCCATCCGCAGTGCCATGGAGAGCAGTTCGGCGAGGCTGGCCTCGTCGTCGACGACGAGCACCCGCAAGGGTGAACCGTCCTTCCTGCCTCGCCTCGGCTGGGCGTTCATGCTGGTCATCCGCCCAGCCTCGCGCGGACGGGTGTGCCGAGGCTATGCCCAGCCTGTGCGTTCGCTGTGAACTCTTTCCGGCACAGCCGACTCTCAGGAACGACACAGCGAGGACACAACGACGGCAAGCACGCTCACCGTCGTGAACACAGCTACCGAAGAACCAGCAGGCAGCTCTGAACCGGCCTGGGGAGACCCTCAGCCACCGAGCGAAGGTCCGCGATGGACGGTCCGAAGGACGGCGACGGCCGTACTCGTCGCGGTCGGCATCGCCGCGGTGGGCGGCGTCGTGGTCTACGCGGAAACGAGCGAGGACCCTGGCAGGGAGGCGGGGCAGTTCCCCGGAGTGGAGCAGTCGCTCGTGACAGCCGAGGCGCTGCACGGCGACTTCGTGGTCGAGGGTGAGAACGGGTTCGAGACCGTGCGCATCCAGCGAGGCGAGGTCGTGGGGGTCAGCGACTCCTCGATCACGGTGCGGAGCGAAGACGGCTACGAACAGTCATATGTCGTCGTCGCGACGACGGAGCGGGCCGTCGAGCCGGAACAGGGCGCGACCGTACTCGTCACCGCGACGGTGACCGGCGAGAAGGCGACCGCGCGGAGCATCGATTCGGCTGAGCGGCAGGGCTTGCCTCCTGGCATGGGTGGCGACCGGGAACAACCCGGTCGGTGAACGGAATCCGGCTCCGGCTGAGCTGGTGGCGGCGCTATGCCGAAGCGAGCGCCGCCACCTCGACGGCTCAGCCGGGAAGGTCGAACTGACCTGCCTTGACGGCGATCAGGAACGCGGACCACTCGGCGGGGTCGAACACGAAAACCGGGCTGTCCACCAGCTTGGTGTCCCGCACCCCGACCTTGTCCGCGGCTAAGTTGACCTCGACGCAGTTGCCACCGTTCGGCTCGCTCGCGAACGACTTCTGCCAGTTGGCAGGGTCGAAGGCGCGCACCGCCGTTGCCGGGTCGTAATCCGCTTCCGCGGCATAATCGGCCATGGCCATAACCTCCGTGCGGGGTCGGCGGACGTAACCACCCGTGCGAGGACCTCACACGAACCTTTACGCCCCAATCGTCGTCCCGACCTGCCGATGCCGCCATCCGTGCGACATTCGAGCGGTCGACTCGACAGCGTGATTAATCTGCGACTAGGATTATTCCTATCGGCGGGGCGATCTGGAAACAGGTAGCGGGTTCGTTCGGGTGAGAGATCCGCAACAGCAACCCGGGATGGAGCGGTGATGGCGGTACGTCTGGGAGTCGAACCGGTGCGCGAAGAAGGCGCCGTCGACAGGCCAGAGCAGGAACGCCGCCCCCGGCGACGTCGCTTCGGATTCGTCAGACTCTCCCGCAGAAACGACGAAGGACGCGAACTTCTGTCGAACGGTCAGTCCCAGCCGCTCGTGCTGGTCGAGGACCACTTCGCTTTGCGACACCTCTGCCGCGCCTAGCCTCGGGAAGATCCCACTCCGGCGCGGGCTTCGCGGCAGAGGTGTCGCCGGCCCTCTTCCCTGCGTACTCAGGTGTTGAGCTGTGCCCGGTACGTCTCGGCGAGCTCCTTGAAGAACTGCCGGGTCTCCTGCCGTTCGAGTGCCGCCCCACGCAGCCGGTCCCACGAATCGACGAAGAGCTGGAAATCCTTGATGTCGTCGAGGTACACACCACCGGCCGTGTGCTCGATGTAGACGAAATCCCTCGTGCGGTCCGGAAACCGCATGATGGTGAAGTCGTTGGGCACCGAAGCCAGCTTCGCGTTGAACGGCAACACATGGATGTAGACCCTTGGCCTGCGCTCCAGTTCGAGCATGTGCTCCAACTGGTCGAGCATCACGGCTGGAGCGGCACCTCCCGGCGCCCTCCGCAAGGCCGACTCGCTGATGATGAACCGGTAGTAGGGCGGCTGCTGCTGGTCGAAGACCGCCTTGCGGTCGAGCCGGTTGCGCACGAGCGAGGTGATGTCGGTGGCGCCGAACTCGGTGAACTGCTTGAGCATGTAGTGCTCCGATTGCAGTGGACCGGGAATCCGCTCACCGTGCCAGGTCATGATCTCCGCCGCGGCGGGTTCGAGATCGGTGAAGGTACGGAACCAGTGGGGGACAACGGATCGGTAACCCGACCACGCGCCGCGCTGTCCTGCCGCCGCCCTCGCGAGGTTCAGCAGGGTGTCGGCTTCCTCGCCCCCGATGGAGAAGGTGTCGAGCATGGCCCGCACGTCACCGAGTTTGACGCCGACTGCCCCCGACTCGATCTTGTTGACCTTGCCCTGCGTGCAGCCGAGAATTTCGGCGACCTGCGTCTGGGTGAGCCCAGCCGAAATACGCGCATGCCGCAACTCGTTGCCGAGTTGCTTGCGACGAGACGTAACTGTGCTGGCCATGGCGAGTTGACGTTACCGTTTCCCACTTCGAGTCGAAACCGCGTCCCCCAGCGTAGTGTGCTGGACATGACCAAGAAGGCAAGCATCGGTGTCACCGGCCTCGCGGTGATGGGCCGCAACCTGGCGCGCAATCTTGCCAGGCACGGGCACACGGTCGCACTCCACAACCGTTCGGACCAGCGGACAAGAGACCTCGTCGAGGAGTTCGGCTCGGAGGGCGACTTCGTCCCCGCCTACTCGGCGAAGGACTTCGTCGCGGCGCTCGACCGGCCGAGGCAAGTGGTCATCATGGTCAAGGCGGGTGCGCCGACCGACGCGGTCATCGAAGAGTTCGCCCCGCTGCTCGAAAAGGGCGACGTGATCGTGGACGCTGGCAACGCGCACTTCGCCGACACCCGCAGGAGGGAAGCCGCACTGCGGGAACGCGGGCTGCACTTCGTCGGCGCCGGGGTGTCCGGCGGCGAGGAAGGCGCCCTGCACGGCCCGAGCATCATGCCTGGCGGCTCCGCCGAGTCCTACGAGTCGCTGGGCCCGCTGTTCGAGGACATCTCGGCCAAGGTCGACGGCACGCCGTGTTGCGCGCACATCGGGCCGGACGGCGCGGGCCACTTCGTCAAGATGGTGCACAACGGCATCGAGTACTCGGACATGCAGCTCATCGCCGAGTCGTTCGACCTGCTGCGCGGCGCGGCAGGATTCGAACCGGCGCGGATCGCCGAGGTGTTCCGCACCTGGAACACCGGGCGGCTCGACTCCTACCTCATCGAGATCACCGCCGAGGTGCTCGGTCACGTCGACGCCGCGACGGGCAAGCCGTTCGTCGACGTCGTCGCCGACAGGGCCGAGCAGAAGGGCACCGGCCGCTGGACGGTCCAAATCGGACTTGACCTCGGCATCCCGATCACCGGCATCGCGGAAGCCACGTTCGCGAGGTCGCTGTCGGGGCACACCGAGCTGCGCGCCTCGGCTCGCGGCCTTTCCGGTCCTTCGCGGACTCCGCTCGCCGGAGCCGAGGCCGAGCGCTTCGCCGACGATGTCGAGCAGGCGCTCTACGCGTCGAAGGTCGTCGCCTACGCGCAGGGCTTCAACCAGATCCAGGCGGCGAGCGCGGAATACGACTGGAACATCGACCTCGGCGCGGTCGCCTCGATCTGGCGGGGCGGTTGCATCATCCGCGCCACGTTCCTCGACGACATCAGGGTGGCCTTCGAGGCCGAGCCCACGTTGCCGACGCTGCTCACCAGCGGCGACTTCCGCAAGGCCGTCGAGGAAGCGCAGGACGCGTGGCGCTCGGTGGTCTCGACCGCGGTCAGGCTCGGCATCCCGACGCCCGGCTTCTCCACCGCGCTCGCCTACTACGACGAGCTGAGGGCACAACGCCTGCCCGCCGCCCTGATCCAGGGGCAACGCGACTACTTCGGCGCGCACACCTATCAGCGCGTCGACCGCGAGGGCAGCTTCCACACCGAGTGGGCGACGGAAGCACGCGCCGAGCGACCCGCCTGATCGGGCGTCAGTCGAAGGGCAGGCCGACGTAGTTCTCGGCGAGGCTCGTCGCCGCCGCCTTCGACGTTGCCGTGTACCTGAGCTGCGAGAGCTGGAGCCGGTGCTGGAACTCGTCGGCGCCAGGGTCGCGGTGCAGCATCGAGGTCATGTACCAGGAGAAGTGCTCGGCACGCCACACCCTGCGCAGGCAGCGGTCCGAATAGGAAGCCGCCTGCTCGGGGTTCCCTTCGCGGAGCAACGCGACGAAGGCCCTCGCGAGGTTGCGCACATCGGCGACGGCGAGGTTCATCCCCTTGGCCCCCGTCGGCGGCACGATGTGCGCGGCGTCGCCGGCGAGGAACAGCTTGCCGTACTGCATCGGCTCGACGACGAAGCTGCGCATCGGGGTGATGCTCTTTTCCAGTACCGGGCCTTCCTTGAGGTCGAAGCCCGTTTTGGTGACGAGGCGCTGTTCGAGTTCGCTCCAGATCCGGTCGTCGGACCACTGCTCGATGTGTTCGGTGGGCGGCACCTGGAGATAGAGCCGGGTGATCTCCGGCGACCGCATGCTGTGCAGCGCGAACCCACGTTCGTGGTGGGTGTAGATCAGTTCCTCGTGCGAAGGCGGGGTCCTCGCGAGCACGCCGAGCCACGCGAACGGGTATTCGTGGTCGAACCGGCGCACATGCTGTGCGGGGATCGCCGGTCTGCTCACGCCGTGGAAGCCATCGCAACCGGCGATGACGGCACAGCGGAGCTGCCTCGCGTTGCCGTTCGCGTCGGTGTAGCTGACGCGCGGGTCGGTGTCCACGTCGCGCAGCTCCACATCGGACACCTCGAATTCGAGAGGAAGCCCCTTCTCGACGTGCGCGGCGATGAGGTCCTTGACGATCTCCTGCTGCCCGTAGACGGTGATGCTGCGGCCGGTCAGCTCGGTCAGCGCGATGCGGTGATCCTCGCCGTCGAACCGCAGTGAGAGCCCGTGGTGCGGCATACCTTCCTCGGCCAGCCGGTCGCCGACGCCGATCTCGGTCAGCAATTCGACCGTCGGCTGCTCGCACACCCCCGCCCTCACCCGCTTCTCGACGTACTCCCTGCTGCGGGTTTCGAGCACGACGGCGTCGATGCCCTCACGATGCAGCAGGTAAGAGAGCAGGAGCCCGGCAGGGCCCGCGCCGATGATGCCAACCTGCGTTTCGGTCACCGATTCCTCCGCTGTGTCAACGCTGATGTCCGCGGTGCGGACACAAGCCTGCGCCGTCGACGCCCCGGTAGGCCACCGTGCCTTCTGGTGAGTGGAAGGCTTTCAGAGAGTTTCCCTTCGTGCCTCGTTCGGCGCGTGCAGAGCGCTCGGCGCACCCAGCACCCTCGATATCCCCCTCGCGGCGGCCTTCACCGCGGGCACGAGCGCGCGAGCGTCGGCACCTCCCCCTGGGACCACGATGGAGATCGCGGCGACGACCGAATCGTCCTTGCCGTGAACGGGCGCGGCGACCGAAAGCGCCTCAAGTTCGATCTGACCGTCGCTGATCGCGACGCCGTCCCTTCGCACGTCGGCGAGCACCCTGCGGAGCTGCCCCGACGAGGAGATCGTCTTCGCCGAGTACCGCTTGAGCGGCGCGGCCAGCGCGCGTTCCTGCACCTGCACCGGCGCGAAGGCCAGCAACACCAGGCCGACCCCGGTGGCGTGCACCGGTAGCCTCCCACCTACGCGTGACTGGATCCGGATGGAACCGCGCCCTGAGATCCGCTCGACGTACACGACCTCGCCGGAGTCGAGCACGGCCAACTGCACGTTCTGATGAGTCGCCTCGTAGAGGTCTTCGAGGAACGGCAACGCGCTTTCCCGAAGACCGGCTCCGTGCGGCGCGAGCGAGGCCACCTCCCACAACCACAGGCCGACGCGGTACGCGCCCGCCGCGTCGCGTTCGAGCGCGCCCTTCGCGGTCAGCTCTTTGACCAGCCGGTGCGTCGTCGACAACGGGAGCCCGGATCTCCTGCTCAATTCGGAGAGCGTCAGCACGGGATGATCGGAACTGAAGGCGTCGAGCACAGCGAGCACTCGGCCGACCACTGTCGGTGAGACCTTCGAATTGTGCCGCACTCCGACACCCAACATGGCCGCGAACCCCCAACGCAAGCGCCGTCCCACCAGTCCAATGCGGGTGCGGGGCTTGCCGGGATTGGCTAGCTTGAGGCCGAAGGCGATCCGACGAATGGAGCACTGCTGTGGCGCTGCTTGCGCGCCTCGCCCTGCGCAGGTTCCTGCCGGACTGGCGTCGGCCCGCCCGGATAGTCGTGCTCGCCTTCCTCGGCGTCATCGCGATCGGCACGACGCTGCTCATGCTGCCGATCGCCACCACATCGGGTGAGCGGGCCGACTTCGTTTCGGCGCTGTTCACCGCCACGTCGGCGGTGTGCGTCACCGGCCTCGTCGTCGTGGACACGCCGACGCACTGGTCGGCGTTCGGCGAGATCGTCATCCTCGCGCTCGTCCAGATCGGCGGGCTCGGCATCATGACCATCGCCTCGCTGCTCGGCCTTCTCGTGTCCCGCAAGCTCGGGCTGAAGCTCCAGATCACCGCGCAAACCGAGACCAAGACCCTCGATCTCGGCGACGTCCGAAGGGTCATTCGCGGCGTCCTGCTCGTCACGCTGGCCTTCGAAGTGCTGGTCGCGGGCTTCCTGGTCGTCAGGTTCCGCACCGGATACGGCTACGAGTGGCTGACCGCGCTCTACCACGGCGTCTTCCATTCGGTCACGGCGTTCAACAACGCGGGTTTCGCGCTCTACCCGGACAACCTCATGGGGTTCGCGACGGACGGCTGGATCTGCGTGCCGATCGCGATCGCCGTACTCGCCGGCGGGCTCGGTTTCCCCGTGTGGGTCGAGATCTGGCGCAACCGGCGCGGTAACCGGCGATGGTCGCTTCACACGAAGATCACGCTGGTGACCTCGGCGGTACTGCTGGTGATCGGCGTCGGAGTCATCACCCTCGCCGAGTGGAACAACCCCGAGACGCTGGGCGGCTTCGGCGCTGGGGGCAGGCTCGTCGCGGGCTTCTTCGCGGGGGTCATGCCGAGGACAGCGGGGTTCAACAGCGTCGACATCGGCGAGATGGAGTCGGGAACGCTGCTGGTCACCAACATCCTGATGTTCATCGGCGGCGGCAGCGCGAGTACGGCGGGCGGCATCAAGGTGACCACGTTCGCACTGCTCGCCTTCGTGATCTACGCCGAGGTTCGCGGCGAGCCCTCGGTACACGTGATGGGCCGCAAGCTGCCCATCGGCACGCAGCGGCAAGCTCTGACCGTCGCGCTGCTGAGCGTCGGCGCGGTCGTCGCGGGAACCCTGCTGCTGCTCACGTTGACGAAACTGCGGCTCGAAACCGCGCTGTTCGAGACCATCTCCGCGTTCTCGACGGTCGGTATGACGACAGGGGTGACCACCGAGACGGGCTCATGGGGCCATCTCGTGCTGATCATGCTGATGTTCCTCGGCAGGGTCGGGCCGATCACCCTGGCTTCGGCGCTCGCGCTCCGCGAACGTTCCCGACGATACGAACTACCGGAAGAGAGGCCGATCGTTGGCTAATCGCAGGCAAAGTCACCGGGTCGTCGTCATCGGCCTCGGCCGGTTCGGCAGCTCGCTCGCCATCGAACTGGTTCGCGGCGGAAGCGAAGTGCTCGGCATCGACAACAACCCGAGGCTGGTGCAGAAGCTGGCCGACGAGCTGACGCACACCGCCATCGCGGACACCACCGACGTGGAAGCGTTGACCCAGCTCGGGGTTCCCGAGTTCCAGCGGGCCGTCGTCGGAATCGGCAACGACATCGAGGCGAGCATCCTCACCACGTCGGTACTTTCCGACTTCGCGATTCCCTCCATCTGGGCGAAAGCGATCAGCAGGCAACACGGCCGGATCCTCGAACGCGTCGGCGCACACCACGTCGTGCTGCCCGAACACGACATGGGCGAACGAGTCGCGCACCTCGTGACGGGGCGGATGCTGGACTACATCGAGTTCGAGGACGACTACGCGCTCGTGAAGACGCTCGCACCGGCGGAGGCGATCGGCAGGCCGCTCGGCGAGACGAAGGTGCGCGCGAAGTACGGGGTCACGGTTGTCGGCATCAAACGACCTGGCACCGGTTTCACCTACGCCACACCGGAAACCGTGGTCAACGCCGACGACATCCTCATCGTCGCCGGAGAACGCGACCGGGTGGAGAACTTCGCCGACCTCGTCTGAATCCAAAGTGGACGGCGGCGAGCACCGTTGGCGCGCTCCCGCCGTCCACCGGTCAGCCCCACACCCTCGCGGCCGTCTCCACGATGCGTTCCAGCTTGCGGATCTCCTGCTCTTCGGTGATGTCGTTGCCTTCCTCCGTCGAGGAGAAACCACACTGCGGAGAGAGACAAAGCTGGTCGATGTCGACGTACTTCGCGGCCTGCTCGATGCGGCGTTCGAGCGAATCGACCGATTCCAGCTCGCCCCGCTTTGTCGTCACGAGACCGAGTACCACGTACTTGCCCTTCGGCACGTAACGCAGCGGTTCGAAACCACCAGAGCGCTCGTCGTCGAATTCGAGGAAGTAACCGTCCACATTCAACTCGTTGAAAAGGGCTTCCGCGACGAAGTCGTAGCTTCCCTCAGCCGCCCACGACGACCGGAAGTTGCCCCTGCACAGATGAGTCGTGATGGCCATGCCTTCCGGCTTCGCCGCGATGGCCGCGTTCATCGTCTTGATGTTGCGCAGGTGCAGCTTCTCGGGATCGAAACCCATCCTCGCGACGAGCTCGCGCTGCGCGGGGTCGTTGAGGTAGGCGAGGCTCGTGTCGTCCAGCTGTAGATACGTGCAGCCGAGTTCGCCGATCGCCTTGACCTCCTCGGCATACGCGGCACCGAGGTCGGCGAAGAAGTCCTCCAGATCGGGGTACACCGTTTCGGCGACGGCCGACCTCCCGCCCCGGTAGTACACCATGCTCGGCGAGGGGATGGTCAATTTCGGCGTGACCCCTGGATCCACAATGGACTTCAGGTAGGCGAAGTGCTCGGCGAAAATCGGCGCACCGAGCCCGACCTTGCCGTCGACCTGTAGCCCTGGAGGGCTGAACTCCAGGTCACCGGCCGCGTTGTGGAACTTGACGTGCAGCCGTTCGTCGCTCTTCGAAACGCCTTCGAGCTGATAGATGAAGTCCATGTGCCACGAGGCTCTGCGGAATTCACCGTCCGTTGCCGACTGGAGGCCGACCTTGCGCTGAAGGTCGACGACGCCGCGGATGGCCTCGTCTTCCACCGCACGCAGTTCTTCCTTGCTGATCACCCCTTCCGCGGCTCGTTCCCTAGCCTCGTGCAGCGTGGGAGGCCGCAGCAGGCTGCCGACATGGTCCGCGCGAAATGGAGGGCTCGAACGCTGGGTCATCCACCGATCTTCACACGCGAACTCGGCAGGGTTCAACAAGATGACGACGGCCTTCCATCGACCGGAATTTTCACTTGCTAGAGCAGACCTGCCTCATTGGCTTTGCTGATGGCCTCGACTCTGTTGCGGGCGCCGAGCTTGTGGAGCGCTGCCTGCAAATAGGTCTTCACGGTGTTGCGGGTCAGCCCGGTCGCCTCGGCGATCTCCGGATTCGTCTTTCCCCGCGCCGCATGGCGCAGCACCTCGTATTCCCTGCGGCTGAGCCCGCTACCCGCGAGCGCGGCCGACCGTTGCCGTTCCTCCGGCAGCACCCTCGGGTCGACGACCCGCTCACCGCCGAGCACCTTGCGCAGCGCGGCGGCCAGATCCATGCCGGCGACATCCTTCAGCAACGCGCCATCGGCACCCGCGTCCAGCGCGGCGACGACACCTTGATGGTCGCCGTGTGCCGTGAACACCACGATCTTGGCGGAGGCACGCACCTTGCGGAGCCCCGTGATCACCTCGGGCGCCAGCATGTCCGGCAATCGCAGATCGAGCAGCACCAGGTCGGGCCACAACTCGGCGGCACTGGTCATGGCCGCCCTTCCGCAATCGGCCGAGCCGACGACGACAAGACCGGGATCCGACCGCAGCAGCGAGGTGACGCCGTCGCGCACGACGGGATGATCGTCGACGACGAGTACCTTCACCGTCACGTCAGCACATCCGGCAACCAGGCACGCAGTGTGCACCCGTCGTCGAGGTCGCGGACAAGGCTGACCTTGCCACCGAGCCTCGCCGCCCGCGCCGCGAGCGACCGCACTCCCATTCCCGTCCCCTCCGAGCGAATATCGGTTCCGGTGCCACCCGTGCCGTCGTCGGCCACGGCGAGCTGAACCCCCTGCTCGACGGGTCCGAAACTCACCACGACAGAGCGGGCTTTCGCGTGTTTCTCCACATTGAGCAGCCCCTCCCTGACCACAGCGACCAGGAAGCCGGAACGTTCCCCGTCGAGGGCTGGAACCGGACCGAGCCGCACGAAACCGGCCGGAACCCCGGTACGCGACTCGAACGACCGCGCGCACTGGGCCAATTCGGCCTCAAGCGCCCGCTCGGGGCTCGCCGTCTCCGACAGCGCGAGCAGCGACTCGCGCAGCGCGCCCGCCGCCGAGGAGACGTCGGATTCCAGCTTCCGTAGCCGCGGGTCGAGCGCCGGATTGTCCCTCGCGGCCTCCTGCAAGTCCCTGACCTGCGCCCCGATGGAGAACAACAACGCGCCGACCGAGTCGTGCAGCGCGTCGGCCATGCGCTGCCGTTCGGCTGTGACGGCATCGGCCTTTCCCGACTCGGCGGTGCCGGCGATCCGCAACGCGGTCGCTGCCTGATCGGCCACCCTTTCCAGCCTCGCAACGGCGTCGTCACCGAACGCCGACGGCCTTCGCATGGCCGCGTAGGCGACGGCGACGGTCTCCTGACCGCACCTGACGGGCACCGCGAGCATCGCGGCCATTCCCTCACCGCTGACGTGCGCGTCGAATTGGTGGGTGATCGTCGTCGAACTGACGTAGTCGCTCACCCGCACCGGCTTTCCCGAGGCGAGCACCCTGCCGCCGATGCCCTGACCACTGGGTACGACGAGGTTGTTCAGCCGGTCGGTGCGCATTCCGGAAAGCCAGCGGATCATCGCGTTGTCGCCGTGCCCCGTGTCTTCGGCACCGATGTCGGCCACGAATCCGGCGTCGGCGCCAACCGTCTGTCTGATCAGCCGCGCGGTGCCGCGCAGCGCGGCGGTCCGGTCGAGCACCGTCAGCAGTCCGTCGCGCTCGCGAAGCAGACCGTCGAGCGCGCTCGCCCGCTCGACGGCGACCTCCGCCGCTTTTCGCCGCCAGGCAGCCATCCGGCCATGATAGGTCGGTACCGCCACCGTTCCACCCGTGGGACGGAGCACCGTCCACGACGGAGAGGAACCGCGATGCGTGAGCACGTACGAGCACTGCTCGACTCCATCGACGACCGGCAAGCCGACCTCACGAGCGCAGCCACATTGCTGCTCGACACGGTGACCGAGGGTGGCATCGTCCACGCGGCGGGGGCCGGTCACTCGTTGCTGATGGTGGGCGAACTGTTCTACCGGGCCGGAGGTCTCGCTCCGGTGCGTCCACTGTGGGATCACGAGGTTTTTCCGCTCAACGGCGCGCTGCGCAGTTCGGCGGTCGAACGCGAGCAAGGACGTGGCGCGGCGGTACTCGCGGGCGCCGAGGTGTCGCCGCCCGACGTCGTGATCGTGTTCTCGACGAGCGGGCGTAATCCCTACCCTGTCGAAATCGCCGAGCAGGCAAGGGCTCGCGGAGTCGCCGTCATCGCGGTCACGTCGCGTTCCGCTTCGGCGAAGGCGAGCGCCCGCAGCGCGACGACGGTGGCCGACCACGCGACCGTCGTGCTCGACAGCGGGGTCCCGCCCGGGGATGTCGGCTACCCTCCGCACGCACCGCGAACCGCGGCGACCTCGACGATCGCCTGCGCCTACCTGTGGACGATGCTGCTTGCCGAACTCGACGATCTCGCCCGAGCACACGGAGTCCGGCTGCCGAGGTGGACGAGTTCCAACGTGCCTGGCGGCGATGAACACAACGCCGAACTCGTCGAGCGCTACCGGCTGCGCATTCCCGAACTCGGCGCGGAAATCTGAGCTACGTTCAGCTCTCCAGCATTCCGCGTGCGGCATCCGCGATCGCGGCCGCGTCGATTCCCGCGTGCTGCAACTGTTCGGCGGGCGAGCCGGAACCGGGCAGCGCGAGCACACCGAGCCTGCCCAGCCTCGGTACGGCCGTCGAGTGACCGACCGCCTCGGCGACGGCATCGCCGATGCCGCCCTGCGGCCAGTGGTCCTCGACGGTGAGCAGGCAGCCGGTGTCCGCTGCCGCCTGCTGCAACGTGGCGACGTCGACCGGCTTGACGGAGTAGAGGTCGATGACCCTCGCCGCGATGCCGTCCTCGGCGAGGCGGTCGGCCGCCGTGATCGCCTCGGGCACCGTGACTCCCGCAGCCACGAGGGTCAGCTCGTCACCCGGCGAAGAGCGCAGTATCTTGCTGCCGCCGATGGGAAAGTGCTCACCCTCCGGGTAGAGCACCGGTGTCTCGCCCCGGGTCGTGCGCAGGTAGCTGATGCCACCCCTGTCCGCCATGGCTGCCGTCAGCCACGCCGCCTGGTTCGCGTCGCACGGGCACAACACCGTGCTCCGCCACAGCGCGCGGAAGAACGCGACGTCGCCGAGCCCCATCTGCGAAGGCCCGTCCCTTCCGATCGAGACACCGGCGTGCGAACCGACTACGCACAGGTGAGCACCACTGACCGCGGCCATGCGGAGGAAATCTGCCGCCCTGCTCAGGAAGGCCGCGAACGTGCACACGTAGGGAATCCAGCCCTGCACCTGCATCCCGACGGCCGCCGCGACGAGCTGCTGCTCGGCGATGTAGCACTCGAAGAACCGCTCGGGGTGGGCGTCGCGGAAGTACCCCGCCCTCGTCGAATCGCCAACGTCGCCGTCGAGCACGACGACATCGCTCCTCGCACCGCCGAGCGCGGTCAGCGCCTCGCCGAACCCCGTCCGCGTCGCCACCGCCTCACCTTCCGGGTACGTGGGTAACACCAACCGCCCGACCTCGGGCAGCCTCGGTTGCGCGATGACGCTCGGAGCGGCGACCTCGATGCGCAGCGACCTCTGCCCTCCCAGTTCGGCGATCGCATCAGCCTCGTCAGGAAGCGGCTTGCCGTGCGCGCCTTCCGCGTCCTCGACGGCGGCGACGCCCTTGCCTTTCCTGGTGCGCGCGAGTATCGCGGTCGGCGCCCCGGTCGTCTCAGCCTCGGCGAGCGCGCGATCGATCTGACCGATGTCGTGACCGTCGATTTCGATGGTGTGCCAGCCGAATGCCGCGATGCGCCTCGCGTAGGCGGCGGTGTCCCAGCCGTGCCTCGTCGGCCCCGTCTGCCCGAGCCGGTTGACGTCGACGATCGCGGTGAGCGCACCCAGTTCTTCGTGACCGGCGTGTTCGAACGCCTCCCACATGGAACCCTCGGCCAGTTCGCCGTCACCGCACAGCACCCACACGCGGTAGCCGAGCCGGTCGAGGTCACGGCCCGTGAGCGCCAGTCCGACACCGATGGGCAACCCCTGGCCCAGCGAACCGGTAGCCACGTCGACCCACGGCAGCTGTGGCGTCGGATGGCCCTCCAGCCTGCTACCCGCCTCGCGGAAGCTCAGCAGTTCGTCGTCGGAGATCGCGCCTGCCGCGACGTACATGGCGTACAGCAGCGGAGAAGCGTGCCCCTTCGAGAAGATCAGGTGATCGTTGCCGGGATTCCTGCTCGCCGCGAAGTCGTAGTGCAGGTGGTTGGCCAGCAGAACCGCCATCAGGTCGGCCGCCGACATCGCCGAGGTCGGATGCCCCGAACCCGCTGCCGCCGCCGCCCTGACGGCGTCCACTCTGAGCTGCTGGCCGAGCTCGGTCAGCGCCGCGATCCGTGAGGAATCCAGTGTTGCCACCGGCATGAAAGGTCCTCTTCCCTCGGTTCGTGCGGTTGCCGTCCGTGCGGCTTTCGCGGTGCGGGCGCCCCACGTCGACACAGCCATGATCCGACCGCCGAATACCCGTTGGTACCGGGCACAAACCGGCCCTCGGTCACGGGGCGCATCGCCGGTTCCGGAGGCCGGGGCTCGAATGCGCATCTCGCGAACCCGAGCGCGGATCTCGACGACCTGAGTGCGCATCTCGGCAGCCTGAGTGCAGAACTCGGCGACCTGGACGGGGGACTCGCGCGGGCCTCGGCTACGCGGCTTCGCGCGCTTCTCCGGCATCCCCGCGCAGCCGGCGCTCCCTCTTCGTGATGGCTTGCGCCGCACGGAGGGTGAAGTTCGGGGCGAACCTCGCCGCCAGCCACTGCATCCGCGCACGCCGGGGCGCGACGATGACCGCCTTGTCCCTCGCGAGGCCACGAAGAACGTCCTCGGCGAGCGCAGCGGCGGGATACATCCGGCCTCCCGCCGTGCGCAGGAACGCGGCTCGCACGTCGGTGACCTCCGTACTCGGAATCGCGGGAAGATCACCGGGGATCCCGCGCTCGTAAATGGGCGTCTCGATGACACCAGGGCACACGACGCTCACGGAGACTCCCCGGTCGGCTGCCTCGGCTCGCAGGCTGAGCGAAAGCCCGACGACACCGAACTTGCTTGCCGCGTAAGGAGTCGCGAGCGGTTCCGGGATGAGCCCTCCTACCGAAGCGACGTTGACGATGTGCCCGAACCCCTGTCGCACCATGAGCGGATACGCGGCGCACACACCGTGCACCACGCCGCGCAGGTTGACGTCGATGGTGCGGTCCCAGTGCGCGACGACCAGTTCCTCCGCGTCTCCGCCCATGCCGATGCCCGCGTTGTTGAAGAGGAAATCGAGTCTGCCGTGCTCTTCGGCGGTCGAGTTCACCAGGTCGTCGACCGAGGATGCGCTGGTCACGTCGACTCCGCGACCGAAAGCGCTGCCCCGCAAGCCCCGGGCAACGGAACCGGCTGCCTCCGCGTCGAGGTCGGCGACGACAACGTTCACACCGCGCGCGGCGAGCGCGGTGCACAGCGCCTTTCCTATTCCCGAGGCTCCTCCAGTCACGATGGCGACTTTGCCCACGTTCCCTCCTCGTCTGTTGAATTCCGGCCTCAAGTATGGCGCGGAAAGCTAAGGTCCCGATATGTCCTCCGCGTCCCTTCCACCCATCGTCGAATTGAGATCATCGGACAAAACGAAGCGGGGGCTCGCCATCGGCCTCGCCGTCGGCGGCGTCGCGCTTGTGGCGGCAACCGTTCTCCGGCTCGGCACTGTCGGCCTTTACGCCACCGTCCCGCTTTTCCTCGCGATCTTCATTCCGGTGACGCTGCACGTCCTGCGACTGCGCGTAGTACTGACTCACACCCAGGTCGGCAAAGCCGGAATGCTCGGAAAACTCAAGATGCATCAGCGCGCCGACGTCAACTCGGCGCTCCGGGTGGTCTTTCCTCCTCCGCCGAGGGGGCGGCACGGGCCGGTACCCACCACCTTCCTCGTAGACCACCACGGCTTCCCACTGCTCCGGTTGCGAGACAACGACTTCGGCCAGACCAGGGTGGACGAGTTCGTCAACGCGCTCGGCATCAAGGTGCACGCCTATCCGGGAATCATGACGATGAGCGAGTTCAACGAGCGGCATCCCGACTACCTCGCTTATTGGGAGCGCAAGCCCACCACGCTGGGACTGTTCATCGGCTGTGGACTCGTCGTGGCGATCGTCGCGGGGGCGGCGATCGCCACGATCGCCATCCAAATGTGAAACCGATAATGAAACCAGGTTTTTACGGGGACTCCTCGAATCCCTGCCAGCACACCGAGTAATGTGAACAAACACCAGCACGCCTGACCCGGGGACGTGACGCGATGACGCGGACAGACGACCAGGCCCGCTCGGGGATCGGCATCGATCCGGGCAAGGCCAGTGTCGCCGGCGTCTACGACGCGCTGCTGGGCGGCAAGTACAACTACGCGGTCGACCGCGTCGTGCGCGACGCGATGCTCGACGTGGTCCCCGGGTTCGACACGGTGATCCGCGACGATCGTGCCTGGCTTGCCAGGGTGACGCGATTCCTCGTCGGCGTCGGTATCGAACAGATCGTCGACTGCGCCTGCGGACTACCGGCGGCCGAGAACACCCACGACGTCGCGCTGCGCCGCAACGGTGACGCGAAGACGGTGTACGTCGACAGCGACCCCGTCGTCGCCGCACACGGCAAGGCGTGGCTTGAGGACAAGCAGCACGCGTTCTTCGGCGAATGCGCCATCACCGAGCCGGAGAAGTTGCTCGGCAAGGGGGCCGTGGCCCGCCACCTCGACCTCTCCCAGCCGATCGGGCTGCTGTTCGTCTCCGCGCTGCACCACGTGCCCGACGCGACAGATCCGGTCGCGCTGATGCACGCCTACGTCGACGCGCTGCCCAGTGGCAGCTATCTGGCCATCACCCACTTCCTCGACCCCGAGGACGGCGGCGAGCTTTCGGACCTCGCCCGCAGGCTGCAAAAGGTCACCGCCGAAGGAACGATGGGCTCGGGCTGGTTCAGAACGCGAGAGCGGATCGAGGCACTGTTCGCCGAGCTGCCGCTCATCGCGCCCGGCCTCACCTTCCTGCCGAGGTGGTGGCCGGACGGTCCAGCCATGTCTCCACTGCTGCCCGCCCAGCGCCTGATGCTGGGCGGAGTAGCCCGCAAGCCGTGACACTGGGTCACCAACGGAGGCGACCCGGCGCCCGAGGGCGAGCATCGACCCTGTACGCTCTCTCGCGGAGGATTGGCCGAGCGGCCTAAGGCGCACGATTGGAAATCGTGTTGGGTGTAACAGCCCTCACGGGTTCGAATCCCGTATCCTCCGCCAGCCGAAACGCCGGGCTCCCTTTACGAGGAGCCCGGCGTTTCGTCGTTCGGAGACCGGAGTGCCAGGGCGGGTCTGATGAAACTCTGCCGTGCGAGCGGGGATCAGCGTGGTTCCTCGCAAGGCGGAGGAAACGTCCTCGTACCGGGTTGTACTCGGGCTTTCCGACAACGCGGCGAGGGGCCACGCTGGCCCCGCGCGGCAGGCTACGGGTTCGTCAGACCCGCCCCAGTCCTAACTGGACAGTTTGTCGAGGATCGCGGCCACCTCGGCTGCTCTGAAGACGAACCCGACATGCGACGTGTCCAGGGTGTGGACGTCGTACGGGTTGCCTGGTGTCAGCGCATCGGCTTCGGCGATCAGCCGGTCCTGCATGGCGATCGGCAGACTCCGGTCCTCGGTGAGCCGGATGTAGCTGCGGGCGATCGTGCCCCACGTTTCGGCATCGACCCTGGCGTCACCGGTCATCACCGCGAGCGATTCGTCGGGTTGCAGGATGTTGAGGAAAGCCATGAACTGCTCGTCGGTGACGTCGGCCGCCGTCGCGGCCTTGAGCGCGGTGAGCAGTTCCGGATCCGCCGTGCGGTAGTTCGCCCTGCCGACGCCGAGTTCGGCTGGGTTGCCGACGTTCAGCGGGGCAAGCGGGCCGGTCAGGCTTGCGGCGAACTCCGGTTCCGCGAAGTACTCGATGGGGTTGGCACGCTCCACACAGGACCAGGCCGAGATGTACACGAGCCGGTCGACCAGGTCGGGAACCAGGTTGCCTGCCACGCTGATGGCCGTACCGCCGAGGCTGGCGCCCACCAGCACGACCGGCCCGTGTTCGGCGACCCGGCGAACGACGTCGACGACCACGTCGGCGTTGTCCCGCAAAGTGACCGTCGCCAGTGTCGATGGCTCGGCCGCCCACGCATCCAGATCCTGCGGTGCCTGGTAGGCGACGGGGTATTGCGCGTCCAAACCGTGTCCGGGGAGGTCGACCGCGAAACTGCGGTGGCCCAGCGCCGCGAGTTCGCGCTGGATCGTGGCCCACATGAACGAACTGGAGCCAGAGCCGTGCACCAGTACGAAGGTCGGGTTGTTCGAAGACATGAGATGTCGTCCTGTCTGTTCAAGCGCGCCAGTCGTCGCCGACGCGAAAAAGGGGTCGGGAAACCGAGGCCTTCGACGGCGGGTGCCGCTGATGCGCACCGGCCGGAGGCCGTTCAGGCGTGAGGAGCCGGACCGGTCGTCGAAGACCGGCGGGGCACCTTTATCAGGCAGTCCGGAGACGGACGAACATGTGGACCATGGACGTCACCCTAACCGGAGCCGGAACGCCAACGCGAGCGCGTTGACGAGTCCGTGAGATGCGCCTCAGCGACTCGCCGTATCCGGTCAGGAACCACCTTCGCGGCGCCATTCGCTCGGAAGCAGGCCGTAGGCGGCGCGAAAACGCCTCGTGAAATGCGTCGGATCCGTGAAGCCCCACCTTCGCGCGATGGCTGCGAGCGAACGGTGCCTCGACCTCGGATCGACCAACTCGGCCTTCGCGTTGGCGAGCCTGCTGGTGATGATCCACTGCTCCAGCCGGAAGCCCGCCGTGGCACACACGCGATAGAGATGTCGCGGTGAGATCGCGAGTGCCCTCGCGATGCCGTCGGGAGTGAGACCTGGGTCGCCGAGGTGCTGGCGCACGTAGGCGCGGATCTGCGTGAGCAGCGTCTGCTCGACGACGTCGCGACAACCCGGTGTCCCGTCGATAGCGGTCGCGATCAGTGCGCGCGCGAGTTCGATACTCGCCGCGCCGAGCGCGGGGGCCATGGGGCTCGCACTGAGTGCTTCGGCGTTGGCCGCGAGATCACGAATGTGCCTGCTGACGAGCCCGTACAGGGGACTGTGCTGGAGCCTCGTCACCGCTCGCCGCACCTGCTCGGCAGGCAGGGTGAGCTGGTCGAGGGGAAGGTTGAGCGAATGCGCGGCACCGAACCCCCTCCACTGGTAGTGGAAGGGCCTGCTGACATCGACCACCAGCGCCTCACCGCTCGGCACCACCCTCGTGGTCGATCCGATCCGGAAGCGCGCGACACCTGCCGCCTGCACACCGATGGCGATGTGTTCAGCGGTAGCCGACCGCGCGGCCTTCGCGGTGCGCGTCATCGACACCCCGCTGGTTGCCGCCCCGAAGATCGCGGCGGCCCCGAATGGCCACAGCTCCAGCCTCGCACGGACCGGCACGTCCTCTTCCACCGTGACCTCGGAAGCTCCTGAGGCATCGTGCATGGCGGTGATCAACGCGTCGGGACGCTCGCGTCTGGTGAGATCGGTGGTGTCGAGCAAGACGGCCATGCGGTTCCCCTTCGTCGCCGGGAACGGTGGCGGTGCGGGCCGAGGGCACGGCATTGTGAGCCGATTCGGCGTGGGCTTGTGTGCCTAAGATTCCGGGCACTCCGCTGAGCGAATAGAGGCGAAATGCCTTTCGTCACCGCGGCCGACGGCGCCGACATCTTCTACAAGGACTGGGGCAGTGGTTCGCCTGTGGTTTTCAGCCATGGCTGGCCGCTGAGCGCCGACGTGTGGGACCGACAGCTCTATCTGGCCGCCGCACACGGTTTTCGCGCCATCGCACACGATCGCCGTGGACACGGCAGGTCGACCCAGACCTGGCACGGCAACGACATGGACACCTACGCCGACGACCTCGCCACTCTGCTCGACACACTCGACCTGCACGAGGTCATCCTCGTCGGGCACGCCGACGGCGGCGGGGAACTCGCCCGTTATCTTGCCCGGCACGGCAGCGACAGGGTCGGCAAGGCGGTGCTGCTCAGCGCGGTCCCGCCGTCGTTGCTGGCAACCGAAACCAATCCCGGCGGACTGCCGGTCACCGTTCTCGACGCGATCCGCACGGCCATCACCGCCGACCGCGCGCAGTTCTTCCGGGAGCTTTCCGTGCTGTTCTACGGAGCGAACCGGGATCGCGCGACCGTGTCCTGGGCGCTGGGGGAGCAGTTCTGGCGACTGGCGATGCAGGCGGGGCTCAAAGCCGTACTCGACTGCGTTTCCGCCTTCTCCGAGACCGACTTCACCGACGATCTGCGCGCGATGGAGATACCGGTTCTCGTCGCGCACGGCGACGACGACCAGCTCGTGCCGATCAGCGGTTCCGCCTACCGCGCGGTGGAACTGCTTCCCGAAGCTCACCTCATCGTCTACGCGGGCGCTCCGCATGGCCTGTGCGGCGATTTCGAAACACAGTTCAACGCCGATCTGCTGGCATTTCTCACCCGATGAGAACAAAAGGAGAACCGATGTCCGTCTCCCGCAGATTCCGAAGATCCCGGCTCGCCGTCGTGCTGGCAGTGCTGTTCGCCGTCGTGACGGTGGTCAGCCCCGCGACGGCCGTACAGCGATCGGCAGCGAAGCCGGGCGCTCCCAAACCGACGATCGTGCTGGTACACGGCGCGTTCGCCGACGCATCGGGCTGGAGCGGCGTCATCGAGCGCTTGCAACGCCGCGGCTACCAGGTCATCGCACCGGCGAATCCGCTGCGCGACCTTTCCGACGACGCCGACTACGTCTCCAGTGTGCTTTCCACGATCTCGGGGCCCGTCGTGCTCGTCGGCCATTCCTACGGCGGCGCGGTAGTCACCAACGCCGCCCGTGAGCACCCGAACGTCAAGGCACTCGTGTACGTCGCGGCATTCGCTCTCGACGAGGGCGAGACGGTGTTCGGGATCGTCGGCTCCTTCCCGGGCAGCGAACTCGCCGCGAACATCCTTCCCAGAGCGTTCCCCGGCGGTATCGACGCCTATGTCAACCCTTCGGCATTCCACAGAGTCTTCGCTGGCGACCTTCCCGCCAAGACCGCGAACGTCCTCGCGGCGAGCCAACGTCCCGCGACACTCGCGTCCGGTGAGGAACCCTCCGGCAGCCCCGCTTGGTCGGAAATCCCTTCCTGGTACCTGATCGCGGGCAAGGACAAAGTGATTCCGCCCTCGGCACAACGGTTCATGGCCGATCGGGCCGACGCGCGCACGCGCACGGTGAACTCGTCCCACGTCGCCATGATCTCCCACCCCGACGCCGTCACGACGCTCATTCTCGACGCCGCACGCTGATCAGAACGGAGCACGCTCATGCCCTTCACCACCATGGCCGACGGCGCGGAAATCTTCTACAAGGACTGGGGCAGCGGAACTCCCGTCGTCCTCAGCCACGGCTGGCCGCTGAATTCCGACAGCTGGGAGGCACAGATGCTCCTGCTCGCCGCGAATGGATGCCGCTGTGTCGCACACGATCGCCGTGGTCACGGCCGGTCGACCCAGACCTGGCACGGCAACGACATGGACACCTACGCCGACGACCTCGCCACCCTGCTCGACACACTCGACCTGCACGAGGTCATCCTCGTCGGCTTCTCGACAGGAGGCGGCGAAGTCGCCAGGTACCTCGGAAGGTACGGAACGGCCAGGATCGCCGGTGTCGCACTGGTTTCCGCCGTTCCACCGTTCATGCTGCGGACGGCCGACAACCCGAACGGCGTGCCAGGCGCGGCGTTCGACGACCTTCGCGCGAGTTCGATCGCCGACCGTGCTCAGTTGTACCGCGATCTCGCCGACGGACCGTTCTTCGGCGACAACAGGGAAGGCGCCTCGGTGTCACGAGGCATCAGGGATGCGTTCTGGCGACAGGGAATGCAGGCAGGGCACCGGAACGCACTGGAGTGCATCGCCGCGTTCTCGGCTACCGACTTCCGCAAGGACCTCGACAGCATCGACGTTCCAACGCTCGTCATCCATGGTGACGACGACCAGGTGGTTCCCTTCGAGGTCGGCGGAAAAGCCTCTGCCGAACGGATCAGGGGCGCCACGCTGACCGTCTACTCCGGCGCTCCGCACGGCATCACCGACACACACAAGGAACGACTCGGCGCGGACCTGCTCGCGTTCGTCGACTCACGAAGGACAGGACCATGAAGACCATCGTTCTCGTACACGGCTTCTGGGTGACACCGCGAAGCTGGGAAAACTGGATCGACCGTTACGAGCGAGCGGGCTACCGCGTGCTCGCACCCGCATACCCCGGGTTCGAGGTGGAGGTCGAAACGCTCAACGCCGATCCGACTCCCATCGAGGACCTGACCGCACCCGCCGTCATCGCACACCTGGAGTCGGTGGTCGGCGCGCTCGACGAACCGCCGATCATCATGGGCCACTCCGCTGGCGGCGCGTTCACCCAGGTACTGCTGGATCGTGGCTACGGGGCGGCGGGAGTCGCACTGAACTCCGCACCGACCGAGGGCGTCACCGTCGTGCCGCTTTCGCAGATCAAATCGACGTTCCCCGTGCTGAAGAACCCCGCGAACCGGCACAAGGCGGTCGGGCTGACCCTCGAACAGTGGCGTTACGCGTTCACGAACACCTTCACCGACGAGGAAACCAAAGCGCTGTACCAGCGCTATCACATTCCGGCGTCAGGACGAGTCCTGTGGGGCGGCGTGCTCGCCAACTTCCAACCGGGGCCGCAGGACATCCACGTCGACTACCACAACGACAAGCGAGCCCCGCTGCTGTTCATCTCCGGAGGCCAGGACCACATCATGCCGCCGTCCGTGCAGCGCTCCAACGCGCGACACTACAAATCGGACTCGGTGACCGAGGTGGTCGAGTACGAGGACAAGGCACATCTGCTGCCGGCGCAGGAAGGCTGGGAGGAGATCGCCGACTTCGCACTCGCCTGGGCGGTCGAGCACGCGGGGTGGACAGCGAACCCGTGAAGGACAGCTCCCCGCCGCCCCGGCCGTAGGTACGCCTTCGGCCGGGGCTCGGCGTCGTGCTCAGACGCGTGCGCCGAGGTCGAAGCTCCACCCCGGAAGGTGTGGGACGTTCACATCTCAGTCGGCGGTACAGGTTTCAATGGTTCAGCGCGGGGCTGGGTTCGGGCCCGATCGATGCTCTACTAGTGTTTCACTCAATGCACACGTTCCGTGGTCAACATGGTCGCGGACCTGCGCGAACGAGAGGGCGCGGTGTTGGAATTCGTGGCGGGCCCGCAGCCCGCACGGCCTCGAATTTCGCGCTCTTGGCGCTCTGACGTGCGAAACGCCGGACCTCCTCCACCACCGGCGCTTCGGCATGGCTGAGCGCGCAAAGTAACCAGCACATTCCCCCACTGTCATCTGTCCGGAGTCGAGCGGTCACGCTAAGTTTGTTGCCGAAGGCCCCGGTTTATCAAGGAGTCCGCCCCATGCCCGGAGTGGAAGAGATCCGCGCGGGGATCGCCCTCGCGAACGAGAAGGCTTCCTCCAGCATCGCCGCGTTGCAGCAGGCAGCACAAGCACTCGAAGAGGCCCAGCAGACGCTGGCCCAGGCGACCTCGGGCAGCACGCAGGAAGAAGTGAATCAGGCTCACGGCCTGCTCGCCGAAGCGTTGCAAGGAATAAACGGGACGCAGACAACCATCCGCGCCAGCATCTCGTCAGCCGAGAACTACTCGGCCCGGCTGTAGACAGCGAAGAGTCCGCCGATGTCACTCGACCAGTTACGCCAGTCGCTCAGCGAGGTCAACGCGGGCCTCGCCTCAGCCCGCGCGCACGCGGACAGAGCGAAGGAACTGCTCGAAGAGTGCAGGCGGATCATGGTCGACGCCCAAACGCAGGCGCAGCCGTGGCTGCCGACTCAGTTGCCTGCCGCGCTCGACCAGGTCGAGAGCCAGCGGGCGAGACTGGCCGGAATCGGGGATCTCCTCGACAACTACCAGGCAAGGCTGTAGGCCGACGATGGGCAGAAAGGCAGGCGAGCAGCGGGCCAGGGTGCTGGCGGCGCTCGACAAGCTGCGGCATCAGATCGGGCTCGCACTCGGCGCGGCGCGAAACGCCAACGAAGCGGCGAAACTCGACGTCGCGAGGCTGGAACTCGAACAGCTCGTCGTGCGCACCGGCATGGAACGCGCGGGCCAGGACCCCGAACTCGCCGAACGGATCAGGGATCCGGCGATGGCCGACGTGCTGAACTGGCTGGCCAGCGTGCGTTCGCAGTTCTACACCGAGTGGGCCGACGGGCCGAACCGGCTGCGCGAGCTCGTCGCCGCGAGCGCTCCGGGAACCGCGGGAAGGCCCGCAGGCGAATGGCTCGGCCGCATCGGAGCGGGCAGGGGAATATCGGTACCCGGACTCTGGCGAGTCGGTTCCTCCACAGTGGATGGTTCGACGGCCGGCCGAACGGCAGGCACCGAACTGACCTTCGACGTGGCCGTACCACTTCTCGACGAATCGCACCTCGCGATCACCTCGGCCCCGCGCACGAGAGGCACCGTCGACTCGATCGTCGAAAACCTGCTGATGCGCGTCCTCAGCACATTCGAACCCGGCGCGGTCAAAATCCACCTGTGGGACGTGGGACAGCTCACCGCGATCCTGCCCAACTTCTACGCGCTGAGTCGCACGAGCGCGGTCACCGTCCACGACCCGACCCGGCTGATCGACCTGCTCGACGAGCTGGCAGGCCACATCAGGCGGGTCCACAGCTACACGATGCAGGCTGGGTACCCGAGCCTTCGCGCCATGCGCACCGCGACGAAGAAGCGCACCGAGCCGTGGCGGATCGCCGTGCTGTACGGCAACGGGGAAAACCTGCACCCGGAGCAATTGCGCGACCTCAAGCGGGTCGCCAGCGGGGCGCTCGACGCCGGTATCTCGTTGATCCTCATCGACGTGCCGACGGTGCTCGGCGGAGCGGTCGAGACCATCAGCCTCGTCGACGAGCGCCGCGCGATCACCAGTATGACCGGCTCAGATCTGGTCGTCGATCTCGATCCACCGCTCCCGGCAGGTCAGGTCGCCACGGCGGCGAGCAGGATCGCCGAGGCACTCGTCGCGAAACAGGGCGGTCCCCGCTCGTTCGCCGACCTGCTGCCCACCGAGTACGGCACATACAGCTCGGCACGCGAACTGAGGACCCCCATCGGGTTCTTCGAGGGCGAGCCGGTCGAGGTCGTCATCGGCGACGCGACCCCGCACGCGCTCATCGGCGGCCCGAGTGGTTCGGGCAAGACCAACCTGCTTTACGCGCTGCTCGGTGGGCTTTCCGCTCGCTACCCTCCGAATGAGCTGGCCTTCTACCTGCTCGACTTCAAGGAGGGCGTGTCGTTCGCCGGGCTCGCGCCCGGTCGCAAGGACGAGAGCTGGCTCCCGCACGCGCGGCTCGTCGGCGTCAACGTGAACACCGACCGCGAGTTCGGCCTCGCGCTGCTGCGATTCCTCGCCGACGAATTGCGCCGCCGGTCCGCCGCGGCCAAGCAGCACGAGGTCACCAACCTCGCTGAGCTGAGGGAACAGGATCCGGAAGGTCACTGGCCGCGCATCGTCGCCGTCATCGACGAGTTCCAGTACCTCTTCGCGGGAAGGGACACGGTCACCGCGCTCGCGACGTCGCTGCTGGAAGACCTCGCGCGAAGGGGGCGTTCGCAGGGCATCCATCTGATTCTGGCGAGCCAGGACATCGCCGGTATCGAAGCGTTCTGGGGCAAGCCTGCCGTTTTCGAGCAGTGCACGCTGCGCGTCGCGATGCCCAAAGCGCGAAGGGTGCTCGCCGAGGCCAACCAGGCCGCCGTCGCCGCACCCCGCTGGCACGCGGTGATCAACCACGATTCCGGTGTCTCGCACGGCAACCAGCTCGCGCACGTTCCGGACGCGAGCGCGAAGGGCGTCTTCCCCTCGCTGCAAAGGGAACTGTGGCAGCGGTTCGCTGGACAGGGGCAACCGAGGTTGTTCGACGGTGCGCACTCGCCGCTGCTCGAAGCCTCTGCCGCCTACACTTCGCTCCAGCCGACCCCACGACCTCGCGCGCTCGTAGGCCAGTCGATCGACGTCGCCGACACCGCACACGGGGTCGAGATGTCGGGCGCTCCGGGAAGAAACCTCGCCGTGCTCGGAACGAGCACGAAAGAAGCACTATCCATTCTGGACTCGGCGACGCGCTCGCTTGCTCGGCAGTATCCGCAGGGCGAGGTTGAGTTCCTGTTGAGCTGCCTCGTCGAGAGCTGTCAGCCCGCGGTCACCGAGTTGACCGACCTGCTCATCGCCGAAGGTCACAAGGCGGGGTTCGTCGCCGGCGACGAACTGACCGAGCTTGTCACCAACCTCGCGGCCGAACTGTCCGACATGGAGTCGCCGAGAATTCTCGTGCTCTACGGAGTCGACGGCGCACTGCCCGCGCTCGAACGCAAGGAACCGGGAAAACAGAGCGGCCTCGATCACCTGAGAACCCTGCTGAAACAGGGTCCTGGCAAGGGTCTGCACGTGCTTGGCTGGTGGCGAGGTGTCGCGAGACTCAAGGACACCCTCGGTTTCGGCGGCACCGACGACATCGGCGCGTGGGCGGCACTCGACGTGCAGGGCAGCGAACTCAGCACTTTCTGCGCCGGTCAGGTCGTCCAGTGGTCGCCACGACCCGACAGGGCGTTGTTCTTCGACCGCACGACACATTCTTCCCCCGAAGTGCTCATTCCGTTCCACAGGCCGGAGGAAGCCGATGACTGACGAGCCGACCGCGGCCGTGCGATACAAGGAAATCATCGGTTCGGCCCGAAGAGCGGCCGACGATCTGAGAGCGTGGGAACTGGCGAGAGCCGAAGAGCTGACCGCAGCCATTGCCGCCGCGAACGAGGAGGTCACGGCCGCGGCCGAGCGCGAGGCCGCGACCGAGGAAAGGGCCACACGCTGGTGGCGCATGGCCAGCGACAGCGTGTCGAGACTGTCCTGGCTCGACGTCGGCACCCCACCCGAGCCCGCGCGCTCGGCGCGAGGTGAGTGGCTCGACCGCTACGCCGAGGACGTCCGGCCCGCCTATCACGACCTGACCCAAGCCATTCTCAAACTCGGCTGGCGAGCGAGATAGTGCCCGTATCCGGCCAGTAGCCGGGTTTCATTTCCGCTGGTGCGGCCCTTGTGGCGTCGACGTGCGTCCGCGAAGCGGCACCGGCATGATCACAGACTGGTTCACCGCCGTCCACGAGCAGGGACGGCGGTGAACCACCCTCTCACCTGCCGAACAGCCGTTCGAGCTTGTCGAGCAGCAGGTAGAGGGCATCGAGCTTGCGATTGCCCGAAGCGGGGAGAAAGCGCACGACCTGCGGATCGTGGTCGCTCGCCTGGTCGGCGAACTCGGCATTGATGTGCACGACGTCGTAGTCGACACCGAGCGGCCCTTTCGACACGAGTACGTGGTCGAGGACCTGCGAGTTTCCCTCGAAGACGTAGCTGTAGCGCTCGCGCTCCGGCAGCGTGCTGATCAGCGCGGTCAGCGCACCGCCTTCGGTGAGGGTCCGCACGGTGGGCGAGAACGGATAGTCGTTGAGGTCACCGGCGACGACGACGTTGGCGTTCGCGTCGGCAGCGAGCACATCGTCGACGAAGCCCCTCACGGCCTTCGCCTGCTCGATGCGCTGCACCTCGGAGCCACGAACGGGCGGTTGGTACCGGCCGTGGACGGGCTGGTCACCGCCCTTCGAAGCGAAGTGGTTGGCGACGACGAACACCGTCCTGCCTCCGAAGACGAACTCGCCGGCGAGCGGTTTGCGGCTGTCGAGCCATGCCGCGTTGCCTGGGTCGATCCGCCCAGGCGACACCGAGAGCTTCGTCTTGCCCCTTGCGGCGACGACCTCGACCGGCGTCGTGGCGTCCCCACCTTTTCGATCCACAAAGGACACCCGATTCGGGTTGAAGAGGAAGCCGACCCTGATGTTGCCGCCAGGCTGCCCGCCGTCGGCAAGGTCGACGGGGTCGATCTGCCGCCACTGGTAACGAGGCCCTCCCGCCGCCACGATCGCGTCGGCGAATTTGCGCAGTGTCTGCTCGGCCGTGACGACGCCGTCACCGTTGCCCTGCGGACCGTTGTCGTCCTGGATCTCCTCCAGCGTCACGATGTCCGGAGAAGCGAGGTGATCGACGATACCGCCCGCGAGCGCGTCGAACTTCTCCTGTCCGTCCACGGCGGACAGGTTCTCGACATTGTAGGTGGCGACCGCGAGTTCGCCGGTGCGCTGCGGCCTGGTGACCTCGCGCTCCAACCCGTTGTCCTTGACATCGCCAAGTACGTTCGCCAGCAACGTGTAGCCGCCGAAGCTGTCGTATTCGAGTGGCCCCGACGTCAGGCCCGTGACGGTGTCACCGGTGTTGGCCTTGGGAAAGGACCGCTGGTCGAAGGGAATCAGTGATTCGATCTTCAGGATTCCGGTGTTCGGCCGGTCGTAGCCGAGGTACGCGGTGCCGCCACGAGCGGTGGGGTTCTGCTCCGGTTTCGTCGTCACGTACAGCTCGTTGTATTCGGTGCTGCGACCGACGACCCTGGCGTCGACGACGCTCACCAGTTCGCTCTCATGCGCTTCCCAGAAGTCGAGCGCGTACTCGTCTGGACGCAATGGCAGCTCTTCGATATTGCCGCCGGGCTGGGCCGTCGACACTTCGGGAACCGTGTCAGGGCCGATGTGCAATGGCTCTGGAACGGGGTTTTCCCTCGATTCCATTGTCCACTGTGCATTCGTCAACTCGGTGAGCGACTGGTAGTTCGACGTCGCGGGATTGTCAGGGTAGTACTCCTTGACGAGGCCGGTCACGGTCAGCGCGTCGCCGGGAGCTACGGAAGGCGACGTGGAGCCGGTGAAGACGAAGATCGCCTCACTTGTGCGGGGATCATCGTCGGGTTCGGTGTCCTGCAACCAGAATCCCCTGCTCGACCCGAAGGTTCTCGTCGCGGTGACGACACCGGGAACCCGTACGGTTTCGCCTTCGAGCGGCGATATCCGGGTCGTCCCCTGCACCTCGTGGATTCTGCTGTCCACCGGTTCGGGCTGTTCACCACCCGGCTGCTCACCGAGGGTGTTGGTGGGGCTCGGCTCTCCAGCCGCGAAGTCGGCCGCGTTGTCGTCGGTGTCGGTGAGTTCGTCCCTCGCCACCGACGTCGTGTTGCTCGCCGACGGAGCGGGCCGTGTCTCGTTGACCGCCGCCGAGCCGTAGCCGACGAGGTCGACGATGCGCGATTCCCCGGCACAGTCCACGCTGGTGCGGCAGGAAAGCGGTTCGGCACCGGTGACGAGCGCGACCGTTCCCGACGCCGCGGCCATGGCGATCGAGCCCGAGGCATCGGGCGTCGGCAAGGCTACCGTGCCACCGGCGCCCTTCGCCTCGGCGACGAGGTACCTGCCGCCTGGCTCGACGCTTCCCTCAAGCGGCGTCACCTGCCACCTGCTGGCCGCGCTCGGCGCGCCAGGCAGGTACTGCACGCTCAGTCCCGTGAGGTCCGCCGTCGTCGAACCGGCCGTGGCAAGTTCGACGAAGTCGGTGGTGAGCACGGCGCCGGAGTTGCCGCCTCCCCCGTAGACCTCGGCGATGACGGGACCGTTGCTCGGCTCGGCGGACACAGCAGGAACAGCGGTCACCACGAGGCCCGCCACCGAAGCGACGACGGCCGCCCCGCGCAGTAGTGAGATCACCGAGGAATCTTCACCCAGGCGGATGAACAGCGGAAGACCCTTCGTCAACCCGCCGAGGTCTTGACGGTGACCCCTGAGCCGTCCGCCCTCGCCACGAGCGAAATTCTCCGGTCGTCGTCACTGAGCCAGCCGGTCAATTCAAGACCTTCGTCGGTCCGCTCGATCGTGAACGACGCTTCTTCGCTCGGCTTGTCGATGTGCGCGCCGCGTTCGGCGAGCACGGCCACCATGCGCTGGAAGACCCCGGGGTCGACGTCGCCAAGATCGAACAGCTTGTCGCCGGCCGTCGGCTGGATCGTCATCGGTTCCTGGGTCACCAGCCGCCCGCTACGCCAGCCGAACGTGTCGCCGGTGTCCGCGCCCCTGCTTGTCGGCGCTTCGATTCTCACGGAGTCCGCGCCGACGACGATCTCGTAGACCAAGGTGTCGCCCATGCGCTCGGCGAGCAGGTCGAAGGCTGCCCTCGCGCCTTCGACCTCGAACATGTTCGCCGCGAGCGCGGGAGTGCCGTCGGCGGCGGCGAGGAGCCGGTCCTCCTCGCCGACGTCGACCGAGATCTCGACGCCGCCGTCGCTGCCCTTGTCGAGGCGCACCGAGTAGCGGTCGGGGTCGCCTTCGCCGTACCGCTCGCGAGCCAGTTCGATCAGGCCGGGAATGGCTGCGATGTCGACCTCGGTGAGGTCGAAGTACTCTTCCGTTTCCGTGCTGCCGTGCAGGTCGTCGTTCTGCAGATTGCCGTTGGTGTAGCGGTAGGAATGGTTCTTGCCCGTCGCGAGCACCCGGTTCGGCTCGAACGTCACGTCGGTGAACTCGGTCCCGTTGGCTGCGACGAGCTCGCCGGTCACGATCTCCAGTTCCGCCGCGTCCAGCAGGTTGGGATTGGTCAGCAGGTAAGCGACCTCGGTGCGGATGGGAAACCCGATCGCGGCAATCAGCACGAGCGTCGACACCGCGGTGGGGAGCAGCCTGCTGGGGCGCCGCGCTTCGAGAGGGCTTTGCCTGCCTTCGGCGTTCGAGTGCGGTGTTCCCCCGTAGCTCGCGCCGATGTCGCCGACCTCGAAGGGCCGCTCCGTGCGCTCAGCCCATTCGGGGGGCACGGCCTCGTCGACGAGGACGACGCCCGGATACTTCCCGCTCTGCTTGACCACGATCACCTTGCCCCGCTGGAACGCGGGCGCGGCGATGGGATGGATGGGGTGCTTCGTCTTGGTGCGGTAGGCACGACCGAAACTCGGCGACACCGTCAGTTCGAGTTCGGCGACGTGGTTGTCGCCGATCGTCGTACTGGTGGGATTCAGCGCGTCGACGCGCGCGACGGCGCGTTCGCCGTGTTCCTTGATCTGTCGCTTCTCGACTTGATCCGCGTCGATCGTGCCCCGGTTACCGCGAGCGAACACCGAGGCCGTGAAGACCAGCGGCGTGAACAGACTGCCGATGACCAGTACGGGGATGTAGGCGACGTGGTTGAGCACGATGCCGCCGAACACACCGGTGACGACCATGGCGATAGGCAGGGCGAACGGGAGTCCGAGCAACTTGACGAGCTTCATCGACACCTTTCGCCATTCATGTGATCAGACACATCATCGACAACCGCGAGGCCCTTGGCTATTGGACATTCAGGTAATTGTGGTACAGGTTTGTTGTGATAGGTCACAACGAGCTGACTGTCGGCGGAAAGGTGCTGCACCGCTGGCTCGCGGTGCGCCGTGGAACGCTGGCCCGAGAGCTCGTCGAACACTTCGCCGCGACCGTCGCCGACTACCGGCAGCTCCCCAGTGACGAGCTGGCCGACGACATCGTGGCGGCGACCGAGGAGAACCTGCGGGTGTTCGCGGAGGTTCTGCGCTCTGGCGAACTGCCGACCCCCGCGGCGTTGGCGGGACCGATCACCGAATCGGCGGCGAGGCGAGCCGACGAGGGAATGCCGCTGCAAGCGGTGCTCCATGCCTACGGCCTCGGCATGACCGGGGCGTGGAAGGCGATGACGGCGAGCGCGACCGCCGACGATCTGCCACACGTACTGGCGTGCACCGAACTGGTGCTCGGCTACGTGCAGCGGGTGACCGGTGCCGTCGCGACCGCGTACCTCGAAGAGCGCAGGCGGATCTCCACCCACGATCAGGACACCAAGCACGTGTTGCTGGCGACGCTGCTGCGCGGCGACCCCGCCGAGGAAGCCGCGCGCAGAGCCGACATCACGCTGCCAGAGCAGTATCTCGTGCTGACCATCGAGCTGGCGCCACACAGGGACGAGCTCGACCCCTCGGTCGGCACGGCCATCGCCATCAGGCGCAAGCTGCACAGGGTGCAGCGCGAGCTGGAGCAGTACGCGGACGCGGCGACCCTCTCGTTGCTCGACACGGCGGGCGGAACCGTTCTCGTCCCCTCTGCCGACGAGACCACCTCGCCATCCGGACTCGTTTCCCGCATGCGCGCCGCTGCGGGGGTCGACATCATCGCCGCGTTCGCCGTCGCGCCCCCTGCCGAGGTCGCGGTACTGGTGCGGCAGACGAGGGAGGTGCTCGAACTCGCCAAGACCTTCGGCAAGGGGCCTGGGCTCTACCAGCTCGACGACGTGCTGCTCGAATACCAGCTCACCAGGCCGACCGAGGCGGCGGAGGCGCTGAGCAGGCAGCTCGCTCCACTCGACGTCCACCCTGAACTGCTGCACACGCTGGAGAGCTTCGTGCGCAACGGGCTGAACCGCAGACGCACGGCCGCCGAACTGCACATCCACGCCAACACCGTCGACTACCGGCTGCGCAAGACGATCGCGCTGACCGGCCTCGACCCGGGCGAACCGGCCGGGCTGCAACGCATCGGAGCCGCGCTGGCGATCAGGAGACGCCGCGCGGGCACGTGACTATTGGGCACCCACCGTCGACATGGCCTCGCAGCTTCGGACGACGACGGCAGCCGCCCTGCGCTCCGCCGAGCCGAGAACGGGGTTTTCCGCGTATTCCTGCCACATCCGCAGCGCGGCGATGGCGGTGTCCCTCAACTCGGCCTCACCCGCCTCGACGCCCAGCCTCGCCGGTGTCGACGTCCCGTATCCGCCGATGAGCCGCAGTGCCTCCTCGCGCAGCTCGGGAGGCAGCGAAGCCCTTCCCGTCCGCAACGCGGCCAGCAACCGCAGCTCGTGGAACTCGTGAGCGTTGGCAAGTGTTCGTTCGAGCCCGGCGACCAGCGCGCCTGCCGAGGGCCGCGGTTCCATGCGCAACACCACTTCGAGCCCGATCAACGCGGACCGCGCCTTGAGTACGTCGGCCCGCTCCGTGAAATAGGCCGTGATCGACTCCTTGAGCTCGCCGAGCCCGCACCGTTTGACGAGCTGGGTCGCCAATGCCTGGCGCGAATCGACACCCCCTCGCAACAGGGTCGTGGCGAGCCTGATGCCGAAGAGCCCGAACCTCGCGAGCAATTGCTCCCGCGCGGGTTCGCCCATGAACCGCTCCGCCGAAAGCAGCACCGGCTCGAGTTCGGCCTTGGGAACCGAGGCCAGCGCGGCGAGCATGTCGAACTCCGAATCACGCATGGTTCTGGCCGCGCTCGCCACCAGCCCCGCGACGGCGACGATGTCCTGGCACAACCCGGTGAACTCCGCGTTCTTCCGGTATCGCCGCGCGACCTGCCTCGCCGAGATCAGCGAATCGACCCTGCCGCCGCCGAGTTCGTCGGCGCGCGAGAGCACGATCAACGAGTTGACCGGTGCTTCCCTGGCGACCGGATGGTCGGCCAGGGTGCGCAAAAAGGACAGTTCGGCGTTGTGCGGATGACCGATCAGGTACAGCACGCCGTCGGCTTCCATGCAGACGTTCTCCGCGAGCCCCGCGCCATCCTCGACGGGAGGCGCGTCGACGAGGGTCAGCTCGGGCTGGGACCTGGTCGCCGGAATGTGGTACCAGGCGGGCTCTCTCGCCTCCGATCGCACGATCTCCTCACCCGCGATCGCGTTGATGATCGTCGACCGTCCGCTGCCAGATGGCCCCGCGACGACGAGCCTGACCGGTTCGCTGAACCTCGCCTTCTGCCTCAGCAACCACTGTGTCGCACGTGGACTGTCGGCATAGGCTTCCAATGCCTGATCAAGCAGCGACCAGGTCAGGTCGGCGATTCTCACGCCGTGAGCCCTCGCGCGGCGGTCGGGGCCAGCGCCCTCGCCCTTCGGTGCAGCAGATCGAGCTCTTCAAGACCGCGCGTGGCTTCGCGGGCCTTGTTTCCCCGCTCCGTCGTCTCGGTGTCGATCACCTGCTTGATCCGCTGCGCGGTCTCGGTGATCTCCGCCCGCAGGTCCTGCGCGAGCGCCGTGCACCTGTCCCTCAGCTCGCGATGGATCTTCCTGACGGTGTCCTTGCTTTCCTTGCCATAGGTCAGGAAAAAGTCGTCCACGTAGCGGTGAGCCGTCGTCTTGGCCGTAGCCTGCCTGCGTTTGAGCCGGTTGCCGCGCTCTTCGAAGACGCTCTTGGCGCCGAAAGCGGCACCGGCGCCAAGCGAGATCGGGTTGATCAACGGCATCCCGGCGAGTGTCGTCGCCAATCCGAACATCAGCAATCCACTGTAGGAACCGCGCATGCCGACGAACAACTTCTGACCGATGCCGAATCGCTCCACATTGGGCATCCGGAGATTGCCGACATGGTCACGAGGACCACCGGCCAGCAACGATTCCGGGATCGCGTCGTCGCGGGGAGCCACCTGCCTCGCGAGTTTGCGCGCGATCCATTCGAACCGGTCGAGCAACCACGCCGAGTTCGTCTCGGCGACCGAGGTCAGGTTGACCTTCAGCCAGGCACCGAACTCGTCCCAGTCCTTGGCCGGATCCGCGACGTCGAAGTATTCGTCGGCCTCCCGCAGGATCTGCCGCGTTCGCTCCCGCAGATCGAAGTCGAGGTCGGCGGTCAGATCGGCGACCTCGTCGGCGAGCACCGTCTGCCAGCGCGCCGCCTCCCGCTGCAACTCCTCCGCCTTGCGCCCAGCGGCTCTCCACCTCGCCGTCAGTTCCTCGGTGCTTCCCTGCCTCAACTCTTCGAGGGTGTGCCGCAGCGGGACCACTAGTTGCCGCACGGTGCCGTCGATCAGCGCGGAGACCGAACGCCTTCGCAGCAACTCGACGTGCCCCATCAAGTCCTGGTGCAGATAGCGAACCAGTGCGCCGTAACCCGATTCCTCGTTGAGTTTCGCGTCCCCCGTGCGCGCTGCCGCGAGCCGCAGTGTCGCCGAGACGGGCAGGACGGCGGCGGGAAGCCCGTCGCGGGCGAGCCGTGCCTTGTTTCGTTCGGCGACGGCCCGCCAATCGGGAACGAGATCGATCTTGGTGAGTACGACCATCACGGTGGGGCACGACCGCAGCACCGCGCCGAGCAGTTCGAGTTCGGTTCCGCTGAGTTCCCTCGTCGCGTCGGTGACCAGGAGAACGGCATCCGCTTGGGGGAGCGCCGCGAGCGTGTTGGCGACGTGCCGGGTCGCCGAAGGGCCGAACGGCGGAGTGTCGACGAGGGTGAGGCCGGTGCGCAGCAACTCCCTCGGCAGGCCGATCTCGACTCTGGCGACATCGGCGGCCCTGTTGGCGAGCGCCGTCGCGGATTCGACCTCGGTCGCCGATCTGCCTGGTCCTTCGATGGCGAGCACCGGGTCCGCTGATCCCGCCGAGACGAGGTCGGCCACCGGCTTCTCCGCGTGGGCGATCACCGCGGGCACCGCCGTCGTGACGTCGTCGCCCACCGCGCACACGGGGGCGTTGAGAAGTCCGTTGATGAGCTGACTCTTGCCCTTGCCCGATTCGCCGACGACAAGGGCACGCACGGTGGGGCCGGACAGTTCGGCGCGGCGAGTGGTGAGCCGCCCCGCCAGGTCCTGCCTTTCGTGCGTGGCACACGCCTGGATGGCCTCATCCAGGAGATCGATGCACGGCGTTTTCATCGACGGACAGTGTGCCTCGCTCACTCTCCGCAACGAAGGCTGGGCTCGTGATATTCACGAGCCCAGCCTGTTATCGCTCCGAGATCAACCGGTTATCAGTGGCCAAGCGGCAGGTCGCCGACACCGGGAGCGTCGACGGGCGCGTTGAGATTCGGCTGCGGAAGGTCACCAAGCGGGCTGCCGTCCACGACGTCGGACACCGGGCTGTCGTGCAGGGCGCCACCGAGGTCGTCCCGCACATCCGGCGTTTCCGGCAGCGGGTTGGCGACCGGCAGCTCCGGCAGCGCGGAGTCGAGCCCGGAAGGCAGGTCGACCGGCAGGTCCGACGGCACGTCGGCCGGGATGTCGGCCGGCAGGTCCGCGTTGACGGGCAGGTTGCCCGCGACCTCGGTGACGGCGGCCGTCGGGTCGCTCGGCAGGTGCTCCGGCGTGTGCACGGGGGCCACGGCGGGAACCGGAGCCTCGGTCGGCAGCGAGTCGACGTACTCCGCCCCGGAAACCTCCGAGGGAACGAGCCCGTTCAGCGAAGCCTCGTCCGCGGTCATGTAGGTGGCCAGCGTGCTGGCAGCGGCCTCGCTGCTACGCCCGATGGTCTCCGTGTCGAAGACACCGGCAAGGTCACCCGTGGTGTAGAGGTCGGGAACCTCGGGGGCGGTCGGCGTGCCGTCGAGCTCGACCCCGTAGGTGCCGAACGGCGAGTGCAGCGAACCGCCCGCGGCCATGGCGTCGACGCTGCCGGCGCCGCTCGTCTCGACACCGAGGGTCTCGTCGCCGAGCATCGCGCCGGAGGCGACGCCGTGGGGGCTGGCCGCGCCGAACGCGCCGAACTCGCCCTGGGCGGTGTCGAAGCCGAGGTCGCCCGTCACGGACTGGGGGCTGACGTCGGCGACGCCACCACCGGTGATCAGGTCGTTGTCGAGCCGCGCCGTGCCACCGGTGGAGCCCTCCAGCCCGCTGCCACCAACCGCGGTGACGTCACCGAGAACGGACTCGTTGCTGGTGCCGAGGTTCAGTCCCTCGGTGCCGAGCTGACCGGTGGTCTCGCCCGCGCCGAAAGCACTTGCCCAGCCGAGCGCGCCGGTGGCGCCGTCGAGACCGGCTTCGCCGACACCGGCGACGTTGCCGAAGTCGCTGGCGAGGGCAGAGTCGAAGGCACCGCCCTGCTCGCCTGCGGTGACCGAGCCGAGAGCGGCGGCCTGGTCGTTGACCACGTGGCCGGTGCCGGTGAAGGCGCCGTCCGTCGTGGTGGTGTCGAAGCCGGCGGTGCCGAGGTTCGTCGCGTCGTCGAGCAGCGTCTCCGACCTGGCCTGGCTCGCCGCGTCCGCGACGCCCTTGAGCTGGGCAATGGCACCGTCGAGAGTGTCGGCGTCGAGCGAGAGGTCATCGAGGCCGGAAGCCAGCGAGCCGACGCCTTCCGCGCCGCCGTACTCGGTCACCAGCGGAAGCACCTCGCTGACGTCGAGGGCGGTGATGTCTCCGAGACCGGCGCCCGAGAGCGCGCTCTCGGGGTCCGAGATGAAGTCGGCGCGTGCGGTCGCGTCGTTCAGCAGGTTCTGCACGAAGCCGTGCAGTGTCTGCTCCTGGATAGCCAACGAATTCTCCTTAGCGTGGGGGGCGCGTCCATTGGTCGACGGCGCCGTGCCAGCACGCTATTGCCGCGACGCGCACAGGGCATCGGGGATCGGACCGGGTTGTCTCCCCTCCGGAAATCACTGGCTGTTAGGGGATTAGGGGATCCGGGGTCGCCCGGGTTGGGGCTGTCATTCGGGTGTATTTCTTTGGTACGAAAGGACGCGCCGCGTTCGGCCGAAAGAGACAAACCGTGAGGAACCGTCACCTATGCGCTATGTCATGGGAATTCACCTCGGAAGGACACGCACGACAGCAGCCGTGTGCCGTTCCGACGGTGGCCCCTGGGGTGGCCCCGAGGTCGTTCCGCTGTGGGGCGGGGTGCCGTGGATCGACACGGTCCTGCACATTTCGCACGGTGGCGAGCTGTCGGCAGGCCAGACCGCGGTGCGGCACGCCGCGGTCGCGCCGGACCGGATCGTGCGCGCACCACACCGCAGAACCGGCGACGACGTTCCCTTCGTGCTCGGCGATCTGTCCTACACGGCCGAAGCTCTCGCCGCCGCGCTCATCGGCCTCGTCGCCGACAGGGTCGCCGACATCGAGGGAGTTCACGCCGAACGCATCGTGGTGACCCACCCGCCGAGCTGGTCCGGCTACCGCAGGGGGTTGCTGCACGACGCGCTCGACAACGCCGACCTGCCGGGAGTGCTCGCGCTGCCGAGCCCGATCGCAGCCGCCGAAAGCCACCTCGCCAACGAGCGGGTCGACGTCGGCTCGCTGCTCGCGGTGTGCCGGATCGGAGGGGAACAGGTCGAGACCGCCCTGCTGCGACAGGGACCACGAGGATTCGACCTGCTCAGCCACACCGAGGGCGGCGAACACGAGGCGGGGGCCCGCATGGACGACCTCATCGTCGGGCACGTACTGCGCCAGGTCTCCCGCGACAAGAACGACGCCGTCGCCATGGCATCCCTTCGCGCGGCCTGCACCATGGCGAAGGAACGCCTTTCGACGGCGCGGGAGGTCGTCGTCGCCGACGACGCGCGGTTGACCAGAGCCGAACTGGAAACCTTGATCCGTCCCGTCCTCCAGGCGGGCATCGGTCAGCTCGCCCGCACGGCCGCGAACGCGACGACCGGCGACATCGCCGCTGCCGTGCTCGTCGGCGGAAGCGCGGCCATCCCCCTGTTCGCGCAACTCGCGAGGACCGTGCTCGACTGCCCCGTTTTCGTCGACGCCAACCCCGGCACCGCGATGGCGCGAGGAGCCGCGCTCGCCGCGAGACCGAGGCCAGAGCCCCGCGAGGAGGTCGGCAACTCGCTCGTGGCGAGCAACCACGAACTTCCCGCCGTCTATGGACAGCGGGACGAGGCCGACGAGGAACCGCCTCCCGAACGGCCGCCGGTGGAGATCACTCCACTCACGCCCCCGAAACGCAAGTTCTCCTTTTCCCGCAAGGCCACCGCGGCCGCACACAGAGACGAGGACCGTTGATCCTGACGAGCAGGCCAGAACTCGTGTTCGACGAGCCGACTCGCCAACTGTGCGCCGCCGTCGGCGGCGGCACGCTCAGCCCGGCGAAGCTGGCCGTGGTCGCGCCAGGGGGGTACGGCAAGACCGCGGTGCTCGACCACATCGGCGAATGCTGCGCGAGAGAAGGTCTGCCTGCCGCACGATACGGCGAGCACGACGGTGACACCCGGCTCGTGCTGCTCGACGACGCACACCTGCTCGACGAACCCGGACTCGCCGAGGTGGCCGACCTCGCCGCCGACGACAAGCTGGGCTTGATCGTCGCGGCGCGGCCGTGGCCGAGGTCGGCCGAGCTGAACGCGGTGCTCGCACTGCTGAGGGGGCAGGTCGTCCTACGACCGCTCGACCGCGCGAGGACGGCGAGGATTCTCGGTGCAGGCAAGGAAAACCTCGCCGATTTCGTACTTCGCGAGACCGGCGGCGTCCCCGGCTGGGTGTCCCGCCTCGCCGGTGCCATCGGAACGAAGGCGGAGATCCCGCACGCCGCGCTCATGTCCTTCGCGTCCCACCTCGACCGGCTTTCGCCAGACACGTTGTCGTACCTGCTCGCCGCCCAGTACGGCGTGCATCAGGACCCACAACTCGTCGCGGGGTTGCTCGGCGGCGACGGCGCGACCACGAGGGTGTCCTGCATTGTCGAAGAGGCGAGCGCGGCCGGGCTGCTCGGGAGCGACGGGAACCCGCCTCCCCTCGTGCACAAGGCGCTCAACGGCTTGATCCCGTTCGAAAGGCACACGTGGGTGCGGCAGCGGTTGCTGCGACTGCAGCTCGATCGCGGCGGGCCGGTGCTGCCACTCGTGCGGCCGTTGCTTCACGGGCAACGGGAAGGCGCGGCCCCGCCTGAGGCTTTCGAAGCCGCGGCCCGCGAAGCCGCGCCGACGGAACCCCAGCTGGCGGCAGGGCTGTTCGCCGCCGCCGTCGCGGCGGGCGTTCCCATGAGGACGGTCGCCGCGAGCTGGGCAGAGGCCGCCGCGAGAGCAGGCGATGGGGATACCGCGCTGCGCATCGCCGACCAGGCCGTCGCCGACCCGGCGGCAATCGAGCGAGCCGATGCGGCCCGCATCGCCGGGAC
This sequence comes from Prauserella marina, assembly GCF_002240355.1. Lineage (GTDB taxonomy): Bacteria > Actinomycetota > Actinomycetes > Mycobacteriales > Pseudonocardiaceae > Prauserella_A > Prauserella_A marina. The sequence continues at coordinate 6,431,783 of NZ_CP016353.1, forward strand.
GGTACTGACCCAGCGAGGCCAACTGGCAAGGGGAACCGAGCTTTTCCGCTGGTCGGCAACCGGTCTGTCCAAAGTGTACGCCGCGATCGGACTGCTCGGATCTGGCGCGGTCGAACCAGCGCGGCTGTTGCTCGCCGAACCCTCTGGCGGCGAACCGCCGACGCTCATCGCCGGGGCGATGTCGGCGACCGCGCAGGCCATTGTGGACTCTGTTTCGCGCTCCGCGACGTCGGTTCTGACGACGCTCGTGAGCGCGGCGGAAACGATGGAGCCCGTCGGAAGGCAGCTACTGCTTCCCGACACCCCGGCCGCGCTCGGTGCGCTCGCCGGGATGCACTGCGGCGAACTCGGCGTGGCGGAAGCACTGCTTGAACGTGCCAAGGTCGCCGAGGCAGGGGGGCCGACGATGAAGGCGAGGCACAGCCTGCTGCACGCCTGGACGGCCATGGTGCGCGGGGAGACCGAGGTCGCGGCGGAGCGACTTGCCGGAGCCGGTGAGCAGAAAGCGGGAAGGGACTGGCTGTTCGCCGTCGCGCTCAGGGCCGGTCTCGCGCGAAGGGCAGGCGACCTCGCCGCGCTTCGAGCCGTGTGGGGCGAGGTCTGCGACGCGGTGATCAGGCAGCCGGTCGACCTCTTCACCCTGCTGCCGTTCGGCGAACTCGCGATAGCGGCGGCGCGACTCGGCGAACGTGACCGGCTCGCGCACCATCTCGACCTCGCGCGCGGACTCCTGCGTTCGCTCTCGGACCCTCCACTGTGGACAGCACCGTTTCACTGGAGCGGCTTGCACGCGGCGATCATGGTCGAACACGAGCGGGAAGCGCACGAGCACGCGGAGGCATTGGCGGCTTCGTCGGGGCACAGCGGATTTCACGCTGTCGTCGCCGACGCGGCGGGATGCTGGCTCAGGGTGCTCGGAGGGGACGTCGATCCGGACCGGATCGAGCGGGCCGCCCGCGACCTGCACGCGGCTGGGCTGTGCTGGGATGGCGCGCGTTTGGCGGGGCAGGCGGCGATCAGGACGACCGACCGGTCGGCCATGGTGCGGCTGCTCGACTGCGCGAGAGTCCTGCGAGGGGATCCCGGCAATGGCGCGATCGCGGAGCCCGACGGCTCCCCGAAACTCAGCGAGCGGGAACTACAGGTGGCCGAACTGGTGGTGAGCGGCATGACCTATCGGCAAGTCGGTGACCAGTTGTTCATCTCGGCGAAGACGGTGGAGCACCACGTGGCCAGGATGCGGCAACGGCTGGGGGCGACGAGTCGCGGCGACCTGCTCGCACAGTTGCGGGTCCTTGTCGCCGACCGGGCAACCTAGCCTTCCGCGAGCCCCGTGTCAGTGTGCGCGAGTCCCCCGCTCAAGTCGCCGAGATCCGCGCCCAGACCAGCGAGATCCGCGCCCAGGCACGCGAAATCCGCACCTAGGCGAACGAGATCCGCGCTCGCGCACAAGATTCGCGACTCGCTTCCCGAACGCAGATCTCGACGACCCGAGTGCAGATCTCGGCGGCTGAGTGCGGAACTCGACAGCCTGAGTGCGGAACTCGACGGCCTGAGTGCGGAACTCGACGGGCTGGCCGGGGGACTCGCGCCCACTCACCCGGCGTCCCACTCACCCGGCGTCCCACTCACCCGGCGCCCCACTCGGCACGCGGGGGCGGCACGCCGCCCGGGACGCCCGGCACCCGGCACGCCCGGCACCCGGAACGCCCGACGCGCGGGACGGGGCGGCTAGCGGGGTCCTGTTGTCGACGCCCTCACCACGAGTTGCGGCAAGAGCCGCTGCGACTGGGCTTCTTCCTCCCGCATCATGCCAGCGAGCAAGGCCAATCCCCTCCGACCCATCTCCCGCATCGGAGAACGCACGGTGGTCAACGGCACGGGAAGCTCCGCGGCGAGCGGCGTGTCGTTGAATCCGGCCACCGCGATGTCCTCCCCCGCGCGCAAACCGTGATCGCGCAACGCACCGAATGCGCCGATCGCCGCGAAGTCGTTGACGGCGAACAGCGCCGAAGGCGGCGGACCGGACGCGAGAAGCTTCTCCGTCGCGATATGACCGCCCCGCGCGTCATGACCCGAGTTGGTGACCCGGTACGCCGGAATCTCGATACCCGCCTCCGCGTACGCGGCGAGAAACCCGGCACTGCGATCGACTCCGGTACTCGCGTACGGCTCGCCCGCGACGACACCGACATCCCGATGGCCGAGGCCAAGCAGGTGCTCCCCGACGAGCTTACCGCCGAGAAAGTCATCACACGTCACCGAAGGATAGTCACCGGACCTCCTGTTGACGAGTACGAAAGGGACTCCCTTGGCTGCGACCGTTCCGAGAAAGGCGGGATCGAGCGAAGCATCACCGAAGATCATTCCGTCGACCCTGTGGTCGAGCATCATCTCGGTACGAATTTGTTTCAGCCCAGGGTCATCGCGAGTGTTCGTGACGAATGTGGACAGTCCATAATCACTTGCCGACTCCTCGATACCTTCGTAGATCGTGGCGAGCACGATGTCCGAAAGCTGTGGAACGACAACGCCGACGAGATTGCTTCGCCGGGTGCGCAGGCTCGTGGCATGTGGATTCGGCCGGTAGCCGAGTTCGTCGGCGAGCTTGCGTACCCTCGCGAAAGTTTCACTGGAAGCCGCCCTGTGACTTGCCTCGGGGTCGGCGTGCAATACCCGGGAAACCGTCGAAACGTGCAGACCCAACTGGTCGGCCAGCGTTCTCAGGGTGACCGGAGCCGTCTTGTTCGCGCTCACGTTTTGTGCTCCGCCTCCGCCTCAAGTTCGGTTCCGAGGATCGTAACAGCGGATTCATTTTGATCATTGACGGTACAAAGCAAGGCACCGCCAATACAGAGTGCACATTCCGAAAACCGGACGAGCGGGAGGAAATTCGCGACCACTCCGGACAATGCGAACCGATTCGCACCCGATCGTGATTCACCGATCAATTCGGATATACCCGCAGTTGTTGGCGCCCACGAAATGGACCCGATGGGGGCACGCGAATCCCGCAGACACCCAGGTCGTGTCTGACAGAGCTCTGTCAGACACGACCTAGTACCTCCTGTCGACCGCCTTGTCGGTGGCCGCGGTCCACACGATGTAGCCGCCCTGGAAGTTGTTGCGCCTTCCTCCGGCGACGGCGAACTCACCGCTCGTCGGATACCGCAGGTAGGACCGCTCCCAGCCGAGCGCCTTCCAGCGGACCCGGATGGCGCCGTACACCTCGTGCGCGCCGGTACCGGGCGTCCAGTAGACCGAGCCTGCTTTGGAGAAGTGATTGTACTTGCCAACGCCGTCAGGCGTCGTCGATTCGTCCGTCGTCGGATACCCGAGCGGACCACGTTCCCATTGCAGCGCTGCCCACTTCGCCCTGATCGAGCCCCAGATCCCGTGCGCGCCGGTGCTGGGCGTCCAGTAGACGGAGGCGACGAGGGTCCCTGGGGTACCCGCGAAGTGATTGAACCTGCCGACACCGTCGGGCGTCTTCGTCTCGTCGGTGGTCGGCGGACCGAACCTCGCGTGACCACCGAGCGCGAGGTACTGACGGTAGATCGACCCGTGCACCTCGTGTGTTCCGGTCGCGGCCGTCCAATAGAGGCCGCCGTTGGCATAGCCCTGGTAGTACAACCCGCCCTGGATGACCTCGGGGCCTTGCGGTGCGCCGAGTGTTGTTCTCAGTGCGGTGTCGGCGGCATACCGCTGGGCGACGGGAGTGGTGTAGTTCGCGGTCAGGGTCAGGTCGGATCCGCCCATGACGATCGTGGTCGCGGGGTCGGTGTCGCCGTTGGACCAGTTCGCGAAGGTGGAGACACCGTCGGTGGCAACCGGCGCCGCTTCGATGTTCACCACGGCACCTTCGGTGACCATGGCCGAACTGCCGCCCGTCTCGTTGGGTATCGACAGCGAAGCAGCCACGTTGCTGGTCAAGGTGACCCGGTGCTCACGCGGCCACGCGACATAGGTGTAACTCGCCGAAACACCCTCGGAGTCGGTCGCCGTCGCGGTGAACTCCATCCGCGAATCCGGATGATCGGTAAACGGATAAGTGAAACCGTCACCGGAATGACTCGGACCCGGATGCGAATGGCAAGTCGCCTCCTCCGGACAATGCACAACGGCGCTGGTCCACTCGATGTCGAGCCTGCCGTCCTCGACATCATTCGCCGTCGCCGCGACCGTCACCGGCTCACCAACGGCAAACCGCTGCTCAGACACGTTCGGCGTGATCACCGGCGAATGATTACCCGGAACCACCGTGACCTCGGTCGTCCCCTCCGCACCGAGAGAGTCGGTCACGGTCAGACTCGCGGTGAACCGCTCCGTGCCCTCGGCATACCAATGACTGACCCGCTGCCCGGTCGCCGTGCCACCGTCACCGAAATCCCAATCGTAGGTCAACGCGTCACCATCGAAGTCGAAGGAACCGGAACCATCGAAGGTCACCGTGCGGGTCGCCGGATCAGTCGACGTGAGCACCTTGGCCACCGGCGACGTATTACCTTCCACGAAACTGAGCCTGCGCAACACACCCGCCTCGATGTCGGCATACACGATGTCCCCGTTCGCCGCGGCGGCGAACTTCACCGGACGACCAATGCCGGTACCCATCGGCGGACTCTGCGGTGGCGTCGTCACCTCACCCTGCTCGTCGTAGCGCAACGTCCACAACTTCATACGCGTGTAATCACCGAAGAAATACGCGCCCCGATACGCCGCGGGATAACTAGTGCCGGTGTAATGGATCCCACCAGTGACACTGTTACCACCATCGATCCCGCTGCCATGCCGAAACACTGCGATCGGATCGGTGTTGCCGACATTCGCACAGCCCGCCAGCCTCGAGTAACCAGGCGTCTTGTCCTTACCCTCCCAGCACGGCCAACCGTAATTAGCGCCCGGCCGCACCACGTTGACCTCTTCCCACGTATTCCAACCAACATCACCAACAACAGGAAGACCGGTGCGCTCGTCGATGGAGAACCGGAACGGACTACGAAAGCCGGACGCGAACACCTTACTCGCCGTAGCACCAGGCCGGGCCACGTCGTAATACGGGTTACCCGGCACCCCCAGACCATCAGCCGTGATGTGCAGAATCTTCCCATGCGGAAGGTCACGATTCTGCGCCCGCAACGCCAACGGATCAACCTCGGTATAACCGGCGATATCACCCACGGACACCCACACCGTGCCATCCTCAGCCGGCACAATTCCCGTGATGCCGTGAACATTGCTATCCCCCGCCAGGTCAAGCAAGATCCGCTCACCAGTAAGCCCAGTCGGCTGATACCCACCCGTGACCGTCCACCGAGCAAGCCTGATGACATAACCATCACCACTCGGCACCGACCGAGCCAGATAAATCTGCCGAGACGTCGCGTAATCCGCCGCCACCCCAATACCAACAAGGCCAAGGTCCTGCTCCGCGACCACCGGCAACGTCGCGATCGTCCTCACCGCCCCCTCCGGGGAGACCCACGCGACCCTGCCCTCCTTACCAGTGCTCAGCAGACCATTCCCGTCAGGAAGATACGCAAAATCAGTCAGATTCCACGGCTCCTGCCCACTCGGCTGCTCGGTCAGCACGAAACCGGGCGGAAGACTCGGCGCGGCGGATACCTCTCGCGCCGTCGCTACGGTGAGCAATCCACTGACCACGAGAACGATCCCCAGTAGCGCGAACGCGCGGGCAAGCAATCGTTTCCCAACGACTCTCATGCCGACGGGTCGCTCGATCAGGCGAAAATGTTTCACTCGATCAAGCGACCAGGGAAGCCGTGACGGGACCGTGACCACGAAAGGTCGCCAAAAAGCGATCAGGGCAGCCACGAGAACTCGTGGCTGCCCTGATCGGCGGCGGTAGCGGTGGGATTTGAACCCACGGACGGGGGTTACCCGTCACACGATTTCGAGTCGTGCTCCTTAGGCCGCTCGGACACGCTACCGCCAGATACGATACCGCAGCGGTTCAGCCGTTTTCGGCCGGGTCCACCGGCCGCTACTCGCCCCTGTGCGCTGCGAAGAAGCCCGCAAGCAGCTCGGCGCACTCGTCGGCGAGCACCCCACCCCGCACCTCGGGACGATGGTTCGACCTCCGGTCGCGGACGACGTCCCACAGCGAACCCACCGCGCCCGTTCGCGGTTCCCATGCACCGAACACGAGCTTGGCGACCCTCGCCAGCACCAGCGCGCCCGCACACATCGTGCACGGCTCGACGGTCACGGCGAGCGTGCAACCCTCAAGCCGCCATCCGTCGCCATAGGCTCGCGCTGCCTGCCGCAGGGCGATTATCTCCGCGTGCGCTGTCGGATCGCCGAGTTCCTCGCGCGCGTTGCGCGCGCGAGCGAGCACCGTGCCGTCCGGCGCGAAGACGACGGCACCGATCGGTACGTCGGCGCTACCTGCCGCTTCCTCGGCCACGGCGATGGCCGCGCGGACGGCCGCTTCGTCCACACCGGTCATATGTCGTCGAGCAGCGTGCCGAACTCGTCGGCGAAACCACAGCGCTGGGCGATCATCTGAAGCTGCTCGTCCGGGTAAAGCTCGACCTCGTTGACGATCACCTCAAGTTCGGGACCGGGCATACCGACGTCGGCGAGGATCTCCAGATCGCCCTCCGGCCACAGCATGTCGTCGTCCTCGTCCGGCGGATCGACCCGCAACAAGTCGAGTACGTCAGCGGCGATGTCGTAGTCGAGCGCGGCAGCCGCGTCCGAAAGCAGCAACGACGCACCCGCCGGGCTCGGGCGGACGATGACGAAGAACTCGTCGTCGACCGCGAGCAACCCGAACACCGCGCCCGTCGACCGCAGCTTGCGCAGCTCTGTGATCGCCGCGTCGAGTTCGGCCAGCGCGGACCCGTCCAGCGAGCTGCACCGCCATTTGCCGTCCTCTCGGACGACGGCAACTCCGAACCCCGAGATCGGCTCCTTCACCGCCATGCGCCCACCGTATACCTGCGTCAAGCGTTGGTAACGCCGAAACCTGGCGAGCGCATGCCACTATCGAGGTCATGACTGGACCGACCGAGCTGCCATCCCTTCCCGACGCCCGTTTCGCGGGTCTGCTCGCAGAGGCGAAAGCCCTCCAGCCTTCGACGGTCGCGCTGCGCCGCGAACTGCACCGGCACCCCGAGCTCGGACTGACGCTGCCCGAAACACAGGCCGCGATCCTGAAAGCACTCGACGGTCTGCCACTGGAGATCACTCTGGGTAAGTCGACGACCTCGGTGACGGCGGTGCTCAGGGGAAAGACACCGGGCCCAGCAATACTGCTGCGCGGTGACATGGACGCGCTTCCGATGCCGGAAGACACCGGCGCGGAGTACGCATCGGCTGTCGACGGCGTCATGCACGCGTGCGGACACGACACTCACGTCGCGATGCTCGCGTCCGCGGCGAAGCTGCTCAGCGGTCACGTCGACGAGCTGGCCGGCTCGGTCGTCTTCATGTTCCAGCCTGGCGAGGAAGGGTTCCACGGTGCCAGGCACATGATCCACGAGGGCGTCCTCGACGCGGCGGGAGAGCGCGTGGAGCAGGTGTTCGGGCTGCACATCTTCGCGAACCTGCGGAGTGGGCTGATTGCGACGAGGAGAGGGCCGATCATGGCCTCTGCCGACGCGTTCTCCGTGACGGTCACCGGCAAGGGAGGGCACGGTTCGATGCCGCACAACGCGATCGACCCCGTTCCCGCTGCCGCGGCGATGGTCGGCGCACTACAGACGATGGTCACGCGCAGGGTCGATGTCGCCGACCCCGCCGTCGTCTCGGTGACCAAGATCCTCGCGGGCACGACGACGAACGTCATCCCTGAGACGGCCGAGATCGCGGGCACCATCCGCACCCTTTCGGAGAAGACGAGGGCACTGGTGAGGCAGGAGCTGCCTGCCGTGTGCGAATCCATCGGCGCCGCGTACGGCTGCCGGGTTCTCGTCGACATCGAACCGGGTTATCCGCCGACGGTCAACGACGACGACATGGCCGACCACGTACTGCGGCTCGCCGGGGAGGTACTCGGGGCGGAGAACGCGGAGGAGATGGCCGCGCCGATCATGGGAGCGGAGGACTTTTCCTACGTACTGCAAAGGGTGCCAGGCGCTTTCGCGTTTCTCGGAGCCTGCCCTCCGGGCACCGATCCGGCCGAGGCGGCCGCCAACCATTCCAACCGCGTGCATTACGACGAGGAAGCATTCGCCAACGGTGTCGCGCTCTACGCGGCATTCGCATTGGACGGCTTGCGGCCAGGGTGGAGCGAATAGGGCAGGATGGGCGCCGTGCGAGACGTATGCGTGATCGGGCTTGGCCTCATCGGCGGTTCCGTACTGCGAGCGGCCTCGGCCGCGGGCCGGACGACATGGGGCGCCACTGAGTCCACTGTGGACGCCAAGGCAGCCGCGGCCGAACCGGAATTCGCCACGGCGACGACGGATATCGCCGCAGCGCTGAAAAGAGCGTCCGAAACGGACGCGCTCGTCGTGCTCGCTGTTCCACTCACCGCCGTCGACGAGGTGCTGCGGCTCGTCGCGGAACACGCGCCTGACTGCCTGCTGACCGATGTCACGAGCGTCAAGGCTCCGGTGGCCGAATCGGTGACGAGGATCGTCCCTGGCGCACGGTTCGTCGGGGGACATCCGATGGCGGGCACTGCCGAGTCGGGGTGGGCGGCCGGTTCGGCGACGCTGTTCTCCGGTGCCGCCTGGGTCGCCTGCGTCGAGGAGAACACGGACCTCGCCGCGTGGCGGGAGGTCGCGATGCTGGCCCTCGACGCGGGAGCACACGTGATCCCGCTCGCGCCTGCCGCGCACGACGAAGTGGTGGCCCGCGTATCGCATCTGCCGCATCTTGTGGCGGCCGTGCTGTCCTCGGTGGGCGCGATGGGTGGTCCGCTTGCCGCCGCGTTGGCCGCCGGTTCGTTCTCCGACGGCACCAGGGTCGCCGCGACGCGGCCCGACCTCGTGCTGGCCATGACGGAGGGCAACAGGGCGGCGCTACTGCCGGTGCTCGACGAAGCTCTCGGCAAGCTCGGGGCGGCCAGAGGATCGCTCGCTTCCACCGGCGGCCTCTCCGCCACCGTCGAGGCCGGTCACCAGGGCAAAGCCGCGCTCGCCAAGCACGCCGCGGCATCGCGGGCCAGCATCCGGATCGACCTCGGCGCGCCCGAGGCCAGAGACGGGCTCATCGCTCTTGGCGAGCGCGGCGGCTGCGTCACGGCGCTCGATGGGGACATCCTGATCGGCGAGGTCGCCTGACTCAGGCGACGGGAACGAAAACGCCGTTACGGATTGTCGGGTCGCGGCGGCTGCGGTGGTTGCTGACCACCAGGGCCACCCTGCTGAGGCGGCTGCTGGCCGCCCTGCTCGCCGGTACGGCCCTGCTCACCCGTGCCGCCCTGCGACTGGTCGTCGTCCTGGTCGCCCGCTCCCTTGTGGAGCAGGTCCTTGGCCTTCTGCGTCGCGTTGTCGATCTTGTCGGCCTGATTGCCGAACTTCGACTTCGCGAATCCGCTTGCCTTTTCGAGACCCTGCTCGATCTTCTCGCTGTTCTTGCCGAGCGCGCTCTGTGCCTTGTTTTTGATCTCATCAAAATTGATGCCCATACCACCAATTCACCAGCTCTGCGGGCGATGCGCAACGTGTACCCCTCTTCCGGGGTCAGCTCCTGCGCCGGAAAGAGAAGCGTGACCGGCTGAAATCCGGTCCACGGACGGCATCGAACGCACTTTCCAGCTGATCGGAAACATTGGAAAGTGTTTCGGTTTCCGGTAGCTCGACGTCGACCGGATCACGTTGCTCACGGACGGCGGAAGCCAGTTCGCTCAACGCGGCCGTCAGTAGTTCCACGTCGGCCGACTCCGGTGGTCGCGCACCGTGTTCGATCGTCACCACGACGGCGGTGACGGCGTCGGCCACCTGTTCGAGCGCCACGATCGCGGGCCACCACGCCGCGGCCTGCCTCCCCGCTGGTGAGGGCTCCACGACGAGTTGCTGGAACGCCGTTCGCAGGTCGGCGAGCCCCCGGTAGGCGATCCTCCTTCTCCTCGACCGCTCCGTCGTGTCCTGTGCCGTCTCAGCGGGCCGCAACCCGTGCTCGACGTATTCGGCGACTTCGTCGGCGACGTCGGCGAGGCGCCCGCCGACCTTCGGCCTTCGGCTCCCCGGCCACAGCAGGTAGCCGAAAACGAGCACGATCACGCAGCCGAGCACGGTGTCGATGAGCCGCGCCATGACGACCGGCCAGTCACCACCGGCGGTCAGGTCCATCTGCACGATGATCAGCGGGGTCACGAAGGCGCTGAGGATCCCGTAGTTGCGTACCTTGCCGATCGCGGCACCCGCTGCGAAGAGCGCCACGACGAGCACGACGGCGAACCCGTGTGCCCCGAGCCCGAGCACCGCCGCGCCGAACCCGACGCCGACGACCGTGCCGAGCCCGCGAAGAACGGCCCTGCCGAAAACCGAACCGAAGTCGGGCTTGAGCACGATGCCGACGGTCAACGTGATCCAGTAGGACCGGTCGACGGGAACGAGCGCGCTCGTCAGTTCGGCCAGGGCGACGCACAGGGTGAGCCGCAGGGTCGCGATCCAGGTCAACGGCCCCGAAACGAGCAGACCGAACCAGTCCTTGAGCCGCTGGGCCGGGGTGACCCGCTCGCGCCTTCCCCTTTCCTGTTTGGTCCCGATCCTGGCGATGCCGTGATAGAGGGCGGCGACCTGCGGATCCTCCGGTTTGCCGTTGAGCGGCTTCGGCAGTGGTGCTCCCGCGAGCACGGCCGTCGCGAGCGCGGTGAACTGCTCGATCACCTCGGGCGGCGCCTTCGTTCCCGAGTTGACCATCGCGACGGAAGCCTCGACGGCAGGGGTCGTCGCGGACAGCAGGTTGAGCAGCGAGCGATAGGTGGTGTCCCTGCCTGACAACCACGAGCGCGCGGTCAGCAACCTGTCGTACGCGGTGTTCATAGCATCGGTGAGTTGCTGCCGAGCCGCGAGCTGCGTCGCCTCGTCCTGCGCGGACAGCATCGCTGCCAGCTCGATGAACACCTGGGCGACCGCACTACGTTCCGGCGAGGTCGCGTGCACGGTCCAGCCGGACAGCGCGACGGCCAGCCCCCATGCGGCACCCAGTACAAACCAGCCGAGCGCGACGCCTGCCTCACCGACTACGTGCTGTCCCGTGCCGAGCACCGTGAAGACGAAGAGCTGGAGCCCCGCGACCGAGGCGTTGCTGCCGGCCGCGCTGATCAACGCCGAGATCGCGGCGATGAGGACCACCGTTGGAATGGAGAACGCGAGGTTGCCGCCGGTCAGCAGTCCGAGCGCGTAACCGATGATCGCGGCCGAAGCCGCTCCGCCGAGCCGCTGCGCGCGGTACCGGTAGGTTCCGCCCGATTCGGCGAGCACGGTCGGCAGAGCGCCCGCCGAGATGAGCGCGCCGACCTTGATGTCCCCCGCGAGGTAGGCGACAGCGAGCGGAACGGCGAGCGCGACGGCGGCTCGGGCGGCCCTCGACCACGGCACCGCCGCCGGTGTCGTGCGCAGGAGGTGCACGAGCCATCGCGGCGCGGCGAAGTCGGCTCTGGTCGAATTCACACCGGCATCCTGACCTATAGGGCTATGTTGGCTTGATGATCGCAGGCAGAGCGTTCTCGTTCGAGGTGAATCGCGCCACCACGGCGCCGCCGCACATCGTTTTCGCACTCGTCGTCGATGGCGCGAATTGGTCGAACTGGGCCAAACCACTCGTGCTCGGGTCGCGCATGCTCCGGACAGGGAATCCGCCGCCCGGCGGAATGGATGCCGTGCGCGTGCTCGGCACGTGGCCCGTTCTGATGCGGGAACGGACGGTCGAGTACGAACAGGACCGCAAGCACAGCTACGTGCTGGAGAACTCCGGTGCGCCGCTCAGGAATTACCGCGCCGACCTTGTGTTGACCCCGACCGAGTCAGGTGGGACCCGGTTGCACTGGCAAGGTTCGTTCACCGAACGCTTCCGGGGGACCGGACCGCTGGTTCGGCTGGGCTTCCTCGGGGTCGTCACCTTCATCGCCTCCCGCCTCACGCGGGCGGCCGAGCGGAACGCGTCCGGCTAACCGGCTCCGAGGCACAGGAACGGCCTTCGAAACGGATCTGCGGCCGTCGCGTCAGCGAGCGCCACCGCGGGGGAGGTTCCAGCGGCGAGTTCGTTGTGCAGATCGGTCATCGCCTCGGCGGCCGCCTTGTCGCCGACCCTCGCGACGGCCCCGACGACGGTGCGAGAACCACTCGCGAGCAGCGCCCCCGCGAAACCGAGCGCTTCCTCGCCCGGCCGGATGTGGCTCAGCGCGAGTTCGCAGGCAGCGAGAACAACGCGTTCAGGGGGATTGGCAAGCCGGGCCGCCTCGTGCGCGAACAGCGGGCCGTCGACGAGGTCGAGCCTTGAGAACAACGCGTTCGCGGGTTCGTGCGCGCCGTGGGCCACGAGATGGGCGACGCTCGATCCGTCCAATGCGGACAGTACGACCGCGCTCGTCGCCGCTGTTCCGTCGACAAGGGTCGCCTTCGGATACACCGAACGAAGATGGGCGACCTCCCCGACCGCGCCGGGAACGCCGGGTCCTCCCACGAGGACAACGGGTTCCGGCGTCGTGTGACCGACGGCGGCGAGCCAGGCCGTCGCCGAAGGCGCGACCGAGATCGGCCTTCCCCTCAAGCTCGGCAGCGTCGCCCACGGCAGCGCGAGCAGCGAACCGACGGGAACGATCACCAGTTCCCTTTCACCGAGCGCGTCGAGCAGCGGCCTGATCAGCAACTCGTCGAGCGCGGCAGCCCTTCGTCGCGCCGACGCGCCGACGACCTCGGCGAGTGCTTCGGGAAGGTGGTCGGGAGCGAGCGCGTCGAGATCGGCCCTCAGCTGCTTCGCGGTCTCGACCGTCTCGGCGAGCGAACCGAGCTGGATGAGCTGAAACCCGTTGTCCCTCACGACAACGGCTGCCAACGTCTCGCCGTGGCCGACAAGGCTCACCATCGCGCGGTGCCCCAGCCTCGCCACGACCTCCTCGGGTGAAGCGACCGGCCTCGGCTTGCCCCACTGGCTCGTGTACCAGCCGAGTCGGCTCGCTTCCCGCTGCAACCAGGCATAGCGGTTCTCCAGCGCGGCAACCGGTTTGCCCGCCAGCCGGTTCTGCTGCACGGTGCGCTGAACGCGGCGCATCTCGGTGAGCCGCTTTGCCATCACCGGATCGTCGATGGCAGGAAGTGGCTCGTACCGGTAGACCTGTGCTCGTGTGCGTTCCTGCCACGCGAACAGCCTTCGCGCGTCGGCCGCGCCCCTCGCGGTGCGCAGTACGTGTCCCACGGCGAGCGCGCCGAGTTCCTGGCCGTGCACCGCAGTGCCGCACAACAGGTCGAGGCCACCCATGCGATCACGCGCCCAGCCGAGCTCGTCGAGCCCTGCCCTTGCCTGTGCGAGCGCCGCGCGGGAACGTCCCTTCGCGATGGCGAGTTCCGCCTTGCACAGGCGCAACAACATCCGGTGATCGACGGGCGTGGTCCTTCGCGGTTTCGGCACGAGGGAAAGCTGCTTCGTTGCGGCGGCAACCGAACCCCTCCTCAGCAACAACCGGATAGCAAGCAGCCTGGCCGCCGCCGTTTCGTCCCACAGCCGCAGTCCCGCGAAGCGGTCCGCGAGCGCGATCAGGCTCGCGGGAAGGCGAGCGGGCGGCGGTACCTCCGATTCGAGCGCCGCCATCGCGTCTGCCCGCAACCGCGCCAGCGCGGCCACCTCGGCCCACGGAAGGTTGCCCCTTCGCAGAAACCGGCGCCTTGCGGTGACGGCGAGCTTGCGGGCCAGCGCGAAGTCGCCTTCGAGCAGCGCGGCGGCCGCGCGCGCCACCTCGGCTTCCGCGAGGTCCTGGATCACCCTGTTCCCGCGCAGTTCGGGCAGCGCCTCGTCGAGTTGCCGCGCTGCCTCCTCCGCGAGCCCGGCCACGAGCAGCGCCCTCGCCTGATCGAGGCGGACCCTCGCCAGCCAGCCCGGCGCGACCGAGCCGAGGATTTCCGCCGCGTCCTCGTAGTGCCGCAGTGCCACTGGAATGTCGCCGACGAGCTGGGCGAGATCGCCGAGTCCGTGCCGGGCCTTGCCTTCGAGCCGAGGCTGATCGTGTTCGTCAGCGAGCGCGATGGCTTCGTCGAAGTCACGGGACGCGGCGTCGAGATTGCCGAGATCGGCGTTGATCTGGGCCCTGTTGAGCAGGCTCTTGGTGAGCAGCAGACCGCCGTCTCTGGTGTCGCCCGCGAGTACGGGAATGCTCGTGTCGAACAACCGCAGCGCTTCCGATGGACGCCCGGTTCGCCACAGCAGCAACGCCCGCTGTAGACCGACGACGGCTTCGAGCATCGTCCGTTCCCCGTGTTCGGGAAGGCTGGCGAGTACACGTCGTGCCCTGTCGAGGTGGGCCAGTCCTCCCGATGGCGGGCCGATCTCGGCCTCGGCCGAGGCGAGGCTGATCAGCACCCTGACCCTGAGCACGAGCGCGGCGGCGTCGGCCGCGTCGACGGGGGGAAGCTTCCGCTGCGCCTCGCGCAGCAGGCGAGCGGCGACAGCGGGTCGCGCGTCAGCCGCGGCGTTGGTCGCCCGCCGGTGAAGCTCCTCTGGCACGCGATCTATAGGAGCACACGCGCGGGGCACACCGAACTCGGGATCCCTTAGAGTGCGTCCGGGAACCATCGCGTACCGGCTGCGCGGTGCCCATCCGGCGCCTCGCGGCGTTGTCGTCGGTCACCATGACGCCGTCATGGCTCCCTCCGAGTGCGGCACCGCCTTGCGACGCATCCGAATGGATCACCGCTCGCACGGAGGACGATTCCCGGACGCACTCTCACAGCACAACAGCAGGCGTGACAATCGTCCGGCGACCCGGAACGCCGTCGATGTATACCACTATCTGGGTGGTTCCAGGTGGAACATCGTGCAGAACGAACCTGCCGACGTCATCGGCGATCGTCGCCGTCGACTCGTGGCCCGCGACCCTCACCTCGACGCGATACTGCCCAGCCGGAACCAGCCAGCCGTCGATCCGGTTGCCCTTGCCGAGCTTGGTCAGGTTGATCATCACGGTGAGATCGCTGACCGTGAAAGTGATCGTGCCCTGAGCGACGCTGCGGACGCCGACGAGCGGGTCGGCGCGCTCCCACCTGGCGACCTCGACATCGAGGTCCTCCAATTCGAGCGCGAACCGCACGCGTTCGACAAGCCCCTGCGGCGGCGGGTCCAGTTCGTGGACCAGCCGATCCAGGTCCGCGAGCAGCGTTTGGTCGTCAGGGTAGATGCCGCCCTCGTTCATGCGCTGCCCCCTTGAGCATCCAGCAGGCTCCGCATCCGTTGCAGGCAACGGCCCCTCGTCGGACCGATGCTGCCGGTCGGTATGCGAAGCGCGTCGGCGACGAGCCGGTACTCGACCCGGCCCGCGAGCACCGTCATTCGCAACAATTCCTGGCAGCGCTGTGGGAGTTCCGCGAAAGCAGCCCACAGGCGGCGATCCCGGTCGGCCCTCAGTGCTTCCGCTTCCGGCGCGGGCTGCGCGCTCGGCACGGTCTCGGCCAGCTCCTCGGTGAGCGGCAACGGAACCGGCTTCCTGCCGGGCGCCCGCTGCGATTCCCTTCGCGCGGTGGTGATCAGCCACGCCGCGAGCGCTCTTGGATCGGCGATGTGGTCGAGATGCCGGAACAGGGCGAGCCACACGGTCTGCACGACATCCTCGGCCGCGTGCCTGTCCACCCCGTTACCTCTCGCCACCTGCCACACCAGCGGCGTCAACTCGGTGACCAAGCGATCCATGGCCCGCCGGTTACCCGCGCGGGCTTCGTGCATGCATGCCGCGTAAAGGTCATGGCCGTGCAGCCCCTCCCATGGAGGGTCTGCCTCTGCGGTTCTGGCATCCGTCACCGCATCCGCCTCCCGGGCTAGTCAAGTCGGCGCTGGCAGTATCTCCGGCTCGCCAGACCAAAAGTGCGTCTTGATTGAAGTGGGATACATCGCTCACTCGGATGGCCTAACGGATAGCGTGAAGCTGACCGAGCGGCGCGGCTTGCCCTCCCACGGCCGCGCCAACTCGGCCTTGATGAGGTGCCGACCGGCGTCGACGACGTCGAGCGCCAGCCGGCGAACCCCACCTCCCCCTGGCGGTCCTACCCCCGTGGACCGCCGCGCCGGATGATCGCCACCCCCACTGACATGTTCGTCGACGACCAGCCGGACCCCCGCTGGAAGGTCGAAGCGCCACTGATATCCGGACGAACGGACCTCGGGAAGCCGCAGCTCCACGGTGTCCCCCGTGCACAGTTCCGCCGTCCTCCCCGTATCGGACTGCGCAAGCCGGATCAGAGTCACTCGTCTCTCCCAGTTAACGGCGGTGGTGGCCGGCGGCCCCCTCGTCTGCCGGCCACCACCTGCTTACCGACGCGAGCGTCAGACCACGAGCTGATCGATCTGTCCGCGCGCGTCCTCGTGATAGGAAACGGCGAGCCGGTAGTTCTTCGCCAGCATCGCCAGCAGCGTCAGGTGGCTGTGCCCCGAGTCGGAAGCGGGCGAAAGCAGCTTCCAGCCCACGCCCTGCACCGCGATCCACACACCGGGAGACGTGCTCGACGACCAGAGATTCGTGATCGCCTTGCCCGCGGTCCAGCCGTCCTTGGCCGCGAGAGCACCCGCGCCGTTGTTGGCCTTCACCGGTTCCGGCTGCCCGACCGGCGGCGAGTACGGCTCCCAGCCCATGGGCGCGACCGGCGGCGGCGAGTACGGCTCCCAACCTGTCGGCGCTACCTGCCTCGGCGGCGGGCCGTAGGGCTCCCAACCGGAAGGACGCACCTGGCGTGGGGGAGGCGAGTACGGCTCCCAACCCGAGGGAACGACCTGCCTCGGCGGCGGGGAGTAGGGCTCCCAACCGGCGGGCGCGACCTGCCTCGGCGGGGGCGAGTAAGGCTCCCAGCCCGCTGGACCGACCGGCGGCGGCGAGTACGGCTCCCAGCCCGTCGGCGCTACCTGCCTCGGCGGCGGGCCGTAGGGCTCCCAACCGGAAGGAGCAACCGGCGGCGGGGAATACGGCTCCCAGCCCGCCGGAGGCGACGGCGGGGTCGTCTGCTCGGTCGGCTCGACAACGTCCCCGGCCACCTCGGTGTCCTTTTCGGAACGGTTGTCGTTCGTCGTGTCCTCGATCGTCATACTGCTTCTCCGTTGTTCACTGCGCGGGATGAATCATGCTGAGCTCGCCGTCGTCGATGAACGGCGCGATCGCCTGCCCATGAACCCTTGCGCTGGTGAGCTGGGCGAGCTTGCTGGTGGTGCCGTGCGGACCACCCGATATCCGGGTCCAGCCGAGGTTTTCCAGGTAGGCCCAACCGTTGGCGTCGTGCGCCGTCGCGAAGAGGCCGAGTGTGCGCTGGGCTGGTAACCACGCACGAAGGTTCACGCTTGTGCAGCCGAGCGTGGTCGGCCTCGGGTCGGGATAGTCCTCGATGTACGCCTCGCCGTAGGCGATCCTGAGGAAACCGTTCTCTCCCCACTCGGAACCCCACGAGTTCTTGGCGATCCAGCAACCGGCCTCGTCGTCCCACCCGATGAGCGCGACGCAGTGGCCGCCGCTCGTCTCCTCGGTGGTGTGCCGGTAAACCCCGCCCGTGTAATGGAAAAGGTCGTCGTAGATGATCATGCACGCGGTGACGGGACCGTATTCGTGGATGTGCCGTTTGATAGCGGCAGGGTCCCTGCTGAGGTCGACGACCCCCTCGGCCTTGGCGAGGCGATCGGGCCAACCGGGGTTGAGCGCTCCGGAGCCGTCGTCGTAGTAGGGGTAGTAGTCGCCGAAGGTCACGCCGAGCGCGACACAGTCGGCGAACATCTCGTCAGGCCACGTTCCGTCAGGCAGGATGGCTTCCCTCGCGACGGCGTGTCCAAAGTAGAGATGCGCTTCGGAGAGATCGAGCCGCAGCCCCGGAACCTTCCTCGTGAAAGCCGCCGTGCCCTCCAGCGCGGCGATCGTGCCGAACGCGCTGCACGAACCCACCTCGCCCTGGTCCTTGACCTCGGTGACGTAGTTGCGGCCTCCGACATCCCTGAGGTCGAAGGAAACCGGAAGACACGGCGTCGGCTCGTGCTCGACCTCACCGGCAGGCACCTCACGCGGCGCGCTCGCGGCCAGCGCGAACTCGGCCATCCTCGCCGGCAACTCCGCGCGTGCGGTGATCTCCCCAGCCGACGGCGCCGGAACACCGAGCCTCGCCTTGCGACACTCCCTCGACAGCTTGCTCAGCTTCGTTTCGCCGCACCGCCACGGATCGCCCAGCGCGGCAAGAGACTCGCGGATGCCCGCGATCTCGGCCGCGCACGGGTCTTCGGGGCTCATGCGTCCTCCTGGGTCGTAACGCAAGTGGTGAAGCAAGCTGACGCCCATAGGACGCACTGGGGTAGGTCTCAGATACACCCTCAGTACGACTTTTTTCGCGCTCGGCCGTTCTCGGCCCGCGCGCGCTACCCCTCCGGGGGATGTTCTCGCTGTTCGCGCAGTTGTTCCCAGCGCTCGAAGATCAGCGGGATTTCTTTGATCAAGAAGTCGAGGAAGTCGACCATGTGTGACAGCCTGACTCCGGCCGGTGAGTCCGGGCCGACCGCGTCGATTCCCTCGACGGTGGCGTCCCGCCACATCCGGATCATGCGGTCGCGCTTGAGCGTGCTGGCGAACCAGAAGTCGTCGTAGAGCCGGTAGTGGTCACGGCGTTCGCCGGGCAGACGTTCCTTGACGATCATGCCGACCTGGTCGAGATACCGCACCGCCCCTGATATCGCGGCGGGGCTGACGGACAACTGTTCGGAGAGCTCCGCGGCGGTGAGCCTGCTGTCGTCGGAGACCGCGAGCGCGGCGAACACTCTCGCCGACATCCGTTGCATACCGAGTTGCGTGAGCGTCAGCGCAAGGCTCTCGATGTACTTGCGAACTGCCTCTTCGTCCCGCCCCACGGCCGGATCACGCTGCGACTGCGGCCTGCTCGACATGTGTCCATCCTTTCCGATACCCCCAGTATTCAATCACCTAATCCATACACTTTCTTAACTTCACAACTTTGTGAAATCAGTGTAGCTTCGGCGGCATGGAAAACGCCATCTCCATCACCGGACTGCGCAAGTCCTTCGGCAGGACCGTGGCGCTCGACGGCCTCGATCTCTCCGTCGCGAAGGGCGAAGTGCACGGCTTTCTCGGCCCGAACGGCGCGGGTAAGTCGACAACCATCCGGGTGCTGCTCGGCCTGCTGCGTGCCGACAAAGGCGACGTCAGCCTGCTCGGGGGCGACCCATGGCGGGACGCGGCGAGCCTGCACCGCAGGCTCGCCTACGTGCCGGGCGACGTGAACCTCTGGCCCAACCTGTCCGGCGGAGAGGTCATCGACCTGCTGGGGCGACTGCGGGGCGGGCTCAGCCAGCGGCGGCGCAAGGAACTCATCGACCGCTTCGATCTCGACCCGAAGAAGAAGGGCCGCACCTACTCGAAGGGCAACCGGCAGAAGGTCGCCATCGTCGCCGCGCTCGCCTCCGACGTGGAACTGCTGCTGCTCGACGAGCCGACCTCCGGCCTGGACCCGCTCATGGAAGCCACCTTCCAGTACGCGATCCAGGAGGAGCGCGATCGCGGAAGGACCGTGCTGCTGTCGAGCCACATCCTGGCCGAGGTCGAAGCGCTGTGCGACAGGGTGAGCATCATCCGCAACGGGTTCACCGTCGAGACGGGGACACTCGCCGATCTGCGCCACCTCACCCGTACGTCGATCTCGGCCGAGCTCGCGGGCCACCCCAACGGCCTCTCGAAGCTCCCCGACGTGCACGACCTACAGGTCGAGGGAAACCGCGTCCGGTTCGACGTCGAGACCCACTCGCTCGACGCGGCGTTGCGCCAGCTCACCGACATCGGCGTGCGCAGCCTGACCAGCCAGCCGCCGACGCTCGAAGAGCTGTTCCTCAGGCACTACACCGACACAACGCACTCCGAGGCGGCGAGGACATGAGTACGACCCTCGAACGCACTCCCACGGCCAGCCCGGTCGCGAGGGGCAGTCAGCTCGTGGGGACAGGTCACCTGGTCCGGCTCGCGCTGCGAAGAGACCGCCTGATCCTGCCCGTCTGGGTACTCGTACTCGGACTGATGACCTCGGCGGGCGCGGGCCCCTACGAGGCGCTGTACCCGACGGAGGCCGAACGCGCGGGGCTGACCGCGACGATGGGCGGCAATCCCTCGCTCACCCTGTTGTACGGGCCAGCGTTCGACCTCAGCACACCAGGCGGGTTCACCGCATGGCGCTTCGGCGCCTTCGTCGGTCTCTTCCTCGCGCTGGCCTGCATCTTCACCGTCATCCGGCACACGAGGCAGGAAGAGGACACCGGAAGGCAGGAGCTGCTGTCCTCAGCCGTCGTCGGCCGCTACGCCTCGCTGACCGCTGCCGTGATCGTCGCCGCCATCGGCAGCCTCGCCACCGGCCTGCTCATGGTCGCCAGCCTGGTCGGCGCCGGACTTCCCGCGGCCGGATCGGTCGCCCTCGCGGCGGGGGTGACGCTGTCGGGCTTCGTCTTCATCGGCGTCGCCACGATCACCGCACAGGTCGCCGAGTACTCGCGCACGGCCAACGGCATCGCGATCGCCGTACTCGGCTGCACCTTCCTGCTACGTGCCGTCGGCGACGCGACCCGTGAGGCGAGCTGGCTTTCGTGGCTCTCGCCCGTCGGCTGGGCAACACAGATCAGGGCGTTCGCCGACGAACGCTGGTGGGTGCTCGCGCTGCTGGCGGGAACCGCGCTGGTGCTCGCGACGGTCGGCTATCGCCTGCTGCCCCGCAGGGACGTCGGCATGAGCTTGATTCCCGCGCGGCCGGGGCCCGCCGAGGCCACACGCGGCCTCCGCAGCTCCTTCGCCCTCGCGTTGCGCCTGCAACGGGGCCCGCTCATCGGCTGGGTCATCGGCTTCGCGGTGTTCGGCGCGCTGTTTGGGTCACTCGCGGCCGGAATCGGCGACGTCATCGGCGAAAGCGCGGAAGCACAACAGATGTTCGCGCGGCTCGGCGGTTCGCAGAGCATGATCGACTCCTTCATCGCGGCCATGGCTGGAATCGTCGCGATGATCGCCTCGCTCTACTCCGTGCAGGCCACCCTGCGGATGCGTTCGGAGGAGACGGCGTTCCGCGTCGAACCGGTGCTCGCGACAAGGGTCAGCAGGCTCGGGTTCGCGGCGAGCCACCTCGTCTTCACCGTCCTCGGCACCGCCCTGCTGCTTGCCGTCTCCGGCCTGTTCACGGGATTGCTGCACGGCATCAGAGTCAACGACATCGGCGGCCAGGTGCCGTCGGTGATCGGCGCCTCGATGGCACAACTGCCCGCCGTGCTGGTCGTGGCCGGTGCCGGGGTCGCGCTCTTCGGCCTCCTGCCGAGGTTCGCCGCGCTCGCCTGGGCCGTCGCTTCGCTGTTCCTGCTGATCAGCCTGTTCGGGCCGGTCGCGAACGTCAGCCAGTCGGTGCTGAACGTCTCGCCGTACCAGCACGTTCCCAAGCTGCCGAGTGCCGAGCTGACCGTGACGCCATTGGTGTGGCTGACCGCGATCGCCCTCGGGTTGTTCGTCGCGGGGCTCGCCGGGTTCCGGCGAAGGGACATCGGCTGACCGGCGGTGTGTCACCGGCCTCCTCGGGGGTGGGCCGGTGGCATGCCGCTCACGGCTTCTGGGTGACGGCGCCGCGCGCGTCGACGACGAGTGATGCCTGCGGACCCGACGCACCGCAGTAGGTGTCGGAGAGCTGAGGGATCTTCGGCGTGACGGTGGTGGGTGTCAGCACCCGCTCGCGCTGACCGTCCCACAGCCGCAGGGTCACCTCGACCGGCTGCTCCGGAAGATCGGGAACGGGTACGAAAGCGACGTAACCTCCCGCGGGTTCCGACCTCGCCGAGCACACGTCGTCCGGCTTGTCGCCGGTGCAGCCCTCGTCTACCGACCTGGTCCGTTCGTTCAAGGAGACGTCGACATCGTGGCACTCACCGCCCCAGCACGCGGTCAGCTCGGCGGGGCCATGCCCTTCGGCGAAGAAACCGGGTTCGACGTCGACGCCGAACCCGACGAGAGTGCCGATCGGGGCACATTCCCTCCCGGTTCCGGCCTGACCCCCGCCTCCGCAACCCGCGACCAACAGCACCAGCAACAGTGGCAACACCCTCATGTGGGCAAGGACGGCGGAACAGGACTATTCGGTTGCACGGCGAAGTCGGTTTCTCGTCGTTAGGGTGCTGCGGATGGATGCCGTCACACCCAGCGCGGCCGTCGGCTACCGGGTGGCCGCACACGGGCTCGCGCACCGGTCGCCCTCGGCGGAACTGCCGAACGCGACAGGCGCGATCGGTGTGCAGGACACCCCGCCGGGTACGGCAGGCCAGGCGCTGCATGCCCGGCTCGCGAACCTGGCCCCCGAGGACGTCGACTCCGCCGTCATGGAACGTAAGACGCTGGTCACCATTTGGGCCATGCGGGGAGCGCCGCACGTGGTGCCCTTCGCCGAGACGGCAGTGTTCACCGAGGGGCTGCTGCCGGACGACGACGCCTCGTGCCTTCACTTCATCAACGGCGCGTCGGGGCATCTCGACCGCTTCTCCCTCAGTGCAAGTGAGGCCGTGGCGCTGACGCTCGACGAACTACCGAAAGCGCTTGGCGGAAAACAGCTCACCAAGGACGAGCTCGGCGTCGCACTGGCCGAACGCGTCGGCAAGCGACTGCCGTCCAGTGCGCGCAAGGGTTTCACCGAACCCGACGGGCTCGGCAAGAACACCTATGGCGAGAGCCTCGTGCGCTACGCGTTGTACGTCGTCGCCCTGCACGGGGTGCTCTGCATCGTGCCGAGAACGAAGGGTGCCTCGTTGTTCGCGCTGACCGAGGACTGGCTTGGCGAACCGCTTCCGGCCATGCCATCCGAGGCGGCGAGAGCCGAAATCGTCCGCAGGTACCTGCGGTGTCACGGTCCTTCCGACAAGACCGCGTTCGCCACGTGGGCAGGCGTCTCGCCTTCGTTCGCGGCGGCGTCGTGGGAGCTGATCGCGGGGGAACTCACCGCCGTCGACTACGCGGGCCGGACGGCATGGCTACTCGCCGAAGACCTTCCTGCGCTTGCCGCGCCACCCTCGGCGGAGGGAGTCCGGCTGCTGCCGCCCTACGATCCCCTGCTCGCGACGAGGGATCGCGCCGCCTTCGTTTCCGGCACCGCACGGCAGCGGGAAATCTGGCGGATACAGGGAAACCCGGGTGTCGTGCTCGGCGAGGGCGAGATCGTCGGAACGTGGCGCCCTCGCAAACAGGGCAAGAACATCACCATCACGGTGTCGGCGATGCGCACGCTGACGGCGGCGACCCGTGACGCCATCACGGCCGAGGCGAGCGCGCTCGCTCCGTTCAGGGGCGCGGCGAAGGCGACCGTCGTCTTCGCCTGACCGGAACGGCGTCACACCACGAGATCGAGCTGTGCGGTAATGGTCACTCTCGGCACCTTCGCGAGCACGGGAAGCACTTCGTCGACGTAGGCGTCCTGGCCCGCTCCGCCGAGCCAGCCATTCGGATTTTCACCCGTCGTCTCGATGTCCAGCCGGAAGCGGTAGGTCCCCTTGCTTCGCGGAACGAACGCGGAAAAGGTCTCCAGCCCGCGAAATCGGCCGGCCTCGGTGGGGTCGAAGGTCTCGCCAGGCCGGAGCCGGTGAAAATCGGGCCGTCGAAGGGGACTCACGGACCGGTCCCTGTCCGCCTTCGTCATCCGCCGTGCCGGTGCGGGCGCCGCGACGATTCTTCCCGTTTCCACTTCGGAAATCGAAGGGCGGTAATAGGGATATCGAATGGAGGACTCCGAACCGTCGAGCACACCGGGAAACCAGAGATCACCGACGCCGACGTTGCCGATTCCGACCGCGATGGGCACCGGACCGCCTGGAACATAGGCCGTCAAGGGAGCCACGTACAGCCACACGGAAACGAATTTCGTCATGCCTGGCTTGCCTTTTCCTGCTGCCACCGGTTGTTGACTCAACTGTCGAGCCTGGTCGGCTGCCGCAACCCTACACTCCAGAATCACGCGCATCGACAATTCGCGGTGACAATGCGCTCTTGCCAAGACAGTCCGGATTTTCAACGAGTCACGGAGCGAGCGATCCGGAACCCCACATCGTCGATCCGGAAATCGGGGTGGCTGCGCCTGCGCACCGACGCCCGGCAACTCCAGTGCTCGTCGAACCAGCCGCCGCCGCGCAGTACCCGGTAACCGGGGTGGTCGACGGCATCGAAGGCATCCCAGCACCATTCCCACACGTTGCCGAGCATGTCGTAGAGCCCCCAGGCGTTGGGTTTCCTGCCCGCGACGGGATGGATGTGTTCCCCTGAGTTCCCGCGATACCACGCGATGTCGTCGAGCGGCCCGTATCTCGCCGCGACCGTTCCCGCCCGCGCGGCGTGCTCCCACTCGGCTTCGGTCGGCAACCGGTACCCGTCGGCGGTCTCGTCCCACTCGACATCCGGCAGGCCGTCACGTTCTCCGCCGACGCGGTAGGCCGGCCGCAGGCCGGAGCGCACCGAGCAGGCATTGCAGAAACGCACGGCGTCGAGCCAGGAAACCCCTTCCACCGGCGAGCCCGCGACGGTCGCCGAACCCGGCCACTCTCCGGTCGCCTCGGCATACCGTTCCCTCGTCACGACCGTGGCAGCCAGCTCGTAGGTCCCGAGGTCGACCGACCAGCTCGTTTCCCTTCGCCGGTCGGTCATCGTCACCGTGCCGCCGGGGATCTGCCTCATCTCGGGTGCGTCGTTCACGGTCACTCACCGACAGTACGTGGGCGCCCGCGAGCGACGCGGACGGCTCAGTCGAACTCGGTCAGCTCGGCCAACACGGCCTCCGCGTCGTCGAGCTTCACGCGTGTCTCGTCGACGGCGGCACGCGCTGCCGAGGTGACCTGCCTGGCTTTGGCCTCGTTCTTCTCGGCTTCCCTCAACCGCGATCTCGCGGTTTCGTGTTCGCGTCTCACCTCGCTCGCGTGCTGTCTCGCTTCCTTGAGTTGTTCCTTGCGCCGCTTCGCCTCGGCGCCCTTGCGTTCGGCGGCTTCGCCTTTCGCCTTCACCCTGCGCTTGACGGGTGCCGAACCGAGCCAGTCCGCGCCGAACCCCACCTCGGGGCGCAGTGCCGTGCTGAGCCTGCCGAGCGCGACCTCGTCGGCGATCCGCCGTTCGGCGAGCGCCGCCTCGAACGTCTCGGACACCTCGCGCGACACCGACTCGCTGACCTGCTCCGACGCCAGGCCGGTCGCTTCGGCGGTCAGCGAAGCGACGAGGTCGTGCCTGCGTTTCGACAGTTCCCTCAACGCGTCGCCGGCCAGTTCACTGTGCGCCCCGCGAAGAGCATCGCCGAGTTCGGTGAGTTCGCCGAGTTCGTCCGGTAGCGACCTGGCGAGACGGTTGACGAGCTCGGCGGCGATCGTCGGCTTGCGCAGGCCCATGATCCGAGCGGCGAGGTCCTTCTCGCCCGCCTTCTTCGCTCGCGTGGCGGCATCGGCCCTCGCCGACGTGAACTCCTCGCGCCTCAGGCCGTACAACTCGTCGGCGACCGAGTCGAAGTCTGCGCTCTCCATGCCGTTCAGCTTGCCTCGCGCGAGCGGGACAAGCGCGTCGAATCGGCGATTACAGTGGCGTTGTGGCAGCGAACGAGATCGAGTTCTACTGGCGTCCCGGGTGCCCGTTCTGCGCGATGTTGCGTGACGACGTCGAGCGAAGCGGGCTTCCTTTCACCGACGTCAACATCTGGGAGGAGCCGGAGGCCGCCGCGCGGGTGCGTTCGGTGGCTGACGGCAACGAGACGGTACCGACGGTGTTCGTGGGGGAGCACGCGCTCGTCAATCCCAGCATCGGCGAGCTGACCGCGCTCGTCCGGGCCGAGGCGCCCGAGCTGTTGCCGGGGAACTGACGGCTCTCCTCGCGCACCGCCTTCCTGGAAAAACCCCTTCGCGCGACAACATTCGGCATCGTGCTCACCCCCTTGTCGAACGTAGGCTTGTTGGATAGCTCGCGGCATGGGTACGATTGTCGGTGTATACGGTATACACCGACAGGTGCCAGGGAGGCGGTATGGCGGTCGAAAGCAGCGGAGCTTCGGTCGCGGAGCGGGTCAGGGCCGTCATCGACGCGCACAGGGACGACCGCGGCGCACTGCTGCCCATCCTGCACGGCATTCAGGCCGAATTCGGTTACATCGCGGCCGAGGTCATTCCGGTACTGGCCGCCGAGCTGAACATCTCAAGGGCCGACGTCCACGGCGTCGTCACCTTCTACACCGACTTCCGCTCCGAACCGGCTGGCGCGGCGACGGTGAAGCTGTGCAGAGCCGAAGCCTGCCAGTCGGTCGGCGCCGAACAGGTCGTCGCCGACACCGAACAGGTCTTCGGCATCGAACTCGGCCAGACGACACCGGACGGCTCCGTGACCCTCGACCAGGTCTTCTGTCTCGGCAACTGCGCGCTCGGTCCGGCCGCGCAGGTCAACGGACGGCTGTACGGCCGGATCAACCGCTCGCGACTGGTCGACATCCTCGCCAACGCCGAAACCCGCGCGGCTTCACCGACCGAGAACGGAGCCGGTTCATGACAACGGTGTACGTACCGCGCGACTCCGCCGCCGTCTCGGTCGGCGCCGACGACGTCGCCTCGGCCATCAACCGCGCGACCGGCGACGACGTCACCGTCGTGCGCAACGGTTCCCGAGGGATGCTCTGGCTCGAACCGTTCGTCGAGGTCGAGACACCGCGCGGAAGGGTCGGCTACGGCCCTGTCTCAGCGTCGGCCGTCGACGAACTGCTCGCGAACGGCCTGCTGACCGGCGACGACCATCCGTCGTGCCACGGGCTCGTCGAGGAACTGCCGTGGCTGAGGGATCAGCAGCGGCTGTGCTTCGCGAGGGTCGGCGTCACCGATCCGTTCTCGACAACCGCCTACGAGGCACACGGCGGGCTCATCGGTCTGCGGAGGGCACTGGAACTCGAACCGGCCGCCGTCGTCGCCGAGGTCACCGAATCGGGACTGCGGGGAAGGGGCGGCGCCGGTTTTCCCGCCGGCATCAAGTGGAAGACCGTGCTGGAGACCGAAGGTCCGCTCAAGTTCATCTGCTGCAACGCCGACGAGGGTGACAGCGGAACCTTCGCCGACCGGATGCTGATGGAGGGCGACCCGTTCTGCCTCATCGAGGGCATGACGATCGCGGCCCACGCGGTCGGCGCGAGCGAGGGCTACCTCTATGTCCGCTCCGAATACCCCGACGCGGTCGCCACGCTGCGAAGGGCCATCGACATCGCCTACTCGCAGGGTTGGCTCGGCGAGGACATCCTCGGCTCAGGGCTGCGATTCGACCTGTTCGTCAGGGTCGGCGCCGGTGCCTACATCTGCGGCGAGGAAACGTCGATGCTGGAAAGCCTCGAAGGCAAACGCGGCATGGTGCGGTCGAAACCGCCGATTCCAGCCATCACCGGTCTGTTCGGCAAGCCGACGGTCGTCAACAACGTGCTGACGCTGGCGAGCGTGCCCAAGATCCTCTCCGACGGCGGTGCCGCATACTCGGCGCTCGGCTTCGAACGCTCGCGCGGCACCCAGGTGTTCCAGCTCGCGGGCAACATCGCGCGAGGAGGCGTTTTCGAGACCGCGTTCGGTATCTCGCTCGGCGAACTGGTCAACGACTACGGAGGAGGCACCCTTTCCGGCCGTCCCGTCCGCGCGGTCCAGGTCGGCGGCCCGCTGGGTTCCTATCTTCCGGCCGACCGCTTCGATCTGCCGATGGACTACGAGGCGTTCGCGGGAGCCGACGCGATGCTCGGTCACGGCGGGATCGTCGTCTTCGACGACACCGTCGACATGTCGGCGATGGCACGGTTCGCGATGGAGTTCTGTGCCGAGGAATCGTGCGGCAAATGCACGCCGTGCAGGGTCGGCTCCGTGCGCGGGGTCGAGGTGATCGACAAGATCACCGGAGGAGAGGACCCCGACGGCAATCTTGCCCTGCTGAACGATTTGTGCGAGCTGATGACAGAGGGTTCGTTGTGCGCGATGGGAAGCCTGACTCCCAACCCCGTGCGCAGCGCGCTCGACCACTTCCCCGACGACTTCACCGCGCGTGCGACACGCACGGAAAAGGAGGCGGAGTAGAACAATGGGCCTGCTGAAAGAACACGACCTCGGCACACCGGCCAAGCCGGGGCCTGCGACCGTGACCGTTGAGATCGACGGCGTGCCGGTGACCGTGCCGGAAGGTACGTCGGTGATGCGAGCCGCCGCGGAATCGGGGACCGACATCCCGAAACTGTGCGCGACCGACAGCCTCGACGCGTTCGGCTCGTGCAGGCTGTGCCTCGTCGAAATCGACGGTCGCAAGGGAACTCCCGCCTCGTGCACGACTCCCGTCGCCGACGGCATGCGGGTCAGCACGCAGACGCCGAAGCTGGAGAAGCTGCGGCAGGGCGTGATGGAGCTCTACATCTCCGATCATCCTCTCGACTGCCTCACCTGCGCGGCCAACGGTGACTGCGAACTACAGGACATGTCCGGTGTCGTCGGTCTTCGCCAGGTCCGCTACGGCTACGAGGGCGAGAACCATCTCGACGCGCCGAAGGACACCAGCAATCCCTACTTCGACTTCGACGCTTCGAAGTGCATCGTGTGCTCGCGGTGTGTCAGGGCGTGCGGCGAGGTGCAGGGAACGTTCGCGCTCACCATCGAGGGCAGGGGCTTCGACTCGAAGGTATCGGCGAGCGCGGGCGAGTTGTTCATGGACTCCGAGTGCGTCTCGTGCGGCGCCTGCGTGCAGGCGTGTCCCACGGCGACGCTCCAGGAGCGTTCGGTCGTCGATCTGGGAATGCCGACGAGGAGCGTGCTCACCACGTGTGCCTACTGCGGCGTCGGCTGTTCCTTCAAGGCCGAGCTGCGCGGTGACGAGTTGGTCCGCATGGTTCCCTACAAGGACGGCGGAGCCAACGAGGGCCACTCCTGCGTCAAGGGAAGGTTCGCCTTCGGTTACGCGACCCATCCCGATCGCAAGCTCAAGCCGATGATCCGCGAGCGCGTCACCGACGAGTGGCGCGAGGTCGACTGGGAGACCGCCATCGCGTACACGGCCGAGAAGTTCCTTGCCATCCAAGAAAAGCACGGCGCGGGCTCCGTCGGCGGCATCACCTCTTCCCGGTGCACCAACGAAGAGGTCTACGTCGTGCAGAAACTGGTGCGGGCGGCGTTCGGGAACAACAACGTCGACACCTGCGCGAGGGTGTGCCACTCGCCGACCGGATACGGGCTCAAGCAGACGTTCGGCACCTCGGCGGGTACGCAGGACTTCCGGTCCGTGGCCGAAGCCGACGTGATCGTGGTGATCGGAGCCAACCCGACCGACGGGCACCCTGTCTTCGCCTCGCGCATGAAGCGCAGGCTCAGGGAAGGCGCGAAGCTCATCGTGATCGACCCTCGGCGGATCGATCTCGTCCGCTCTCCCCACGTTGAGGCAGCGCACCACCTGCAACTCGCGCCGGGAACCAACGTCGCGGTCGTCAACTCGATCGCACACGTCGTCGTCACCGAAGGTCTTGCTGACAGGTCCTTTGTGGAGCAACGCTGCGAGGACTTCGACACGTGGGCCGAGTTCATCGCGCAGCCCGAGTACAGCCCCGAGTCGACGGAGTCGATCACCGGCGTCCCCGCCGCGCAATTGCGAGCCGCGGCCCGCGAGTACGCGAAGGCGGGCAACGGCGCGATCTACTATGGACTCGGCGTCACGGAGCACAGCCAGGGCTCGACGATGGTCATGGGCATGGCCAACCTCGCGATGGCGACCGGCAACATCGGCCGTGAGGGCGTCGGCGTCAACCCGTTGCGTGGCCAGAACAACGTGCAGGGTTCCT
Source organism: Prauserella marina (assembly GCF_002240355.1). Taxonomy (GTDB): domain Bacteria; phylum Actinomycetota; class Actinomycetes; order Mycobacteriales; family Pseudonocardiaceae; genus Prauserella_A; species Prauserella_A marina. Next base: position 6,461,734 of record NZ_CP016353.1, read on the forward strand.
GCGACATGGGGTCGTTCCCTCACGAGCTTTCCGGCTACCGGCACGTTTCCGACGACGCCGTGCGCGAGGTGTTCGAAACGCTGTGGCGGCGGCCCATCGGCGCCGAGCCGGGACTGCGCATCCCGAACATGTTCGACGCCGCGGTGGAAGGCAGCTTCCGGGGACTGTTCGTGCAAGGCGAGGACATCGCCCAGTCCGACCCCAACACGCAGCACGTCAACGCGGCCCTCTCGGCGCTGGATCTGCTCGTCGTGCAGGACCTCTTCCTCAACGAGACGGCCGAGTTCGCGCACGTGTTCCTTCCTGGCACCTCGTTCCTGGAGAAGGACGGCACGTTCACCAACGCGGAGCGCCGCATCAACAGGGTGCGGCCGGTGATGACACCCAAGACCGGCAAGCACGAATGGCAGGTCGCCTGTGACATCGCCGAGGCGATGGGTTACCCCATGGAATACGCCCATCCTCGCGAGATCATGGCCGAGATCGCGGCGGTGACCCCGACGTTCGCGGGTGTCTCCTTCGACAAGCTCGACGAACTCGGCAGCGTGCAGTGGCCGTGCAACGACGCGGCTCCCGAGGGAACGCCCGTCATGCACGTCGACGGGTTCGTGCGGGGCAAGGGCAAGTTCGTGCCGACGCCGTTCGTCGCGACAAGGGAACGCAGCACCCGCAGGTATCCGCTCATCCTCACGACGGGCCGGATACTCAGCCAGTACAACGTCGGAGCGCAGACGAGGCGCACGGCCAACATCGCGTGGCACAAGGAGGACGTGCTGGAAATCCATCCGCACGACGCGGAGGAGCGCGGGATCTCCGACGGTGACGAGGTGACGATGGCGAGCAGGGTCGGGGCGACGTCGCTGCGCGCGACGCTCTCGGACCGGATGCCGGTCGGCGTCGTCTACACGACGTTCCATTATCCGGGCACCGGGGCGAACGTCGTGACCACCGAGAACTCGGACTGGGCCACGAACTGCCCCGAGTACAAGGTGACGGCGGTACAGGTCGGCCTCAAACCGGGCGGCCGTCCCGAGGAGCGGATCGCCGCAGCCGACGAGACACCGGCGCTGGCCGACTGATGACCGACACCGCCGACACCATCGCGCCGGAGATCCGGATGATCAACGACATCGCCGTGCAGTTCCCTCACCAGGAGCCGGGTACGGCGGCGACGGCGATCGCGGCCCACGTCCGGATGTTCTGGGAACCCAGGATGCGGGCCGAGCTGCGAAAGCTCTCCGATACCGAGCCGGAGGCGTTCGAACCGCTCGCGCTCGCCGCGGCCCGGCTGCTCGAATAGCGGCAAGCGCCACGGCCGGCAGGGCGGGCAAAGTGGTAGCAAAGCTCCCTTGCTCTCATTTTGCCGCGTCCGGCCTGGTCAGTGGCTGTTCGAGAGACGGAAGACGGGGAAGCCGGGCGCGAGGTCGAGCAGTTCGTCGTCGGGGGTGTCGACGGTGACGCCCTCGAAGAACCTGCCGACCTCCCAGCCCCACTTCTTGAGGTACGCGCGGATGACGGGGAGCTTGTCCTCGTCGGCGAGTTCGACCGGCCGCACAGTTTCGGAGCGGCTGCCGACGCTGAGTGTGGCCTCGCCTGCCACCCGCAGGTTGCGCACCCATTCGGTGTGTCCTCTCGGCGAGACCAGGTAGCGCTCGCCGTCGTGCTTGAGCAGGTTCAGCACGATCGACCTTGGCTGGCCCGACTTGCGGCCCTCGACGGTGAGCACCCTGCTGCCGAGCAGGCTGATGCCGACCTTGGTCAGCCCCCTTGCCAGCGAGTTGAACGCGCGGTCCGCCTTGGCGGGCTTGAGGTAACGGTTGGTGCTGGTCATGATCGCGTCCTCTTCTTTTCGAGAGCAGTGCTCTTGCTTGAGATCAGTGAACACCTCGCCTGATGCTCTGTCAAGAGCGCTGCTCTTGAATTTGTTCACCGCTCTCATTCGTGACACACTCGGCGTCATGCCAGCAGCCCACCGAACCGCACGCGAGCGCGCCAGAGCCGAAGTCACGGCCGCGATCAAGGACGAGGCCCGCACCCAGTTGGCCAAGGTCGGCGCCGAGGCCCTTTCCCTGCGCGCGGTCGCGAGACAGCTCGGCATGGTGTCCTCGGCTCTCTACCGGTACTTCCCGCGCAAAGACGACCTGCTGACCGCGCTCATCGTCGACGCGTACAACTCGCTTGGCACGACGGCCGAGGCCGCGGCAGGTACGGAAACCCACCCGAGAGCGCGCTGGCAAGCCACCTGCCACGCCATCCGCGCGTGGGCGAGGGCCAACCCGCACGAATACTCGCTGATCTTCGGCTCGCCCATCCCCGGCTACGCGGCGCCCGTCGACACCATCACCCCGGCGAGCAGGGTTCCGCTCGCGCTGATCGCCGTCGTCACCGCCGCCGTCGAACAAGACCTGATCAGCTCGCCACACCCGCAACCAGCACTGACCGCCCCACTGGAAGCCCAGGCGGCCGACGTCGGCGCGCGGTTCGCGCCAGGCATCCCGGCCCCGGTGCTGGCGAGACTTTTCGTCGCCTGGACCCAGCTCTTCGGCATGCTCAGCTTCGAACTCACCGGCCAGTTCGCCAACAGCCTCGAACCCGCCGACGCCTTCTTCGGCTACGCCGTCGACGACATGGCGACGTTCGTCGGGCTTCACTGACCTCGCGCGGCCTATCTTCGAATCACACCCGCACCAACCCAAAGGAGCAGGACATGGTCAGCCGTGACGCCACGACACACTGGACAGGTGGACTGAACTCGGGCAAGGGAACGGTCACGCTCGACTCGTCGAACGCGGGGCAGTTCGACGTGTCGTTTCCTCGGCGCATCGGCGACGCGGAGGGACAGACGAGCCCCGAGGAACTCATCGCGGCAGCCCAGTCGTCCTGCCTCGCGATGAACCTCTCCGCCGTACTCGAACGCAACGGGCACGCGCCGAAGACCATCGACGTCAGCGCCGAGGTGACCGTGAGCCCCGTCGACGGCGGATTGAGCATCACCGCCATCGACATCACCCTGCGCGCTGACGTCGACAGCACTGTCGGCATCGATCAGGAAGCCTTCCAGGTACTCGCCGCGACCGCGAAGGACACCTGCCCGGTGAGCAAGGCCCTCTCCGGTACGACGATCACGCTGGACGCCGCACTGACCTGAGCAAGACCAGAGGAGAACCGGTGACCGGCATCGAGCAGAATGCCGGTCACCGGAAGATCACGCCGAAGCCGGTCCGAGCACGACCACGGAGTTGTGGCCACCCATTCCGAGCGACGACTTCACCGTAAGCCCTCCGTCGACAGGGAACTCACCGTGCAGCAGTTGCGGATGTGCTTGCGCAACCTTCGGCGGCGCGGGGATGACGCCACGTTCGTAGCCGAGCGCGGCGACCGCGATCTCGACCGCGGAAGCGGCCCCCTGACAGTGCCCGGTCAACGGCTTCACGGAGTAGATCCCGGTGTCCTCCGGGAACATTTCTTCGAGAATCGTCGCCTCCGTCCGGTCGCACTGCCTCGTACCCGGCCCGTGCGCGTTGACGTAACGCACGTCTGACGCGGCGACACCCGCGTTGTCCAGCGCTTCCGCGAAACACCGCCGCACCTCGGGGAAGGCGGGGTCGATCGACGTCACGTGATACGCATCGTGCGACATCGCTCCACCCAAGGTGACCGCGTAGGGCTTGTCCGAACGGTTGGAGAGAACGAAGCCCACCGAAGCCTCGCCCATGACGAAGCCCCTGCTGCCCTCCTGGAACGGCCGACAGCCGTCGAAGGGCTCCCTGTTGGCCACGGCGACGCCGAGCCGCGTGAAATGCCGGACGTTCTCCGGCGTCAGCGACAGGTCCGTCGCCACGAGAACGACGTCGTCGACGATTCCCGCGTCGAGCCAGGCTTTCGCGGTCAGCAAGCCCGCGTTGCCCGAAGCGCACATGGCCGAGACGTTCATGGCCGGCCCGGTGAACCCGTACTCCTGCATGAACGTCGACATGGGCGTCGACGGCATCAGCGCGAGATAGTCCCGCAACCTCAGGCTGCCGTTGTCAGAGACGTAGAAGTCCTTCCACAGGTACGCCTCACCGATGACGACCGCGTGCAGCAGCCCGACCCTGCGACCCGGCGTCCAACCGCGCTCGGTCGCGTCGGCGATGGCTTCTCTCGCCGATGCCCGCATGGCGCGGGCGAACCTGCCCCTTCCGTCCTTGGGGTCACCGCCTTCCGGGACGGTGGCGACCCAGATCGACTCGGACCCGTCCTTGCCGAAGCCACCGGTCAACGTCGCCGCTGGTTTCTCGGAGACGAGCCCTTTCCACAACACCTCACGACCCCAGCCGTAGCCGGTGACCGCGCCGATGCCGCAAATCTCAATTCCTTGCGACACGATCTTCCTCACTTTCCTGCCTTGTTCTGCGGATTCGGTGACCGGACGGACCGTCGGCGCGCGCAGAGCGCGCGACACCCAGGCCCAAAAAGGTCACCTACTCTTGTGACGCCCGGCCACCGTCTTCAAGATGCCGCTGAGACAAAGTCGAGCCCGATTACTCCTATTCGCCTAACGGCGATTCCATGTTGTAATCAGAGTCCACAAGTAACTTCGGATGGACGGAAACATGGCGGCGCACGCCTTCAACGGCTTGCCGATGTGGCAGTACCCCCCTGACGTCATGGAGCTGGCACTCGCGGCCAGCGACTCGGCGATGTGGACGGTCGACCTCAAGGACGACTCGGTGACCTGGAGCCCACGACTCGCGGACATACTCGGCTTTCCCGAGACCGCGGTCGACGAGATCAAGCACCGGCTTCTTGAGTTGATCAAGCCCATGACCGTAGCGGGGTGCGACTACCCTGTATGGGAGGATTTCGACCTTGAACAGCGCCACGACAGACCCGAAGGCGATGCACGATGGATTCGGTTCTTGGCCCGCGGTCGCGGCAGAGGTGGCCCCGCGCTGCTACGGGGAATTGCCACCGACGTGACTGAGCGGCACGGCAACGAACAGGCACTGGCCGACCTGGCCGACCGCTACCGGCTGCTCGTCGACCTCAGCCCTGACGCCATCTGCGTGCACGAGAACGGAAATCTCGTGTATGTCAACCCCGCTTGCAAACGGTTCGCCGCCGTCGACGCTCCCGAAGAATTGTTGAACAGGCCCATCACCGATTTTGTCGCTTCCGGATCTGTTTCGGAGATGCTGGATCGCATCGGTTCACTGGTCGAACCAGGACAAACGAGCGAACCCACCGAGGTCATGCTCCGCCGGTTCAACGGCGAGACCATGCTCGTCGAATCGGTTTCCGTCCGCACGAACTGGCAGGGAAGGCCCGCCTTCCAGGTCATCATGCGGGACATCACGGCACAGAAGGCCGCCGAATCCGCCCTGCGCTACCAGGCCGCCCTCGTCTCCCACGTCAGCGACGCGATCATCGCCACGAAGGCCGACGGCACGGTCACGAGCTGGAATCCGGCGGCGGAACAGGTGTACGGCTGGCCTGCTTACGAAGCCATCGGACGCGACGTCGGCATGCTCGTCGGCGCTCCACTCGACCCGGTCGCGATCCTCGAAGACGGCGGTGTCGCCGACGCAACCCACAACCGGATCGACGGCGAACGGCTGGCGATCCGGGTTTCGGCCGCCGAGATGCGCGAGGGATTCGTGCTCGTTTGCGCCGACGAAACAGTGCGCCGCCAGCTCGAACGCAGGTACAGCATCGTGGTGGCCGCACTGAGCGAAGGCATCCTCGTCGTCGGCCCCACCGGTCTCATCGAATCGGTGAATCCGGCGGCCGAGCGCATCCTCGGGATGAGCCGCGACCGCCTCATCGGTCAGTCCCCGACCCGGTTCGCGCTCTTCGACGAGCGGGGAGCCGCGATCCCCCATTGGGATTACCCCTTCGCGAAGACTGGTCGTACGGGTAGACCGTGCGACAACCAAACGCTGCGCGTGAAGCGCGCGGACGGTTCGAGCGCGTGGCTGTCCCTGAGTTGCCGGCCGCTCGATCCCGACGCTCCGCCTCCCTCCCGCATCGTCAGCTCCTTCACCGACATCACCGAGAGCAGAGCCATCGGTGAACGGCTCGAACACGACGCGACCCACGACCCGCTGACCGGGCTCGCCAACCGCACCCTGGTGCTCAGGCGGCTCAACAGGGCATTGCAGAACCCGGAGCGCGAGACAAGGGCCTGCGTGTTGTTCGTCGACCTCGACAAGTTCAAGGTCATCAACGACTCCTTGGGGCACAGCACCGGCGACAAGGTCCTGCGCATCGTCGGACAGCGCCTCAGCAACTGTGTCCGGAGGTCCGATCTCGTAGGAAGGCTGGGCGGGGACGAATTCGCGGTCGTCACCTTCGGCAAGGGCGGAACGGACGAGATCCGCGCGCTCATCGAGCACCTTCGCGATTCGCTGACGCAGCCCATCATGATCGAAGGGCGGCGGCTGCACGTCGACGCGAGCACCGGCATCGTGACGGCCGAGCCCGGCGACGATCGCAGCGCGGAAGACCTGATCAGGGACGCCGATGTGGCGATGTACGAGGCGAAGAAGCGGGGAAGGGGCAGCTACGAGTTCTTCGATGTCGAGCTGCGCGAACGCATCCAGCGCGAGCTGCGGCTCGAACAGGACCTGAGGGAAGCCGTTCTCGCCGACCAGCTGTGGGTCGCCTACCAGCCGGTCGTCGACGTCGAGACCGGCAGGACGATCGCCGTCGAGGGCCTCATGCGCTGGGAACACCCCACTCACGGCGCCATCTCGCCCGTCGAGTTCATCCCGCTCGCCGAGGAAAGCGACCTGATCAACGTCATCGGCGACTTCATGCTGCACACGACGACCGCCGAGATCGCCTCTCAGCGCCGCCTGCACGACGTCGACCTGCGGTTGACGGTCAACCTTTCCGCCAAGCAGCTCGACGACCCGACGTTGGTGCCTTCGGTGCGCAAGGCGCTGGAGCGAACCGGCCTGCCGCCCGAGGCGCTGTGCCTTGAAATCACCGAAAGCGCACTGGTCAGGGAACCCGAGGCGGCGGCACAGGTGCTCAGGGCGCTGCGCTCGCTCGGCGTGCGGCTCGCGATCGACGACTTCGGTACCGGCTACTCGGCTTTCGCCCAGTTGTGGCGACTTCCGCTGGACACGCTCAAGATCGATCAGTCGTTCGTCGCCGGCCTGGACAAACCCGACAGCGACGCCGTCGCGATCGTCACCGGCATCGTCAACACGGCACACGCGATGAAGCTGACCGTCATCGCGGAGGGCACCGAGACCGAGCAGCAGGTCGCGGTACTCAAGGAGCTCGGCTGCGATCAAGCGCAGGGCTACTACTTCGGACGGCCCGTTCCGGCGTGGCGGCTGTTTCCGCTCCGCTGATCACCGTCCGGCGATCAGCACCTCAAGCGTGCGGGGGCCATGCACGCCCTCGACGCGATCCAGTTCGATGTCGCTCGTCGCCGAGGGTCCGCTGATGAAGGTCAGCGGCCGGGTCGCGTCGAGTCTCGCGATCGCTTCCGGCACGCTCACCACAACCTGGTCGGCTCGCACGACGCACAGGTGATAGTCCGGAACAAGCGTCAGCAGGCGGCGGCCCTGTGCGATACCAGTGTCGAGCACAATCGTCCCCGTCTCCGCGATGGCGACGGCACATCCGGTGAGCACGCCGTGCACCGCGTCCACCGTGGACACCGGAAGCGACGGGTCGTCGGGCACCCAGCTCACGCCGGGAACGCGCCACGAAACGGGCGCGTCGGCTGGGACGGCCATCGTCGCGACGCCGCGCTCGGCGAGACAGCGGGAAATCCAATCCGGCAGGACCTCCTCGTCGACCCTGTGGACGATGGCCTTGTAGTCGGCGACGCGTTCCGCGAACAGGCCGAGCCGGTCGGCCGCGGCGCGAGCGCGTTCGTAGTCACGAGGAACGGCGACCGGGGAAAACCGTTCCACACTGCGAATTCTGGCGAGGATGTCGTTCTTGGCGCTACTCACGATTGCGCCTCCACCATGCGCGAAACGATTCCTCCGGAATCGAAGGCGCGTCGCGGGTCGCCGTCCACTTCGAACCCGGCCACGGCAACCGGGAAATCCGGCCGTCTCTCGCCAGCAGCCGGGAGAGCGAACCGGCGCGCTGCATGGCCTCGTAGCGTTTCGGATCGGCGAAAACCCAGGCCGCCGCCGACATGGCAATGGCTTCCGGTGTGCGTTTTCCCTTTGCCTTGACTGCTTGCTCCCTCAAGTGGGTAAGCACCTCTGGAATGTTGATCCGAACAGGACAGACCTCGTAGCACGCCCCGCACAACGAGGAGGCGAAGGGCAGCGAAGCGACTTGCTCGTCGTGCAGGTCGCCTGACAACTGCGGAGCGAGGATCGCGCCGATCGGACCAGGGTATACCGAACCGTATGCCTGTCCTCCCGTCCTTTCGTAGACGGGACAGACGTTGAGGCAGGCCGAACAGCGAATGCACCGCAACGCCTGCCTTCCGACGCGGTCGGCGAGTGTCGCGGTGCGCCCGTTGTCCAGCAATACCAGGTGAAAGGTGCTCGGCCCGTCGCCGGGAGTCACCCCTGACCACACCGACGTGTAGGGATTCATCCGTTCCGCCGTCGAGGATCGCGGCAGCAACTGCAAGAACACTTCGAGGTCCTGCCAGCTCGGAACGACCTTCTCGATACCCATGACGGTGATCAGGGTTTCCGGGAGCGTCACGCACATGCGCCCGTTGCCCTCCGACTCGACGACGACGATCGATCCGGTGTCGGCGACGGCGAAGTTGGCGCCGGATATGGCGACCTTGGCCGAAAGGAACTTGCGGCGTAGGTGTCGCCTCGCCGCTTCGGCGAGGTCACGCGGTTCGTCGGAAGCAGGCCGCTCCGGCATTTCGCGGTCGAAGATGTTCTTGATCTCGGCCCTGTTGCGGTGAATCGCGGGCACGAGGATGTGTGATGGCCGGTCGTGTCCGAGTTGGACGATGAGTTCGGCGAGATCGGTCTCGACCGCGTGAACCCCGCCTTCCTCAAGGGCCTCGTTGAGCCCGAGCTCAGCGGTAGCCATGGACTTGACCTTCACCACCTCCTCGGCACCCTGCGCTCTCACGAGGTCGAGCACGATCCGGTTCGCCTCGTCGGCGTCGCGGGCCCAGTGCACGACGCCCCCTCGCGCGGTCACCGATTCCTCAAGCCGCGACAGGTAGGTGTCGAGGTCGGCGAGCACGCTGTCCTTGATGGCCTCGCCTGCCCTGCGCAGTCGCTCCCAGTCGTCGAGTTCGGCGACGACGCCTGCCCGCTTGGTGCGAATCGTGGTCGTCGCCTTGCGCAGGTTGCTCCTGAGCTGGGTGTCGCCGAGCGCGATGTGCGCCGCCTTCGGGAAGGTGGGGCTCCCCAGCCAGGTCACCGGGTTCCGACCGGCCATGGCTCCTCCTCCGTGCTCGCGAGTATCTCCGCGAGGTGGACGGTCCTGATCCCTGCCCGTAACCGGGAAAGACCACCGCCGATGTGCATCAGGCACGAGTTGTCGCCTGCGGTCAGTACTTGCGCTCCGGTGTCCTGCACCGCATTCATCTTGTCGGCGAGCATCGCCGTCGACGTCTCGGCGTTCTTGATGGCGAAGGTGCCCCCGAACCCGCAGCACTGCTCGGCGAGCGGCAGTTCGGTCAGTTCGAGTCCTTCGACCGCCCTCAGCAGCCGGAGGGGCTTGTCGCCGACCCCGAGCATGCGCAGCGAATGGCACGTCGGGTGATAGGTGACGCGATGAGGGAAGTACGCCCCGACGTCGATTGTTCCGAGCACGTCGACAAGGAACTCGCTCAGCTCGTAGGTCCGCTCCACAGCTGGGCTCGTTCCGCACAGTCCAGGGTGGATTTCCCTCACCATGCCGCCGCACGAGCCGGAAGGGGTGACCACGTAGTCGTAGCCGTCGAAGGCGGCGGCGTAGTCGCGGGCCAACGGCCTCGCGTGGCCCGCGTATCCGGTGTTGAAGTGCATTTGCCCGCAACACGTCTGCGCGAGCGGGAATTCGACCGTGCAGCCGAGGCGTTCGAGCAGGGTGAGCACCGCCCTCGCCGTTTCGGGGTAGAGCGTGTCGGTGAGGCAGGTGGCGAAGAGCGCGACGCGGGGGCCGGTCATGCCAGCCCCACGCGTTCGGCTGCCGATCGCCACGCCTCGGCTTCGCCGCGCGGCTCGTACCTGCCGAGCGGCCTTCCCCGCGGTTTCTCTTCGAGAACCCCGGCGGCCCTCGCCTGTACGAACACGTTGCCGAGCGCGCTGGCTTCCGAGGGCCCTGCCAGCACGGGCAACCCGCAGGCGTCGGCGGTGAACTGGCACAGCGCCGCGTTGCGAGCCCCGCCGCCGACGAGGTGCACGAGGGAGAGCGAGCGGTCGGCGAGCCTCGCCGCCGCGCGAAGGGAAGCGGCGTGCGCGACGGCGAGGGATTCCAGGATCGTCCTCACGACGGCAGGCGGGCTTTCCGGCTTCGGCTGGCCCGACTCGGCGCACAGGGTCGCGATTCGCGAAGGCATGTCGCCGGGTGGCAGCAGAACAGCGGCGTCAGGGTCCACAATGGACCTGAACGCGGGTTCTCTCATCGCCGCTTCCAGCACGTCGCCGAGCCTAATGTCGAGCCCTTGCTCACGCCACACCCGCAACGATTCACTCAGCAGCCACAAGCCCATCGTGTTGCGAAGGAACCGCACCGTACCGTCGATGCCCGCCTCGTTGGTGAAATTGGCCTCACGGGCGGCTTCCGTGAGCACGGGAGCTCGCAGTTCGAGGCCGACGAGCGACCAGGTTCCGCACGAAATGTAGGCGCCGTCAGCGTCGGCGGGGATCGCGGCGACGGCGGAGGCGGTGTCGTGGGAGGCGACGGCGAGCACGGTCGTTCCGTCCTCGGTGGCGCCGACCGGCTCGCCGGGTTGCCGCAGTGGAGGCAACAGGCCGTCAGGAAGACCTGCTCTTGCGACGAGTTCCGCCGACCACCGTCTTGTCGTCGCGTCGAGCAGCGCCGTCGTCGACGCGTTGGTCACCTCGGCGCCGATTTCCCCGGTGAGCTGGTACCCGATCAGGTCAGGCAACAGCAACATGGTTTTGTCGACAAGTCGCCCTTCGGGTTCGGAAAGCAACTGGTAGACGGTGTTGAAAGGCAGATACTGCAAGCCCGTGATCCGGTAAAGCAGCTCGTCGGGAACCCGCGCGCGCAGCCGCTGCGCCATTCCCTCCGTACGGGGGTCGCGATAGCACCGCACGTCGCCTTCGAGCCTGCCGTCCGCACCGACCAGCCCGTAGTCGACGGCCCACGAATCGATGCCGATCGACACCGGCCTCGACTCGGCCGCATCGGCGAGGCCCGCCTTGATCTCGGCGAGCATCCCGGCGACGTCCCAGCACAGACCTCCGCCCACCCTCGGCCTCGGGCCCGTCGCGAACCTGCGGATCTCGGCGAGCTCGATCTCCCCCGAGCCGACCTCGCCGAGCATGACCCTCCCGCTGGTGGCACCGAGATCGACCGCGACGAACCGGGCCACCTCACACCCCGGTGAACGGGATGCCGAGCAGACCGGCGACCGCGCGCAGCTCAGCCGCCCGGTGACCGACCCCGAGCGCCCAGTGATGCGCGACCCCGCTCGCTGACCACTCGTCGGTCCACTCACCGGGATCGCGGCCGAAGTCCACCCTGCTCGTCGTGTTCCCGATCCGCATGAGCGGGCCTTCGACGACCTCGCCCTCCGACCCGATCATCGAATACTTGCCTTCGCGGTCCTGCCCGATACCGAGCAGCGTCACGGGACCGTGCGCGACGTCGAACTCCACCGAGACACCCCAGCCACGCTTGCCGTGATAGACGCCGAGCCCGCGCAGCAACGGCCGTTTCGCGCTGATCGCGAGGTGAGCCGGGCCGTCGTGCCCCATCTCGACATGACCTCTCTCGAAGTCCAATGCCTGCAACTCGGTGAACGAACCGCCACCGCCGAGAATGTCCATGATCAGCATCGCGAGACTGGTCCGCAGCTCGTACTCACCGGCAGCGGGAATCCCGCGCGCGGTGAGCAGGCTCGCCCCGAGGATCATTCCCGCGCCGAGCCGTTCGTGCTGCTCACCGGCAAGTCCCCGGTGGTAGTAGGCGAGGCTGTCCAGGTCGAAGTCGGCGACGAGCCGATCGAGGCCGACCGAGACTTTGGCACCCCACTCCAGGTCCTGACGGTTCACCGAAGGATCGACGTCGAACACCGACTCGGCCTCGGCGACCTTGGCGGCCACCTGATCATCGGTGACCTCGTCGACCCGCACCCTCAGGTCGTCGAACTCCAGCACCTCGACGTGCCCGCCGAACTGGGCGCTGACCATCGTCAGGTCCGTCGACACGTCGTACATCCCCGGGTAGAGATGCCCCATGAGCCCGTGTCTGCCTCCACGCAGCACCCTCCGCACCGAGGCGGCCGAAATCCATGCGCCGATCCGCGTCCACGCTCGCTCGTCGGCGAGATAGCCGGACACACTGCGGAACTCGATGCCCGCCCTGGTGAAGGTGTTGGCCATCTCCGGAAGCGGGCACGCGCCGCAATAGGCGAGCCACTGTCCGGTGTCGACGGTGGCGTGATCCATCGCCTTCGTCGGCTGGAGGTTGATCAGCAGAACCGGAGCGCCGCTACGCTGGGCGATCGGCAGCAACATCGAAGCTGTCAGGTACGTGGTCAGGTAGCCGACGATCAGATCGCAATCGGCCTCCCGCAGCTCGTCGGCCGCGACGGCACCCTCCTTGGCGTCCGAGATGAACCCCACGTCGACAATGTCCGCGTCGAAGCCGGCGATGCGCTCGCTGACGTATGCCGCCGACCTGCGCAACGTCGGCAGCAGCTCGGGAAACTGCGGCCAGTAGGCGCCAAGTCCACCCGCCACGAGGCCGATCTTCGGCCTCCTCGTCCGCTCCGTCATGGCCCTCCTCACCTGAGAAACGCGGCTGCGACCCCGGCGTCGACCGGAATGTGCAGCCCCGTCGTGTGTGACAACTCGCCAGAGGTCAGCGCGAACACCGCGTTCGCGACGTGTTCGGGAAGCACCTCGCGACCGAGCAGGGTCCGCTTGGCGTAGAAGGCACCAAGGTCTTCCTCTGCCACGCCGTACACCGCGGCCCGCTGCGCGCCCCACCCCGAAGCGAAGATGCCGGACCCGCGAACGACACCGTCCGGGTTGACACCGTTGACCCTGATGCCGTGCTCGCCGAGTTCGGCGGCCAGCAGCCTCACCTGATGCGCCTGATCTGCCTTCGTCGCACCGTAGGCGACATTGTTGGGACCGGCGAAAACCCCGTTCTTGCTGACGATGTAGACGATGTCGCCGCCCATGCCCTGCGCGATCATCGCCCTTGCCGCCTCGCGCGCCACGAGGAAGGAGCCGCGGGCCATCACGTCATGCTGTAGATCCCAGTCCGAGGCGCTGGTGTCGAGCAGCGGTTTCGACACCGAAAGCCCTGCGTTGTTGACGACGAGGTCGACGCCGCCGAAGGCGAGGGCCGTCGCTGCGATGGCATCCGCGATGGCGTTCTCGTCGCATACGTCGACAGCGACGGCGACTGCGGTGTCCGAGTTGCCGATCTCCTCCGCGACCCGGGTTGCCGCTTCGAGGTCTCGATCGGCGACGGCGACGCACGCGCCTTCCGCGGCGAGGCGCCGTGCGATCGCCCTGCCGATCCCGGAACCGCCACCGGTGACGAGCGCGACGCGCGTCGCGAGCGGCTTCGGCACTGGCATTCGCCGTAGCTTCGCCTCCTCCAGTTCCCAGTACTCGATGCGGAACTTCTCCGACTCGGGGATCGGGGCGTAACTCGACACCGACTCGGCTCCGCGCATCACGTTGATCGCGTTGACGTAGAACTCGCCCGCGACCCGAGCGGTCTGTTTGTCCTTGCCGAAGCTGAACATGCCGACACCTGGCACGAGCACGATGGCCGGGTCGGCACCCCTTATCGGAGGCGAGTCCTCGCGAACGTGCCGCCGGTAGTACGCCGCGTACTCCTCGCGGTAGCGCTGGTGTAGTTCCTTGACTCTCGCCACGACCTCGTCGAGCGAAGCGTTCGACGGCAGGTCGACGACCAGCGGCGCGACCTTCGTGCGAAGGAAATGGTCGGGACAGGACGTACCGAGCGCGGCAAGCGCGGGATGTCGTTGCCTGGCGAGAAAATCGAGAACGACTTCATCGTCGGTGAAGTGCCCAAGTTGCGGAGCGTCGGTCGAGGCGAGTCCTCTGAGGACGGGGAACAACGCGGCTGCCCGCTCACGGCGTCGCGACTCGGGAAGCGCCCCGTAGCCGGGAATCTCCGTGCCAAAGGGCTCCGGCTTCCCGTTCTCGTGCAGAAAGTCTTGCGCGGTACGGATGATTTCCAGCGAGTTTCGTCGGCACTCCTCGCTCGTCTCACCCCACGCCGTGATGCCGTGCCCGCCGAGCACACAGCCGATGGCTTCCGGATGGCGGCGTTTGATCTCGGCGATGTCGAGCCCGAGCTGGAAACCCGGTCTGCGCCACGGAACCCACACGACCCGGTCCCCGAAAATCGTTGCCGTGAGCCGCTTGCCGTCAGCGGCCGTCGCGATCGCGATCCCGGAATCGGGGTGCAGGTGGTCGACGTGTGCCGCCTCGACAAGCCCGTGCATCGCCGTGTCGATACTCGGTGCCGCTCCTCCTTTGCCGTGGAGGCAATAGTCCAACGCCGCGACCATCTCGTCTTCCCGATCCTCGCCGGGATAGACGTCTACGAGAGCCCGCATTCTGTCCAGCCGCAACACCGCGAGCCCTTGCTCCCGCAACGTTCCGAGGTCGCCGCCGGAGCCCTTGACCCACATCAACTCGACGTCGCCGCCCGTCGCGGGATCGGTTCCGGTCCCCTTCGCCGACGTGTTGCCGCCCGCGTAGTTGGTGTTCCTCCGGTCGGCACCGAGCTCGTGCGAACGAGCCAGCAACTCGGCGACGACGGGATGTGTCTCAGCCGTCACGTCACGCCCCCCAGCCCGCGGCGGCTCCACCGACGCGTTCGTTCCTGATCCGTTCCGCGTACCCGCTGCGCCGGTAGGCCGCGAGGGGATCCGGATCGAGGCCCTGCTCTTCCCGCAGCTCGGCGAGCAACGGCCGCACATCGGTCGAGAACGCGTCGACAAGCACACCGTTGGCGCCGAGCACGTCACCTTCGCGCTGCGCCTTGCCGAGCGCGGTCGCGTCGACGAGCAGCGCTTTCGCCGTCGCCTCCTGCACGTTCATCACCGACCGGATGAGCGCGGGAATCTTCGGCTCGATGTTGTGGCACTGATCGAGCATGAACGCGACACCGGAGTTCGGATCAAGTCCGCCGCCGAGCACGATCTCGACCATGATCCGGAAGAGCTGATACGGGTCCGCGGCGCCCACCATCAGGTCGTCGTCGGCATAGAACCGGGAGTTGAAGTGGAATCCGCCGAGCCTGCGCTTCCGCAACAGGAAGGCAACGATGAACTCGATGTTCGTCCCCGGCGCGTGATGACCGGTGTCCACAAGCACCTCGGCCTTGTCGCCGAGTTCGACGCAATGCGCGTAGCTGGTTCCCCAGTCGGGTACGTCGGTCGCGTAGAAGGCGGGCTCGAAGAACTTGTACTCCAGCAACATACGCTGGTGTTCGCCCAACCGGTCGTGCACCGCGGCAAGCGCCTCTTCGAGCCGTCCCTGCCGGTCGGCGATCGAGTCCTGGCCGGGATAGTTGAGCCCGTCGGCGAGCCAGATCGACAGATCGCGCGAACCGGTGGCGTCCATGATGTCGACGCAGTCGAGCAGGTGGGTCAGCGCTTTCGTCCTGACAACCGGGTCGGGGTTGCACACGCTGCCGAGGCGGTAGTCGTCGTCCTGGAAGACGTTGGGGTTGACGGCGCCGATCGCCACACCCCGCTCTGTCGCGTATCTCGCCAGTTCGGCGTAGTCGTCCACTGTGTCCCACGGGATGTGCACCGCCACGCTCGGCGCCACGCCGGTGAACTCGTGCACCTTCGCCGCGTCCGCGATCTTCTCGTAGGCATCTCGTGGAACGCCTTCCTGCTGGAAGACCTTGAACCGGGTTCCCGAATTCCCGAAGGCCCACGAAGGAGTTTCGATGTGCTGCGCGCGCAGCGCCGCCTTGACGGCCGGGTAGTCAGACACGAGGTCCTCCCAACTTGATGGATGGTCACGCGAGGTGGAAAACCTCGCTCAACGGCACGATTCCCTCGTCTGGTTTGCCGTCGAGATCTTCGAAGAACGGAGCCATCTCTGCTTGCCACCTCGCGTTGACCTCGGCAACGGCCATGCCTTCGAGTGCCGCTTCGAGGTCGTCGGTCTCGAAGTAGCCGACGAGCAAACCGTCAGGCGCGAGAAAAAGCGAGTAGTTTCGCCAGCCCGTTTCCGTCAACGCCGCGAGCATGTCCGGCCACACCTCGGCATGCCTTCTCCGGTACTCGTCCATCATGTCCGCCTTCACCTTGAGCAGAAAGCAGACTCGCCGCGCGCGATCCATTGCGGACCCCTGTACTGGTCGTGCCGGGACAGGGCACGCCCTGCCCCGGCTTTGGTCAGAAGTTGTAGTCGTCGATGTTGTCCGCGTTGAACACCGTCGGCGGTCCGAGGATGATCTCCCCGTTCTTGCCGATGGTGCGCTCGCCCAGGTTCCCGGCTTTCAGCACTTCGCCTTCCTTGCCCACGATCTGACCGGAGGCAATGGCGGCCGCCGCGTAACCGGCGAGGTAGCCAAGCTGCTCCGGGTCCCACAGCGCGAACTCCTTGACCGTTCCGTCCTTGACGAACTCGCGCATCTGGTTCGGCGTTCCGAGTCCGGTCAGCACGACCCTGCCCTTGTAGGGAGAGGAGGAGATGTAGCGTGCTGCGGCCGAGATTCCCACGGTCGTCGGCGAGACGATGGCTTTTAGGTCCGGAGTGGACTGAAGAAGCGCCTGCGTTTCCTGGAACGACTTCTGGTCGTCGTCGTCACCGTAGGCGGTCTTCACCAGCTCGATACCCGCGTACTCGGGCTTTGACAGCTCGTCCTTCATGAAGTCGATCCAGGTGTTCTGGTTCGTCGCGTTCGGCGTCGCCGACAGGATCGCGATCTTGCCCTGCCCGCCGATCTGCTCGGAAACCATCTTGATCTGCGACCTGCCGATCTCCTCGGAATCGGCCTGGTTGACGAAAACCTGGCGAGCGTCGACCGCGGCGTCGGAATCGTAGCTCACGACCGCGATGCCCTTCGCCATGGCGTCCTTCAACGCGGGAGCGACGGCGTTCGGGTCGTTGGCCGCGATGACGATCGCGTCCTGGTTCTGCTGGATGAGCGTGTTGATGTAGGAAACCTGGGACGAAGCGGAGGCATCGGAGGGACCGACTTCCTTGCCCGTTCCCTTCAACTCGCCGACGGCGGCGATCCCGCCCTTGTCGACAAGGTTCTCGTAGGGATTGTCGATTTCCTTCGGCAGGAAGGCGATCTTCAGTCCCTCCTTGATGGGCGCGTTCGGGTCGGCGGTCTTGCCCGTGTCCGTCCCGGCTCCCGGCTGCTGTGCCGAGTCCTTTGTGGTACCGCCGCAGCCTGCGACCAGAACGGCCACCAGGCCCGCACTGGTCACCGCCACCGCGGCGCGCTTCCTGCGCGAACGGGAGTGGATCATCGTTGGTCCTCCTCGGGGCTGCCGTGGACGGCGGTCGCCGCCACGGGGTCTTGCGGGGTTTCCTCGGGTGGTGGCTGTCCCCGCTGCTCGGCAGGCATCGGATGTCGCTTGCCGCGCAGCAGGTTCGCGATCACCGGAACAAGTACCGAGATGATCAGCAACAGGCCGTTGATCACGTTCTGGATCTCGTTGGTGATGTCGTTGAGGAACAACACATTGCGCAATCCGGCCATCAGTAGCAGCGCGCTGACGACACCGACGACCGCTCCCCTTCCCCCGAAAATCGAGACCCCGCCGAGCAATACCGCCGCGACGGCGACGAGTTCGAGCCCCGCCGCGTTGTCCGCCCTCGCGCTGTTGTATCGCAACGTGTAGACGAGCGAGGCCACCGCGCACAGCGCACCGGAGACGATGTAGAGCACGAACCTGACGCGCTGGACCCTGATTCCGGAGAATCGCGCCGTCTGCTCACCGAGGCCGATCGCGTAAAGGGAACGGCCGAACGGCGTGTAGTGCACGACGACGGCGGCCAGCACCCCGACGATGATCACCAGCACCGTCGCGTAAGGCAGGAACGTTCCCGGCACGGTGTCGGTCACCAGCGGCCGGTACGCGTCGGGGAATCCGGTCACCGCGCGATCGCCGAGCAACACGTAGGCGAGTCCTCTGTAGAGCCCGAGCGTGCCGATGGTGACGGCCAGTGCCGGAAGCCCGAACCGCACGATCAGCGTCGCGTTGAGCGAGCCGAGTACCGCACCCGCGACCACCACGATCGGGACGATCGTCTCGAACGACATTCCCGCGTCCCACAACACACCGGTGAGCGCGGAACAGAAGCCGAGTATCGACGCGACCGAAAGGTCGATCTGGCCGGTGAGGATGATCGGCAACAACGCGAGCGCAAGCAGTGCGACCTCGGTGTAGTCGAGCAGAAGAAAACTGATGTTGTCGGCCTCGCCGAAGCCTGCCGTCGTCGCGGATCCCCACGTGAACACCACGACGCAGAGCACGAGCAGGATCGTTTCCCAGCGAAGCAGTCTTTCACGCACGCCGCAGGCTCCTTTCCTTCCGTAGTCGCTCCGCCATGCGCACCATCACGGCGCGGTCGAGCGAGATGGCGAGCAACAGGGCGGCACCGTCGACGGCTCGCTGCCAGAAGGCCGGAACACCGAGGATCGGCAACGCGCTGGTGATCGTGGTGAGCAACAACGCGCCGAGCACCGCGCCCAGAACCGTTCCGCTGCCACCGAAAATCGCGACCCCGCCGACGACGACGGCAGCCACGACCGCGAGTTCCCTGTTGGTGCCGACGGAGGCGTTGATCGTCCCGAAGTACGAAGCATGCAATACACCGGCCAGCCCCACGAGCGCCCCTGAGATCACGAATGCCGTGAAAACCCGCCTTCCGGCCGGAATGCCCGCGAGCCTCGCGGCCTGCGGATTCGAGCCGATCGCGTACAACTCCCTTCCGGACCGCCAGTTGTGCAGCGCATACGCGGCAATGGCAAGCGCGGCCAACGCGATCAAGGTCAAATGCGGGACCCCGAGAATCGATCCGCTGCCGAAGGAGAGAAAGCCGGATGACATCTGGTCGGCGTTGATCTGGTGAACGCCGGTCGCGCTGGCCCACCCGTAGTCGATGCCGCGGAAGACGTACAGGGTTCCCAGCGTCACGACGAGAGCGGGCACCTTCGCGATCGCCACGAGCGCACCGTTGAACGCTCCGCACGCCGCCCCGAGCGCCATTCCCGCGAGCACGACGACGATCGTCGGCGTCTCGTGGTCGGCGATGAACATCTGGCCCGACATGTACGCGGTCAGCCCCATCACCGAACCGACGGAAAGGTCGATGTTGCGGGTGATGACCAGCAACGTCTGTCCGATCGCGAGCAACGCGATGATCGAGGCGTTGAGGAACAGATCGTGGATTCCCTGCGCGTTCAGGAAAGCGGGATTCACCACCGTCGTCACCACGACGACCGCGAACAAGGCGAGGACGATACTCAGTTCCCTGCCGGAGAGCAGCGCGCGGATCCTGTTCATGCGGCACTGCCCTTCGTCGCGGAGGCGCCGTTGCCGGTCGCCGCGTACATCACGGCCTCCTCCGTCGCCTCTTCTCTCGCGAGTTCGGCTGTGATCCGGCCCTCGTGCATCACGAGCACGCGATCGGCCATCCCGAGAACCTCCGGCAGCTCGGAGGAAATGAGCAGGATTCCGATGCCACGCGCGGCCAGATCCGACAACAACCCGTGCACCTCGACCTTGGCACCGATGTCGATGCCCCTCGTCGGTTCGTCGACGATCAAAACGGCCGGCTCGGTCGCCAGCCATTTGCCGAGCACGATCTTCTGCTGGTTACCTCCCGACAACGTCGCGGCGGGGTCGGCGAGGCTGCCGAATTTGAGTGAAAGGCGCTCGGCCCAGGTTTGCGCGAGCGCTCTTTCCCTGCTGCTCCGGGTGATCCCGCCGGGAGAGACCTGCTTGAGCCGCGCGAGGCTGGCGTTGCGTTCGATGGACAGTTCGAGGACGAGCCCCTGCTCTCTCCTATCTTCCGGCACCAGCGCGACACCTTTTTCGATGGCGGATCCAGGTTTTCCCGCAGGCAAGGGTTTTCCGTTGACCGTGACCGTTCCCGCGTCGCGATCGTCCACACCGAACACCGCTCTGGCCACTTCGGATCTTCCCGATCCGACGAGTCCGGCGAGCCCGACGATCTCACCCTCGCGGACGGTCAGCGAGACGTCGGCGAAGTCCCCGGCTCTCGTCAGACCTTCGACCACCAGTACCTCGGCACCGATGTCGGTTTCGCGCTTCGGGAAGAGCTGCTCGACGGAGCGGCCGACCATCCGCCGCACCAGGGTGTCGTTGTCGATCTCCGACATCGGTGCCGTCGTCACGAAAGCTCCGTCGCGCAACACGGTGACCCGGTCGCACAAGGCAAACATCTCGTCGAGCCGATGCGAGATGAACAGCAGAGCCGCGCCCTGCTCGGCGAGCCCTCTCGCGACCCGGAAGAGGCGCTGGGCCTCGACCGCCGAAAGCGCGGCCGTCGGCTCGTCCATCACGATGATCCTGGCGTCGGCGACGAGCGCCTTCGCGATCTCGATGATCTGCTGGTCTGCGATCGAAAGCCCGCGCGTCTGCCTCGACGGTGCGATCGGCACGCCCAACTGCTCGAACACCTCGGCCGACCTGCGATGCATGGCGCGCCGGTCGATGCGTCGACCCCTTCGCAACGGCTGCCTTCCCATGAAGACGTTCTCGGCGACGGAGAGATCGGGAAACTGAATCGGCTCCTGGTGGATGACGGCGACCCCGCGGTGCTGTGCCTCGCGGGGCGAGGCGAACCGCACCGGGCTCCCTTCGAGCAGCAGCTCGCCGCTGTCGGGCTGGTGTTCTCCGCCGATGACGCGGACGACGGTCGACTTCCCGGCGCCGTTCTCCCCGGCCAGTGCGTGGATCTCGCCGGGACGCAACGCGAGCGACACCCCGCGCAGTGCCCTCACCGCCTGAAACGACTTGGTGACGTCCTTGAGTTCGAGCAGCGGCGCAGGGGGATGCTCCGGTGCACCCACGATGCCTCCTTCGATGGAGATCGTGAAACGTTTCATTCACGAGTGCGCTGAAGTTAGGACAGCGAGACACAACCCGTCAAGACCCGTGCTGACATGCGATTTGGTAACGATCCGCCGCGCAGGCAGGGAAGCTCACGTGTTAACTTTCTCGGGAAGGGGAGCCCTCCGGGAGGCCGAGGGGTTGACACGTTTCAGCACGAGGGGAGAGCGCGGGCCATGTCGCCGAGCATCAAGGACGTCGCGGAACGGGCAGGCGTCTCGGTCGGCACTGTGTCCAATGTGCTCAATCACCCGGAGCGAGTTTCTACCAATACAAGGGAAAGCGTGCTGACGGCGATATCGGCACTGGGGTTTGTCCGCAACTCGTCGGCGGCGCAATTGCGCGCTGGCACGAGCCGTTCCATCGGGCTGATCGTGCTCGACCTCGCCAACCCGTTCTTCCACGACGTAGCGCGCGGCGTCGAACAGGTCGCCGACGAACTGGGCTACGCGGTGGTGCTGTGCAACTCGGACGACCAGACCGAGCGCGAGAACCGGTACTTGCAGGTCCTTGAGGAGCAGCGGGTGCGTGGCGTGCTCATCACGCCGGTGGAGGTCAGCTCGGGGCGGCTCGACGCGCTCCGCAAGCGGGGAACGCCGACCGTGCTCGTCGACAGGCACGATCCGAGGATCAACTGCTGTTCCGTCGCGGTCGACGACGTCGGTGGCGGCGAACTCGCGGGAGCCCATCTGCTTTCCCTTGGCCACCAACGGATCCGGTACTTCAGTGGGCCGCTGACTCTGCGGCAGTGCGCCGACCGGCTCGCCGGTCTGCGCAAGGCGGTCACCGAGGCGGGACTGGATCCGGAGCGGGCCATCGAGGTCGTCGAGGAGCGCGCGATGAACGCGCGAACCGCCTACGGCGCGGCGAAGAAGCGCTTCGGTAACCGTGACAAGGCGACGGCTGCGTTCTGCGCGAACGACCTGATGGCGCTCGGGGTACTCAGGGCCGCCGTGTCCGAAGGCAGGCAGGTGCCAGGTGAGCTGGCGATCGTCGGGTACGACGACATCGAGTTCGCGGCCGACGCAGCCGTCCCGTTGACCTCGATCCGGCAGCCGACACAGCACATCGGCAGGGCGGCTGCGCAACTGCTTGTCGAGGAGTGCGACAACCCGGACACCCATGCGCACCAGCAGGTGATGTTCAAGCCGGAGCTGGTGGTCCGCGAGTCGACAACCGGCTGACGAACGCCGCGCCGCAGCCGCAGCCGAGTTCTGCGCTCGCGTCACCGACATCCGCACTCAGGACATCGACATCCGCATCCAGGTCGTCGAGATCCGCACTCGCGCAGACGAGATCCGCATCCGGGGCCGCGAGCCCCGACATCGTGCGCACCGCGAGGTGCCCATTCGCCACCAGGTCACCCAGCCTCATGCGGTAGCCAAGCATCACACCCGAATGTGGAACTCGACGCCCCGAACGCGGATCTCGACCGCACCCATGCAGATCTCGACGTCCTGAGCGCAGAACTCGCCACCCCGAGCGCGGGTCTCGACGCCCCGAACGCGGAACTCGACCGCACCAGCGCGGGACTCGCGCATCCGAGCGCGGGACTCGCGCACCGCTCCTGTCAGGCCATCCCGTGGCGCGCCAGGTAGCTCCGCGTCCGCTCAGGGGTCGCCAGGATGTCCCACTGCCGCTCCGGATAGCTGAAGTTGTCGGTGAACTCGTCGGCGACCACCTGGTTCCGCGCCATGCTCCCCAGCAACTGGAGCAGGTGCGGCGCGGGAGGAAACCGGACCATCAGGTTGGTCCAGTCGCTCGTGGCATGGACCCGGTTTTCCCTGCGCTGAGCCACTTTGCGGCAGAATCGCTCGTCGAAGTTCGGATCGGTGACGATCGCCTGCCCCAGCTCCCACGCCGAGTACGAGGCGCAGTTGGCTCCCTGCCCGACGATCGGGTCGACGACCGTGTGCGCGTCGCCGAGCGCGATCACGTACCGGCCGTTCGCGAGCCGCACATAGTCCTCCCGCACGCCCGGCACAAGCCCGCCCTGCAACAGATCCTGCGGTCCGGTCACCCGGAACCGACCGTGGTCGACACGCTCGAATGTCGTCGGATGATGTTGCCGCAGCTTGGCGAGCACAAGTTTTTCGAACCCGCCGGGATCCTCGTCGTACCGAGCCTCGCCGATCGGTTCGAGGTCGCCGCCGGGAACGATCTCGAACAGCAACGCCGTGACGTGTCCGGCAACCGAGAACATGGGAATCTCAAGCAACTCGCCATGCCCTGGCGCGATGCTCATCGTGACACCCTTGGGTTCCGAGTACGCGATCCCTTCGTAGAGCGCGGCACACAGCTTGCGCTGCGGAGTGTCGAAAGGAGACTTGTCGGCCCTGCGCGGGAACATGCCGCCAAGCCCCGTCCGGCCCGAACTGACCACGACGAGGTCGTGTTGTTCCGACAACGCGGTGACATCGGCTGGTTCGACCGGCCTTACCTCGAAATCACCGCCGCGCTCATCGAAGTCACGCAACAACCTTGGCAGGTAGACCCGGTAGTCGAGAGCACGTGATGGCGCGGCGAACTCACCGAAGAACCGCAGCGGCGTCTCACCGCCGATGTAGTGGTGGTGGCCGAAATAGCCGTACTCGTCGATGTCCCAGTGGTCGATGCCGAGTTCCCGCTCCCTCGCGACGGTCGTGTGGTGGTGGGCGACGGTGTTGGGCAACCGCCCCTTGCCGAAGTCGTCGGCGGGCCGGTCGCTGTAGATCGTCACGGGAATGTCGTGTTGCCGCAGTTGCAGTCCCAACTGCAACCCGGCGATGCCAGAGCCGATGATGCCGATGCCGTCCATGACCGGCTCCTTCTTGTCGCATGCCGCGGATGGGTTGAGCCGCCGAACCTGGCTCGGTCGTCACGAGGCGCGGTTGTCGTCTCCGTCGGAGTACAGGGCCCGGTAAGCGCCGGTGAAGAACACGAGCGGCTCGCCGTCGGAGTGGGCGAGATGCGTCACGTGGCCGATATGGAGCACGTGGTCGCCCGCTTCGTGAGTGCTGACGAGGTCGCAGCCGATCTGGGCCATCGATCCGGGAAGGAACGCGTGTTCGTCGGTGAACTGGAACTCGGGCGCGAGCCCCGGCACGGGTCTACCCGCGAAGTGCTGGGAGTGCGTCCGCTGGTGTTCGGCAAGCACGTTGACACCGTAGCGGCCGGTGGTCGGCAATAGTGCCGCCATCCGTGACTCTTTTGCCAGCGAGATCAGCACGAGCGGCGGGTCGATCGACACGGAGAGGAACGCGTTGGCGGTCATCCCGTGGACGCGACCTTCGTCGACCGTGGTGATCACGGTGACGCCACTGGTGAAACGTCCCATCGTTCTGCGGAAATGTGCCGGGTCTATCGCGGGCCGACTGGACAGTGACGACGTCCGCGTCACGGAAACCTCCGCAGGAGTTCGCATATCGAGCACATTTCCCGAGCCGTAGCTCTATATACGAGCAAGGTAGCGTGGACCCGGTTACCTGGGCAACAGCCCGTGAGAAGGCGGTCACCGATGTCACTGGATGCGCCGGACGGTTCCGTGCCCGCGAAGCCGGGGGTGCGGGCACAAACCCTGGACAGGGCACTGGATGTGCTGGAGATACTCGCCGACGGGCAGCCGCGATCGAGCCAGGAGCTGGCCGTCGCGTCCGACCTGCACCGTTCCATCGTCTACCGGATTCTGCGCACGCTGGAAGACCGCGATCTGGTGTGGCGCAATGCCGAAGGTCGCTACACGCTCGGCCTTGGTTTGCTCGTTCTGTCGAGGACGGTACTCGGCGACGCGCAGGCCCGTATGCAGGATGTATTGGGAGAACTGGCAAACAGCGTCTCGGCGACGGCGTTCTTCTCCGTTCCACAGGGCAGCGAGGTCGTCGCGCTCGTGACGGTCGAGCCGTCCCGGCACCGCGCCGCCATCGCCTACCGGCCCGGCGCCCGCTCGCCGCTCGACAGGGGCGCCTGCGGGCTGGCGATACTGGCCAGTTCGCCCGCCCGACAGGGGGAGCGCCGCGAAGTCGGGGTGGCGCGACGACTCGGATTCGCGAGAACCGTCGGCGAAGTACACGCGGGGCTCACCGAGATCGCGGCACCGGTCCGGCTGTCGCATGGAACGGCGGGCGCGGTCGGGATCGTGTTCGTCGCGGGTGATGTCGCCGAGGACGAAGCCGCTGTCACCGTGCGCGGGACGGCGGCACGGTTGAGCGCGCCCGCCGCCGAGGTCTGGGAGATGTAGACACTCACCCTTCACCCGATAAGGTGATGGCCGTCAGAAAGCCACCACTTGGGGATTGAATTTGTTTCGACCTTTCCGCGTCGTGACCGCACTGGCTGGGCTCACGGCTTTCTCGCTCCTACAGGCCACTCCCGCGAACGCGATCGCCAATGGCGACGATGTCGCTGACGGCGAGTACTCCTTCTCCGTTTCGCTTTCAATGCCCGAGATCACCAGAGGCGACGGCAGCACCTACGCCAGCGCGTGCTCGGCTGCCCTCATCTCGGATCAGTGGATCATCACGGCCGGGCACTGCTTCCACGACGGCGACGGCAACCGCGTCGACGGCGAGCCGCGCTATCAGGTCGCCGCGACGGCGGGCCAGGCGACGTTGTCCGGCGACGACGGGATCACGGTGGACGTCGTCGAGGTCGTGCAAAGCGAGGAAGTCGACGTCGCCATCGCCAAGCTCGCCGAACCGGTTGCCGACATCGAGCCGCTGAAGATCAGCGAAAGCGCGCCGGCCGAGGGTGACGTCGTGCGCCTCGTCGGCTGGGGCTCTTCGGACGCCACCGCCGACCTGAGCCACCGGCCCGACCGGATGCAGACCGGCCAGTTCACCGTCACCGGGTCCGACGATCAGATCGTGAACTTCACCGGCTATCTGCCGAAGCGCGACGTCAGCGCGTGTCCTTACGACTCGGGCGCCCCGTTCTTCGCCGAGTCGGAGGACGGCACCTACGAGCTCGTCGCGACCGAAATCGGCGGCCCCGACTGCCCGCACGCGGAGGAAGAGATCGCCGCGAGGTCCGACGTGCTCCACGACTGGATCAAGGAACACGTCCGGTTGCCGTGACGTATGCCAGCGTCGCCGAGGTGGACCTGCCTCGGCGACGCGGTCCCGTGCTTGCGCGGCCGCCCAAAATTTGGCACCTTTGGCGCGCGAACACCCAGGTCAAAAAGGGTGCTCCCCGCGCACGCGGGGATGGTCCGCGGAGTGCTACTACCGAGCACTCGACGGCAGTGGTGCTCCCCGCGCACGCGGGGATGGTCCGCGCAGCAACACGGCGAATCCGTCGTCGGTGGTGTGCTCCCCGCGCACGCGGGGATGGTCCGCCCCGGCGACCTCTTCAGCTCCGTACGAATAGGTGCTCCCCGCGCACGCGGGGATGGTCCGTCCTCGGGGTGCTCCCCGCGCACGCGGGGATGGTCCGTCGTCCGTCGAGCCATGTGGCAACTTCAGAGCGTGCTCCCCGCGCATGCGGGGCCCTCGTGGGGCCGGTCGGCCGCGGCGATCGAACCACGGCAAACCAGATCAGCCGCTACTCCCCGGAAGACCAACCGCAACTGAAACTGAGCACCTACAACGAGAAACGGCCCTCACATAAACACTGTGAGGGCCGTCTTTGCAGGTAGTAGACGTGGCCAGGGCCGGGGTCGAACCGGCGACCTTCCGCTTTTCAGGCGGACGCTCGTACCAACTGAGCTACCTGGCCGGACACGCCGGCAAGCAGCCGAACGTTTGAAGCGACCCTGACGGGACTCGAACCCGCGACCTTCGCCGTGACAGGGCGACGCGCTAACCAACTGCGCCACAGGGCCTTGCTTGTACTGCGTACTCCCAACGGGATTCGAACCCGCGTTGCCGCCTTGAAAGGGCGGAGTCCTAGGCCGCTGGACGATGGGAGCCCAGCCGGTTCGGCGAACCGAGCGACCGCGCCCTCCAGGTCCCCCTGGGAGCGACTGTAAGTCTATGACACACCCTCAACCACCCCCACAACCGGGGGTCCACTTCTTTCTGACCTGCATCGACAGGCTTTCCAGCCCCGAAATCCCGCCCGGGAGCTCGCCGAAGCGTCGTCATTGAACACGGCGTTACGGAAACACTGCCGCCGGATGGCCGGGAACGAAAGGGCTTCCTTCATAACACTGTCACGATAACCAATCGATTGCTCGACAGCCGGGCGACAAGTAGCTTGACCACGTGCTGCCCAGGTGCACGACCAGGGGGTGTGCACCTGGGCAGTACTACGAGCCCGGATGCCGACACCGCACCAGCAGCGCATCACCCACGACGGCGACACCACCGACAGCGCGTGGCCCGGCCGCCCTTCGCTACCCCTGAACCGGCGACTTTCCGTCGGGGTCAGGTTTCAGCCCGAGCATGTCGAGCAGTTGAGCGCAGTCCTCGACACTGGTCGCCCCGCGCGCCACCGCGAGCCTCGCCCTGCGGACCTGGTCGTCGGAAACCCTTGAGGCATCCGCCTGGCCCGATCGCTGCGCCGGCACGCCGCCGTACCCGGCAGCCTGCCCCTCTCCCTCGTATCGAAGGAGGAACTGTCGCACTTCCACAGACCCGCTCATCGCTCCTCCAAGGGCTCCTGGATGACCTTCGCCGCGAGGCTAGCGAGCGGTTGGAGCCACTCACAGCCCCCCGCAGAGTGAACCTCCCCGCACGCTCCGTCTACTTGAGCGGCCATTCGGGGAAAGCTGAAGAATGACGCCCCGGCAACGGAGAAATGACAGGTGAGAAGCCTTTTTCGAACTCAACCCTCGCGATGCGCCGTCTCATCGTGTAACAATCAAGGTGCTGACACACCCCCGGTCAGCGCCTGTGGAGATCCCCTCCGGCCCCCGCGTTCCTCCCCCTGGCGCGGGGGCCTCTCCATTTCTTCTTTCAATTTCGATCGCGTAATCGGTAAAGCCTGCCGACACCACCCGACTACGTTTTGTGTTCATTTATTCGTCCGGACAGGCCGCCCACTACTCCAAACGGCACAAAGCACAAGGAAAGTTCGCGACACGGCGTGTGGGTAGCATCACAGACACCTTTCGGCCGAGATACAACCGTTATCGTGTGCTGGTGCCTCTTCCCGCATTCGGTCGGCTCGGCAGCCGCACCAACCTCAAACCCGCCAACAGTGGTCGCCACCGCGGCGCCGTTGACAACGCGGCGGACCCGGCCGCAGAAGACCACGAGCTGACGAGCTACCTCGCCGCACTCGCTCCGGAGTCCGACCCCGAGAGCACAGGCTCAGGGCGCCGCTTCGGCGACGCGCAGGTCTACCAGCTCAGGGTCAACCTCATCGCCAGCCAGCAGCTCAAGGAGCTGGCCGCCTTCCGGGGTACTTCGCCGCAAGCGCTCGCCCAGGAGTGGGTCCTCGAACGCCTCGCATGGGAATCCCAAATCGAGTCGGAGGAACGCGCGCAGCGTCACGCGGAGCCGCGGGCCACCGGCGAGCCGCAGACCGACCAGTACTTCTTCGACCAGCAGCAATGGGAGCAGTCGGCTCGCGGCCCGCTCCGCTGACCGACACCCCGGCCACACCGTCACGCAGGCCCGTCCACCGGTAACCCCGGAGGGACGGGCCTCGTGTTGTCCGGACTATCCGAACAACGCGGCCCCAAAACGATCGAGCCCCCCGGCGCCAATGCGCCGGGGGGCTCGATGCAGTCAGGGAATGACGCCCCTTAGAGGGCGCGAACCTTCTGAGCCTGCGGCCCCTTCTGCCCCTGGCCGACCTCGAACTCCACCCGCTGGTTCTCTTCGAGCGTGCGGAAACCGCGGCCCTCGATCTCCGAGTAGTGGACGAACACGTCGCCCTCTCCGCCGTCCTGGGCGATGAAGCCGAAGCCCTTTTCGGCGTTGAACCACTTCACAGTGCCTTGCGCCACCGTTTTACTCCTCGTTGCTGTTCCGCATGGACGTCACCGAAGTGACTTCCTGGCCGTCCCGGGCGGTTCCAACGAGACGCAAAGAGCGCGCATGGCTCAGGGCTCGCGTCAGAAGTTCCGCGAGTGTGAAGCCACGAACACGCAAAACGACGGCCACTCGGCAGCCTACCGGCTACTCGCATTTTTCGAACCCCGCGGTTCCAGGTTGGTCCAACCGGGCGGAACCTGCCGCGAGGGGTTGCGTAACGAACGGGTTGTTCGATCAACCCCCCATTGGGGGCAGCGGTGGCGATCTTGGCGCATGAGGTTCACCGTCAGGAGACGGTCTCGGTCCCTCACAGGCTATGACAACTATCCTTTTCTGTGATCGTAGTCACCATTTTTGTGGTGCAACGACGGGCGTTTCTACGACGTCAGGAGGGGATGGACGGGGAGAAGGGGACGCACGTGAGTCAGCGAAAGGGAGCGCGGCGCGGGAACACCAGAGGCTCGACGGCACTCATGCTTGCCATCTTGCTTGGACTCGCTGCCTGCACGGGTGACGGAGGAAACGGCGACGGCAACTCGGGCTCGGAGGACTCGAAACCCGCCGCGAAAATCACCGCACAACCCGAGGACGGCAAGAAGGATGTCGCGCCACGGGATCCCATCAGGCTCTCAGTGGCCGAGGGGACCATCAAGTCGGTCGCGTTGACCAACCCTGAGGGCACTCCGGTCGACGGCGAGGTCGCCAAGGACCAGCGGAGCTGGACGGCGACCGAACCACTCGGCTATGCCAAGACCTACACCTGGTCGGGTACGGCGGTCGACAAGAACGGCAAAGAGACCCCGATCAACGGTTCGTTCAGCACGGTCGCGCCGAAGGCCACGGCGGGCGGTCGCCTCAACGTCGGCGACGACGGTATCTACGGCATCGCGATGCCGATCAGTCTCACCTTCGACGCTCCGGTCACCGACAAGGTGGCGGTGGAGAAGGCACTGCACGTGGAGACGACGCCGCAGACGGAGGGCTCATGGGCGTGGCTCGAAAACGACACCTCCGTGCACTGGCGGCCGAAGGACTACTGGCAGCCGGGGACCACGGTGTCGGTGAGGGCCGACATCTACGGCGTCCACATCGGCGACGGCACATACGGCGAGGCCGACGTCACATCGAACTTCAGCATCGGCAGGTCGCAGATCGTCAAGGGCAACACCCAGACCCACCGCATGGTCGTCATCCGTGACGGGCAACAGATCGCCGACTATCCGGTGAGCTACGGGCTCGACTCCGACCCGGGCAGGGTCACCCACAGCGGGACCCATGTCGTGATGAGCAAGCACCCCGTCTACTACATGACCAACCCCGGCTACGGCTACCGGGACTTCGAGGTCAACTGGGCCGTCCGCATCTCGAACAACGGCGAGTTCACCCACGCCGCTCCGTGGTCGGTCGGCGATCAGGGCTACACCAACGTCTCGCACGGCTGCATCAACATGTCCGTCGCGGACGCCAAGGAGTACTACGACGGCGTGCTGCCCGGCGATCCCGTCGAGATCGAAGGAAGCACGCAGCAACTCGGCCCGGAGGACGGCGACTATCACGACTGGACCTACTCCTGGGCCGACTGGTCGGCGCTCTCCGCGTTGACGCAATAGCGCCCACGCAGCCGAATACCAGTGAGGCCGTCGGTAAACCACGCTTTCCGGCGGCCTCACAATCGGACAAAACAGCCTGTTCAAGTGGCAGCTGGCCAAGAACTTTCCGACACTGACCCTCGTCCGCGAGTTCATGACGGGGTGGTCTTCATGGCGGAGGACGCTGCGGGCGCCGCGGAACGCGCGCCTTATGTGCCCAGCAATACCGATGTTCGCAAAGCCGTCGCCGGTTCGGCGATGGGCAACTGCATCGAGTGGTACGACTTCGGCGTCTTCGGCTTCATGCCGGCGATCCTCGGCCAGGTGTTCTTCAACGCGGGCAGTACGGCCGAAGGCGCGCTCGCGACGTTCGCGCTGCTGGCCGTCACGTTCGTGATCAGACCGTTCGGCAGCTTCATTCTCGGTCCGCTCGGTGACAAGCTCGGCCGGCAGAAGGTGCTGGCCATGACGATCATCCTGATGTCGGGCTCGACCTTCGCCATCGGCCTGCTCCCGACCTTCAACGAGATCGGCATGGTCGCCGCGGTTCTGGTCATCGGGCTTCGCGCGTTGCAGGGCTTCTCCGCGGGCGGTGAGTACGGCGGCGCGGCGACCTTCCTCGCCGAGTATGCGCCTGACAAGAAACGCGGATTCCTCGGCAGCTGGCTCGAATTCGGAACACTTACCGGCTTCTTCCTCGGCGCCAGCACGGTGACGGTGACCACGATGCTCGTCGGCGACGCCGCCATGCACAGTTGGGGCTGGCGGATCCCGTTCCTCATCGCGGGCCCGCTCGGCCTCGTCGGCTTCTACCTGCGCAACAAGCTGGAGGACACACCGGTCTTCCAGGAGATCGAGCAGCAGCACAAGGTGGCGAAGTCTCCGCTCAAGGAGCTGATCACCAAGCACTGGAAGTCGATCCTGCACCTCATCGGCCTCGTGATCATGCTCAACGTCGGTGACTGGATCATGCTCGCCTACGTCGAGACGTACTTGAAGGACGTGCTCGGCATGACCGGCAATACTCCGTTGCTGATCGTGATGGGGGTCATCCTCGCCATGCTCGTGTTGATCGTGCCGCTCGGCGCGCTCTCCGACCGCATCGGCAGGAAGCCCATTCTCATGGCCTCCTGTGCGGGCTTCCTCATCCTGCCGATTCCCGCCTTCACCCTCATGGAGAACAGCAAGACGGCCTCCGGCGTGAACGTCCTCATGCTGGCGGGTGGACTCGCGATGATCGGCCTCTGCCTTGTGCTTTTCCTCTCGATCGTGGCCTCGACGCTGCCCGCGATGTTCCCCACACAGGTCCGGTACGGGGCCTTCTCCATCGGCTACAACGTGTCGACGGCCGCGTTCGCCGGAACCGCTCCCTACATCGTCGGCTCGCTCGTCGACGCGACCGGAAACACGCTGTGGCCCGCGTTCTACCTGATGGGTGCCGCCGCGATCGCGACGATTCCGGTGCTGCTGCTTCCGGAGACCAACGGCGTCGCCCTTCGCGACATCGTCAGTTCGCGGATGTTCGTCGGGAAGACCGGACCGTCGGCTTCACCGGCAACCGGTTAACTTGATTGGGTGAGCAACCCTCCAAGCTGGCCACCGGTACCGACGGAACCGGTCGTTCCGCACCCGGCGGCGCCTGAACCCGGCAGCAAGCTCGGTATCCACTTCGACCAGTGCTTCGGTTGTGGCGACGATGTCGAAGGCGGTCTGCACATCCGGTCGTCCGTCGCCGAAGACCTCGTCGTCGAATCACAGTTCGCCGTCACGAAGGCACATCAGGGCGCGCCCGGCCTCGCGCACGGCGGGCTGCTGGTCTGTGCCTTCGACGAGGCACTCGGTTCCGCGGTCGGCAACCTGCTTCGCCGCCCCGCGGTGACGGGCAAGCTGGAGACCGACTTCCGCAGACCGGTTCCGGTCGGCTCGACGCTGTTCATCACGACCCGGTTCGACGGGATCGCCGGACGCAAGGTGTTCGTCAGCGCGGAGGGCAGGCTCGACGCGGCCGACGGTCCGGTCGCCGTCCAGGCGAGGGCGCTGTTCGTCACGGTGGGCATCGATCACTTCACGACCCACGGCGACGTCGACGCGCTGGAGAAGCTCAGGGACTCCCGCGGCGCGGACGCCAAGGACTGGGACATCAATCCGTAATGTTCATCCTGCTCGCGATCGCCCTCATCGCGATCGTGCACCTCTACGTGTGGAAGCGGCTCGTTTTCGACACCACGTCGCCGAAATCGAGGGCCCGCAAGGTCGGCACGGCCGCGATCGTCGCGCTCGTCCTGCTCATGGGCGTCGCGCTCGGCACGGGGACGAGTATCGATCCGGCCATCGCCCGTTGGTTCGCCTGGCCCGGCTATCTCTGGCTGGCGATGTTCTTCTACCTCCTCGTCGTACTGGTCGTGCTGGAGATCCCCCGGCTGGCGCTTCGCGGCTGGGTGCGCAAGGGCGACAAGCCTGCCGAACCGGAGAGCACCGCTGACGAACGGGGAGGAGTCACCCGCCGTGTCGCGCTCGCTCGCGGGTCCGCCGCGGTCGCGGGGGTCGTCGCGACCGGGTTCGTCGGCTACGGCATGACGGTCGCGCTCGGCCCTCCGACGGTGACGAGGGTTCCGATCTCGCTGCCGAGGCTCGATCCGCGAGCCTCGGGCTGCCGCATCGCGTTGATCAGCGACGTCCACCTCGGGCCGATCATCGGCCGCTCCTTCACCGAGCGCATCGTGGAACTGGTCAACGCGGAGCGGCCTGACCTCGTCGCCATCGCGGGCGACCTCGTCGACGGTGAGGTGCGACATCTCGCGCATGCCGCCGAACCGCTCGCCGACCTGCGCAGCACGCACGGCACCTTCTACGTCACCGGCAACCACGAGTACTTCTCCGGGTATCGGGAGTGGATCGAACACGTGCCCTCGCTCGGGATCCGTCCGCTGCGCAACGAGCACGTCGACATCGAGCACAACGGCGGGGTCTTCCACTTCGCCGGTATCAACGACCACATCGGCTACCAGTGGCAGGATCCCGGCGACGTGGCGAGGGCCGTCGAAGGCAGGGACCCCGACAAGGCACTCGTGATGCTGGCTCACCAGCCGGTCGACATCACTCCCGCCGTCGAGCACGGCGTGGACCTGATGCTCGCGGGGCACACCCACGGCGGGCAGCTCTCGCCGTTCGAGCTGATCGTCAGCCTGCAACAGGGCGCCGTCGCCGGGTCGTACCAGTTCGACGACACGAAGATGTACGTCACGAGGGGCGCGGGCTTCTGGGGTCCACCGGTCAGGGTCGGCGCGCCACCCGACATCACGATCGTCGAACTGCGACCTTCCTGATCACGTCCTCGTGCGCGGCCGGACCGCGTTGGCCTTGTCGACCAGCTCGATGCGCTGCTCGGCCGTGTCAGCGAGTTTGGCCAGCGTGCGGTAGCAGTCTTCGAGGCCGAAGCGAAGCTCTCGCTCGTCGAGTCTCCTGCCGAGCACCTGCGCGCCGTCCCCCACGCTGGCATAACGCTGACCGGCAGGCGAGCGGATCCATTCGAACGCCGATTCAAGCACCTCGGCGGACAGCATCGCCCTGCGTTCGGCATCGAGCGAAAGGCGCTGCAACCGGTTGGCGGCGTCGACCAGGTCCCGCTCGCCGACGGTGTGCGCGGCCTCGCCACCGTTGACCCTGGTTTTGATCTTGATGGCGGCGACCTGAGCAGCGACGTGATGGGTCGACGAGGCAGGAACCGATTCAAGTACCTCGATGGCACCAGCCCTCGCTCCCTGCGCCAGGTACACCCTCGCGAGCCCGAACGCGGCACTGACGTACGTGCGGTCCGTTCGCCACACCAGCTCGTAAAGCCGGGAGGCGTTGAAGAAGTCGCCGACGCTCTCCGCGCTGAAAGCCAGCGCCAGCTTGGGCGCGACCTCGCCTGGCAGTTCGTCGTAAACGGCGTCGAAGGCGACGTGCGCGACCTTCGAGCGGCCACCTGCCAGCTCGATGAGACCCCGGTACCAGTCGATCCGCCAGTCGTGCGGGAATCCGGCCTTGATCGCGAGGTACTGCGCCGCCTGCAACTGCCGGTTCGCCTCGGCGAGTTCGCCAAGCTCGATCCTCGCTCGCACGATGCGAAGCCTGACCTCGATGGATTCCCTCGGTGCCTTCGCCAGCGCCTCGATGGCCGTCTTCGGATCGGCAGCCGTCATCGCGGCAAGGACGCCCGCGCCCGCGTCGTCGGTGTGCACCTGGGGAATGGGCAAACCCATCACCACTTCGGCGGGATCCGGCAGCGACACGCCCTTGCCAGGATCCGGTACGACCATGTCCACGCCGAACGCGTCGATCTCCGGTCCGAACACAGTGGACGCCGCTGGTCGCTGCTTTCCCGTTCCCATCGCCATGATCTCGCGAAGGACGCCGGTGAGCTGGTCGGCCATGTCCTCTGCCGCGATGAACCTGCGGTCGGGGTCGGCATGTGTGGCCCTGCGCAGGAACCTGTAGTAGGAGCCGAAAAGCCGGAAGAGCGGCACGTCTTCCTGACCGGGCAAGGTCGTCTTGTACTTCGTGGTGTAACCGGAGAACTCGAAGCTCAGCACGGCGAGCGTTCTGCCGACCGTGAACAGGTCGGACGCGACCGAGGCGCCACGGGTGGCGAGTTCCGGCGCACTGTAACCGGTGGTGAAGAACAGCGGACTCGTGTAGTCGTCCATCCTGCGCACGGCGCCGAGGTCGATCAGCTTGAGCTGTTCGTGTGTCTGGATCACGTTGTCCGGCTTGAGATCGCAGTACAACAAGCCCTGCCCGTGCAGGTAGCCGATAGCGGGCAGGATTTCCAGGCCGTAGGCGATGACCTGCCCAATGGGCAACGGCTCCGCCCTTCCCGACGCTCTGTGGTGCGCGAGAGCCAGTTCGCGCAGTGAATCGCCGCCGACGTACTCCATGACGATGTAGCCGACGGAGTTGCCGGTGTCAGGATCGGGATGCTGCACGAAGTTGTAGATCTTGACGATGTTGGGGTGTTCGACCTCGGCCAGAAATCTGGTCTCGTTGACGGCCGCGGCCATCGCGGTAGCGTCACCGGTGTCGATGAGTCCTTTGAGGACGACCCAACGGTCGCTCACGTTGTGGTCCTGGGCGAGGTAGATCCAGCCGAGGCCACCATAGGCCAGCGCACCGAGCACCTCGTACTGACCGCCGACGATCTCCTGTGGACGGAGCCTCGGCACGAAGGAAAACCACGTGCCGCAATCGGGACAGTTTCCCTCGGGCGACCCCGGTTCCCCCTCGCTGCTCCGGCCGACCTTGATACCGCAGTTGCCGCAGTAGCGTTTCTCCTCGGAGACCATCGGGTTGTGCAGCACCGCGGCGGCCGGGTCACGGTAGGGAACCGGTGGCACCTCGACGATGCCCGCTCCGAGCCTGCCCCTTCTCGCCGTCCGCCTCGACGACCTTCGCGAGGTACCGGGGAATGCGCCTGATCCGGTTCCCGGTCCCGTGCCAGGGCCGGTTCCCGGCCGGATTCCGCCGCTGGTGCTCGGCGGCAGGACACTTTCCGTACCGGGGTCGGGCAGCGGCCCTGGGCCGCTCGGTTCCTTCGGCGGGTCAGGAGGGGCGATGCTCTCGGTCTCCGGCGCGGGCGCCGCGAGCACACTCGTCGGCTGCGGCTCCTGGTTCTCCACCGAAACCGGGCGAATGACCTGCGTATCCGGCGTCACCCTCGGAACGTGTTCCGCCTCGTCCGGTATGACGTGCCCAGGACGATGCTGCTCATCCGACACTGCTGCCTCCAGAGGGTGTCACTGGTATTCGGGGCGGGGAGGGGAAGCGGAACCGAGCCGGTCGAGCAACCAGGTTCGGTAGCTGTCCTGCCACGGGCCTCCGCGCACCTTGTCGAGCACGTAGTTGACGTACCGCACCATGTCGGTGTTCTCCTTGGGAATGCCGATGCCGTACAGCTCGTCGGTGAACCGGTCGCCGACGATCTTGGTCGTCGGGTCCTGTTCGGCCATTCCAGCGAGGATCGTGTCGTCCGTCGACACCGCTTCGACCTGGCCCTGCTGCAACATCACGAGACAGTCCGACCAGTCGTCGACCGAAATCGGCAACGCTTCGGGCGCGGCCTGAACGACGTTGGGCAGCGACGTCGAGGTCTTGCTCGCACACACCCGTTTGCCACCGAGGTCGCCGACACCCTCCACATCGGAGTCCTTATTGACGAGCACCCGCTGTCCCGCGACGTAGTAGACAGTCGAGAAGTTGATGTCCTCAAGACGTTCGCAGGTGATCGAGAACGTCCTGACGACGATGTCCACCTGACCTTCGGTCAGGGTGGGAATCCGCTGCGCCGAACTGATCGCCTTGAACTGCACCGCCTCGGGGTCTCCGAGCAGTTCCTTGGCCACCTGCTTCGCGATGTCGATGTCGAATCCTTCGAGCTTTCCCGTCGTGGGATTGCGAAATCCGAAGAGGAAGGTGTTCTGGTCGACACCGACGATCAGGTAGCCGCGCTGTCTGATCTCGTCCATTGTGGATCCGGAGGGAACGTTG
Organism: Prauserella marina; assembly: GCF_002240355.1. Classification (GTDB taxonomy): domain Bacteria; phylum Actinomycetota; class Actinomycetes; order Mycobacteriales; family Pseudonocardiaceae; genus Prauserella_A; species Prauserella_A marina. The sequence continues at coordinate 6,498,969 of NZ_CP016353.1, forward strand.
CCGCTCGGGCCGAGGCTCGCGGCGGGATTGCAGCCGTCGTTCGTCGAGCCTCCGCCGTCGACATCGTGTTCCTCGGCGGCGTTGGGCGGCATCGGGCGCTGCACCGACTCGACGGGAGCCGGATCGACGGGCGCACCTGGCGATCCGCATCCCGCGACGAGCGCGGCCGTCGCGGCGAGGAGGACAGTCCACCGGGTTTTCCTGTTCATCAGCGATACTCCCGCAAGCGTTCCCTGAATCCCAACGTGGTTCCCAGCGCCGCGATGGCTGCCAGTACGGCGAAGCCTGGCGCGAGCAAAGTCAGCGCGCGCGAGCCGTTCGTCGTCTCGTCGAGGAAGCTCTGTCTCGCGACGCCGATCGCGGCGACGAGATCCCCGTCGACCCTGCTGAAGGCCGCCGCCGCTCCCTCTTCGTCAGTACCGTCGATGGCGAGACCGACTGCCTCGGCGTAGTTGCCGGAGTCGTCGAGCCTGCGGACCTCGCCATGGGCCCTCAACCAGGTCGTCGCGTGGTTGGCCGCGGAAGCGATGTGCGTGGTCTCGGGGCCACCCTCCGCGCCGCGGCGCGCCTCGCCGAGCAGTCCTCCCTGCCCGTCCTCTCCCGCGAACTGGCCGAACAGCTCGCCGAACTCCTTGTCGTAGCTCTCGCCACCGCCGCGAGCCACCAGTGTCAGTGTCTCGTCGGCCCTTGCCTGCAACGCGGCGATTCGTGCCCGAACGAGCAGGTCAGCCTGTTCCGTTCCGGTGCTTCGCCCGCTGCTGACCAGCACGCTCTGTACCGTCAGCGCACCGGCGCCCCACAGGATCGACAGCCCGACGGCGATGCTGGCGACGAGCAGGCCGATGTTGAAGACCCTGTTGGTCCTGCGCTTGAGGTGGATCTGGGTCGCGATCAACGCGGCGAGCAGACCGAAAACGAGTACCGCGGTCAGCCACGGAACACCGGAAGCGGTGTCCTGCTCGTCGACGAGCCGCTGGGCGTCGATCTCGTAAAGCCGGTGCGCCGCAGGCAGAAGCTGCGACCGCATCAGCTCCGATGCCTCACGAAGGTAGGCCGCGCCGGAGGGAAAGCCCTGCCGGTTGTTGGCGCGCGCCGTCTCGATCAGTCCCGTGTAGACGGGAAGCCGCTGGCTGAGGATGCCGACCTGCTCGGCGGCCTCGGGAACACTCCCCGAATCCGATGCGGCCTTCGCCAGCGCGGCACCTGCTCGCGCGATGTCCAGTTCGTAGCGTTCCCGCAGTTCGGGCGGCTCGGTACCGGTGGAGAGGAAGGCGCTCGCCGCCGTCGCGTCGGCGTCGGAGAGCGAACCGTAGACCTCCTGCGCCGCGGCTGCGAGCGGTTCCCTGTGATCGATCAGCGCGTTGATCGTGTTGTCGCGGTTCAGCACCGACGCTGTGCCGACGAGGCCGGTGACCAGCGCGAGCACGATGAGCCCCGTCGCGATGAGCGACAGCCGTCCCGGTGTCGCCTTCGCGGAGCGGGCGACACGACGGACCGCGTTCGCGGGCAACTCCAGCAGCCAGCCGACGCCGGACCGGGTGGGGCGCGGTTCACGCCTCGGCCTTGTCGGGGGCACGGAGGGACCGCGACCGGTCACGGTGCTCGTCATCGCGTTCCTCCACCCAGTCTCAGCACCCGCACGACCGTAGCCGAGTGTGCTCGACGTCAGCCACGGACTCCGCCGACGGCGCGAAGATCGTGCCGGGGCCGTAATACAGTGAACACCGTGAACCGCGAGCGTGGTGCTAGGTCGTGTCCGACAAACCCGTAGCCTGCTGCGCGGGGCCAGCGTGGCCCCTCGCCGCGTTGTCGGAAAGCCCGAGTACAACCCGGTACGAGGACGTTTCCTCCGCCTTGCGAGGAACCACGCTGATCCCCGCTCGCACGGCAGAGGTTCATCAGACACGACCTAAGTCCCGCGAATCGCGGGGGCCGTCGAGTGCGGTAACACCAGTTCGGCCGAATCCGGCTTTCTGAGCGCGACGTCGATGTCGTCGGCGAAGCGGTACGGCCTCCGCGAGAGGATCGTGCCGAGTTGCCTGCGCAACCTGGACATCTCAGCTCTGACGGTCACCGTCCGCGCCGGATCACCGAACAGATCGAGCGCGAGCTGGGCCGCCGACCGGCCATCCCGGTGGCTGGCCAGCACGTACAGCATCTCCGCGTGCCTCGGGCTCAGCGGATAGGACCAGGTGCCGCTGGGCCCGGTCACCGTCAGTACGCATGCGGGGCTGGAACGTATGTCGAGCACCGCGCGCATGGATTCGCCGGGTACCGCCTCGTCGTCGGTCAGTCGCACCAGCCAGCCACCAGGAACCGGTTCGAGGTGACACGCGCCGAGCGAAGGCAGCCACGCGCTCCCCGCGGAGGTCGACGACGGCAAACCGACCCTGTCGATCGCGCCGAGACCCGACGCGGCGGCGACCCAGCCGTGCGGGTCGGTGATCAGCGCGCGACCCCCGACCCTCGACAGCACGGTGAGCGTGGTCGAGCGCAGTTTCTCCAGTTCGGCGAGGTGGGTGTTGCGCAGCCGCGCTTCCGCGAGCTTCGCGACGGCGTCCACGAGCGCGAGCGTCGTCGCGTGCACGGTCGGCGCCGGACCCGACAGATCGACGACGCCGAGCAGCCTGCCGTCCCTCGGATCGTGCAGTGGGGCCGCCGCGCACGTCCAGGCGTGGTGCGAACGCACGTAATGCTCAGCCGAGTACACCTGCATCGCCCTGCGCGCGACGAGCGCGGTGCCGATCGCGTTGGTCCCCACGTTGTTCTCGTGCCACGAAGCACCTTCGGTGAAACCGAGCCGGTCGGCGCGATGTCGCACCGACGTGCTGCCGTCCCGCCAGAGGACGCTGCCTTCGCGGTCGACGACGACCATGATGTGCGCGGCCTCTTCCGCGACGCTGATCAAACCGCCCCTGAGGATCGGCAGCGCGTCGGCGAGCCCGCTTTCCCTGCGGCGCGCCTCCAGTTCGGCGTGCGAGAGCAGCAGGCCGTCCGCGCCATGATCCGGATCGAGCCCGAGCCTGCGCATCCGCTGCCACGACGCCCCGATGACCGGTCTCGGCTGAGCACACGGCGAGGCACCGGTCAGCGCCGCTTCGTGCACCTGGGCAAGAACTCGCGCGTGCCGCCGGGGGTCGGTCCCCACCGGCACCGCTGCCTCAAGGTGCTCCCTGCGCACGCTGACCAGTGTCGCAAGCCTGGTGCCGGTAGGGAACCCTCCTCGTCACCTCCGCGGAGTGACGAGGAGGCCGATCGCGGCGACGACGGCGCCGGGTTGCTCCATGTGGACCATGTGTCCCGCGTCCTCGACGACCGTGACATCCGGCCGGTCTCCGACGTTGGCGGGCGGGATGATCGCGTCCTGGCTTCCCCACACGATGCCGACCGGTACCTCCACTTCGGACAATGTCGCCGTGATGTCGATGCCCTGCCGTTCGCCGTCGAGCAGGTTTGCCAGCAGCGAGTTGAGCGCCTTGTCCACGCCGTCGATCCGTTTGTACTTCATCAGGTCGTCCGCGAGTTGCCTCGTGGCGAGCGCGGGGTCGGCGAACAACGCGCCGAGGTGCGGCTTGAGCTCCCTTCTCGACGTCGCCGCAGCGAATCCACGCAGGTAGTCGGCATTGATTCCGGTTCCGATCCCCGCTGGCGCCACCAGCGTCAGCGAGGCGACCCGCTCTGGCTCCGTCGCGGCGGCGGCCGTGATCACCGCACCGCCGAGCGAATGGCCGACGAGATGCGCTTTCTCGATACCCGCCGCTTCGAGGAAGCCGAGTACGGCCCGCGCGAGCACGGCGAGAGAGCCGTCCCCGACATCCTTGCCCGACTCACCGTGTCCAGGCAGGTCGATGGCATGCACCGCGCGGTCCCGCGACAGTGGTTCCTGCACGAACAGCCACGAGTTCTTGTCGCCCCCGTAGCCGTGGACGAGCACGACCGGCTCGCTGCCTTCACCGAGCGTCGCGTAGGCGATGCTCCCTCCATCGACGTCGAAAGTCCCGGTCACCGGGCCGGCGACCTCCTCGACGGCGCCGGAGTCCAGTTCCTCACGCGCGGTTCGCGCGGCCTCGTCGATGTCGGACTCCGGTACCTCGGCGGGGGCGATGAGCGCGATCGTCCCTCCCACCGGCACGTCCTCGCCGACCCTTGCGATGATCCTGCGCAGCACCCCTTCGTCGGCGGATTCGAGCGCACCGGCGATCTTGTCGGTGTCGATTTCGGCGAGGTCGTCACCGTCGGCGACCTCCGCACCTTCCTCGGCGACCCACTCGGTGACTTTCCCGCTCGTCATCGACAGCCCCCACTTGGGCATGACGACCTTCCGGATGACGTCGTCCATGCTCACCGCTTCCACTCGACGACGCTCTTGACCGCGTTGGTCACCCGCTGCGCGTCGGGGATGTAGAGATCTTCGAGCGAATCGGCGAACGGCACCGGAGTGTGCGGCGCCGTCACCAGTTCGATCGGCGCCCTCAGCGAGCCGAACGCCTCCTTGGCCACGAGCGCGGAGACGTCGGTGGCCATGTTGCATCGCGGCGTCGCCTCGTCCACCACGACGAGCCTGCCGGTGTTCTCGACACTCTCCAGTATCGTCTCGGTGTCCAGCGGACTCGTCGTGCGAGGATCGATGATCTCGGCCTCGATCCCCGAATCGGCAAGGGTCTTCGCCGCTTCTTCCGCGACCGACACCATCCTGCCGATCGCGACGACGGTCACGTCGCATCCGTCCCTGACGACATTGGCCTCCCCGAACGGAATCGAGTAGCTGTCCTCCGAAACCTCTCCGGTGACGTCGTACATCGCCTTGTGCTCACAGAAGATGACGGGATCATCGTCGCGAATGGACTGGATCATCAGCCCCTTCGCCTCGTACGGACTCGAAGGCACGACCACCTTGAGTCCGGGAATGTGCGTGAAAATCGAATAGAGCGCCTGCGAATGCTGGGCTGCCGCCCGCAATCCCGCTCCGTACATCGTGCGAATGACCACCGGTGTCTTCGCCTTGCCACCGAACATGTAGCGGAACTTGGCCGCCTGATTGAAGATCTGGTCGAAACAGACTCCCATGAAGTCGATGAACATCAGCTCCGCGACGGGACGCATCCCACTCGTCGCGGCTCCGACGGCGGCACCGACGAAGGCCGACTCGGAGATCGGCGTGTCGAGCACTCTGCCAGGAAACCGGTGGAAAAGTCCTTTCGTGACACCGAGAACACCGCCCCACGCGTCCTCATCGCCGGGGCCGCCTGCTCCACCAGCGTTGTCCTCACCCATGACGATGACCGACTCGTCGCGTTCCATCTCCTGCGCGAGAGCCTCGCCGATGGCCTCGCGATAGCTGATCGTGCGTGCCATGTCGCCTGCCTCCCTAGTAGGTGATGTACACGTCGGTTTCCAGATCGGCCGTGCCCGGTTTGGGAGCGGCCTTCGCCTCGTCTACGGCGACGTCGATCAACTCGGCGACCGAACTGTCCACTTCGTCCAATGCGCTTTCCTTGAGTAGCCCGGTTTCGGTGACCCGCTTCCTGAACCGCTTGAGGCAGTCGAGGTTTTCCCTCGCCTTCGCGACCTCGTCGGCACGATAGGTCTGCTGGTCTCCCTCGAAATGTCCGAAGTAGCGGGTGAACTTGACCTCGACAAGCGTCGGGCCGCCGCCCGCTCTCGCCCGCTCGATCGCCTCTCCGACCGCCTCGTGCACCGCGAAGAAGTCGAAGCCGTCGACAATGACGCCCGGCATGCCGAACCCGGCGGCCCTGTCCGCGATGTTGTCGGCCGCGACCGACCAGGTGCTCGCCGTCGCTTCGGCGTAGCCGTTGTTCTCGGCCACGAAGATCGCGGGCAGATTCCACACCGAGGCAAGGTTGAGCGCTTCGAGTGTCGTTCCCTGGTTGCTCGCGCCGTCGCCGAAGAACGCGACACCCACGCCGCCCGTTCCCTGTTTCTTCGCCGCGAGCGCCGTTCCGCAGATCAGCGGAGGACCGCCGCCGACGATCCCGTTGGCACCCAGCATTCCTTTCGAAAGGTCGGCGATGTGCATCGAGCCGCCCTTGCCGTGACACGAACCGGTCGTTCTGCCGTAGATCTCGGCCATCATCGCCTTGACGTCGACGCCCTTCGCGATGCAATGTCCGTGGCCCCTGTGCGTACTTGCGATGGTGTCGCGCTCGTCGAGGTGCATGCACACGCCGGTGGCCGATGCCTCCTCACCCGCGTAGAGGTGCACGAAACCCGCGATCTCGCCGGTCGCGAACTCGGCGTGCAGCCGTTCCTCGAAGTTCCTGATCGTGCGCATCGTCCGGTAGGCGTCGAGCAGTGCGCTTTCGCCGAGTTCCCCGTGAGGGCTGGTTGACTTGTCGGACAAGGTATCCGTCATCGCGGTGACGCTCCTTCCTCGCTCACAGTGCGCTGAGTTCTTCGCCGAGCCGCCGGTGCGACTGGCTTTGCTCCGTGCGAAGCGATCCGGTGCGCGCCGCTTCGGCGAGTACCGCGGCCACGTCGACGCACCGAGGCCCCTCCTCGCTCAACCGCACCGTCGCGGCCGTATCGCCGCTCAGCTCCAGTTCCCGTTCCCCGTCGACGGCGATCACCCCGTGCGGGACTCCGATCGCGACTCGCTCGCCGACCGGCAACCGGCGCCACGACCGAACACCGACGGGCACGACAAGGCCGGGTGCGATCGGGGCGTGCACGACCCACGCCGCCTCTTCCGGCGGAGCGAAGGTCAACGCGACTCCTGTCGGCTCGTCGCGCGGACTGGGGCACAACTGGCCCGCGACGCTGGAAAGACCGATCCCATCCGGTTCGGCGAACGTGCAGAACAGTTCGGCGAGCAAGGTCGGATCCCACAGTGCCCGCGAAGCGACATGCCGGGCGGTCGAGGTACACACGTCGACGAGCGCGGGCTCGGTGCGATCACCCGCCGTCACTTCGAGCAACCCCGCGCGGCGGATGCCGGTGGTGATCGCTCCCGTGGCGACGAGCCCACCGGCAAGCCCGGCCACCGTCGCCTCGTGCATCTTGGGGAAAGCGTTGTTGGTGCCGGTCGAGAGCGCGAGCAGCGGAACATCTCCGCACGCGCCTGCCGCGACGCGAGCGGTGCCGTCGCCTCCGAGGCACACGATCAGTTCGGCACCCGCGGCGACCATCCTGGTCACGGCGTTGGTGGTGTCGTCGGCAGTGCCGGTCAAGGGATCCTCGTCGCAGAATTCGACGAGCGGCCACGGGCCTTCGCGCTCAGGGCGCCTCGTGCGCAATGCGCGAAGTACGGCGGCCGAGATGCCGCCGAGATCCGTGGACAGCAACGCCCTGCCGACGCCGACCGAGGCGAAAGCCGAGAGCAGGCGGCGAACCATGTTGGCCTTCTCGGCGGTGGGGAACACCGAAGCCTGGGCGACGAGACGCCGGATGTCTCGCCCGGAAGCCGGGTTCGCGACGACTCCCACCGTCACCGGACGCGCGCCCACAATCACCTCCACGGTGTGTCACACGTCACCATCGACGTGTGACTCCCATGGCACTACCGAAGGGCGCTGCTGGGAAGGAGTTGCAGGGGGTTGCAACCGGAATGGAGCCGTCTTTGACCGGAGTGGGTGTCGGGTGTGGCCGGGCGGCCGGGCGGCTAGGTGACTCGGTCCGGGCAGCTTGGTCCGGGTGCGGAACTCGCCGACCTGGACGGGGAACTCGCGCGGCCGAGTGCGGAACTCGCCGGCCTGAGTGCAGAAGTCGGCGGTCTGAGCGGGGGACTCGCGCGGCTACTTCGCCGTGGCGAGACGGTCGAGTCGCGCCGAGGTCGGCCACCGGACGTCTCGCGCCCACCCCAGCTTCTCGAACAGCCAGATCACCCTTGCCGAGATGTCGATCTGCCCACGCAACACACCGTGCCGCGCGCAGGTCGGGTCGGCGTGGTGCAGGTTGTGCCACGCCTCGCCGAACGAGAAGATCGCCAGCGGCCAGAAGTTGGCGGCCTTGTCCCTGCTGGTGAAGGGACGCTCGCCGATCATGTGGCAAATCGAGTTCACGGACCAGGTCACATGGTGCAGCAAGCCCACTCGCACCAGACCCGCCCAGAAGAACGCCGTCACGCCGCCCCACACCGACCAGGTGATCAAGCCACCGGCGATGCCCGGCAGCAGCAGGCTCATGGCGATCCACAGCGGGAAGAGCCTGTCGACCATCCTGATGTCCTTGTCGGCAAGGAGGTCGGGGGCGAACCGCTGCGAGTTGGTGACCTCGCGATCGAACAGCCAGCCCATGTGCGCGTGCCAGAATCCCTTCGCAAGCGCCCTCGGTCCGGTACCGAACAACCACGGCGAGTGTGGATCGCCCGCCCTGTCGGAGAAGGCGTGGTGCCGCCGGTGATCCGCGACCCATGTGGTGACCTGACCTTGCGCGGCAAAGCTTCCCGCGATGGCGAGCGCGACTCGAAGCGCGCGGTTGGCCTTGAAAGAGCCGTGCGTGAACAGCCGGTGGTACCCGACCGTCACCCCCAAGCCGCTGATCACGAAGAAGAAGGCGCCGAGCCCGACATCGATCCAGCTCAAACCCCAGCCCCAGGCGAAGGGAACAGCCACAGCCACCGCGACGAGCGGCACGATCACGAACGCTTTGACCGTGACGTGCTCCGGAAGCGAGGTCCGCCCGGAGATCATGGGTTTCGGACGACGTGGTCGCGATTCTGTCGGGGACGGCGAAGCAGACATGGACACCTCAGGGTTTCGGCTGTTCTTGGCGTTGTCGTCGGGGCTTGGTGAGGTACGTGCGTCTCGCGGGTTACGGGCGCAGCAATTTTGGCGCCCCGTCCCGTACGCACGGACGAGCGCCCCGCTTCTGACACCTGGATGAGCCGTACTCGCGGCTAGGTCGTGTCTGATGAACCTCTGCCGTGCGAGCGGGGATCAGCGTGGTTCCTCGCAAGGCGGAGGGAAGTCCTCGTACCGGGTTGTACTCGGGCTTTCCGACAACGCGGCGAGGGGGCACGCTGGCCCCGCGCAGTAGGCTACGGGTTTGTCGGACACGACCTAGGGCCGACCCCCATCGGCCTTTGGATCAAATTTTGGTCGAGCTCCTATGGAAGGCGCCGCCGGGGGGTTGACTCCGTTCTGCTGAGCGGACTTACTGAGCAATACCTACCTTCCGGACGCTACCCGATAGCCCGGCGGTGCGCCAAGAACTCAGAGTGGACAGCTAGATTCGAAGCGTGACTTACGCTCACTGGGAGTTGGTTCCGACCAGGTGGAAGGACAACGACGTATATGGGCACGTCAACAACGTTGTCCACTACTCGTTGATGGACACGGTGATCAACGACTGGCTGATCACCGAAGGCGGACTCGACATTCACACCGGCGACGCGATCGGTCTGTGTGTCGAATCGCACTGCAACTACCTCGCGGCCGTCGAGTTCCCCGAGAAGCTCGCGATCGGCCTGCGCGTGGGAAAACTGGGCCGATCGAGTGTTCGCTACGAAATCGGAATACACCGCGCGAACCGGTCGGAAGTGGTCGCCGAAGGTCATTTCGTGCACGTGTTCGTCGACAGGACGAGTCGCCGCCCCGTCGAGATCACCGGCCGGCTTCGCGCCTCACTCGAAGCGCTCGTCGTCGACTGAGCGCCGGTGCTCAAGGCTGCTTGCCGAGCGGGACATCGGTTCCAGCGACCCGGTCCGCATGGGCTGAAGCCGGTCGGGTCTCGCGCTCCCCGCGACCGCGCGCCTGCCTGGGTATCGGGTGTTCGACCTCCGGTTCGTCACTGTCGTGCGCTCGAATGCGCATCTCGGCGTCCCGGGCGGGGATCTCGGCGTCCTGAGTGCGGATGTCGGCGTGGTGCTTTGGCTCCGTTCCCAGCACCAGGACCCTGCCCTGCCTCGGCGACGGACCCGGCCCGGACGTCATCACCACCAGGGTTCCGCCACGCGCCGCGAACGCCCTTTCGGCTCGCGCCTCGGCTTCGGCTGTCAGGCAGGAGGTCGCCTCGTCGAGCACCACCACCTTCGCCGGGCTCGCGTACAACCTCGCCAGCGCGAGCAACTGCGCGTCAGCGACCGAAAGGCCGCGATTCCGGTGGCCGACCTCGCCGGACAACCCACCGAGCCGTTCGACGACCTCACCCGCGCCGACCGCCGCGACGGAGACCAGCAACTGGCCATCCGTCACCGACCCCGCCGACAGCGAGGACACGGTCAGATTCTCCCGCACCGAACCCGCGAAGAGGTACGGCTCACTCGGCAGGTAGCCGACGATCCGGTGCCGCTCGGCAGGCGCGATCCTGCTGACCGGTTCGCCGCCGAGCAGCACCCTTCCCCGCTGCGGTTCGAGCTGTCCGGTGAGCAGCGCCGCGAACGTCGACTTGCCGAGCCCGCTCTCGCCGACGACCGTCAGGCGATCGCCGGGAACGAGGTCGAGGCTCAGCCCTTCGACGATCGGCTCGGCATCCGGTCCCCAGCGAAACGTCACCCCGCGCAGACTGATGCCCGCGTGCCCGGGAGCGACGGATCCGGCAGGCAGCGGGTCGGGCTTGCCTCCACCGCCGAGTCCTCGCAGCGCGGTGAACAGCTTCCCCGTGGTTCCACTCGTCGTAGCGAGTCCGTTGAAGGCAGGCAACACTCCCAGCACGAGATAGCACAGCACACCAAAAGCGGCGCCTTGCGTGAGCCGACCTTCCGCGACCATGCCCGGTGCCACGAATCCGACCCCGAGCAACGGGACGAGCAGGCCGAAACCGACGGCGACAGCCCGCACGGCCGCCATGCGCGCGACGGCGATGGCCGCTCGTTCGGATCGGTCGACATCGGCGCACACACCTGCCGCCGCCGAAGCTTCCGCCCCGCACGACACGACGTCGCGCATGCCTGCGAACACGTCGGCGGCGGATCGTTCCGCCCGCTCCTGAGCCAGCGCAAGGTCCTGCTGCCTGGCCAGCGATCTCGGCATCGACAGCACGACGATCACCGACGACAACAGCACCGGCACGACGACGATCAACGCCAGTTGCCACGCGAACACGAAAAGCCCTGCCATCGCCGCGACCCCGGTGACGACGAGCCCTCTGATCTCGCCGAGCAGGCGCCCGGTCGCCTGCCTGACGTCTTCGATCCGCAGCAGAATCCCCGGCACGTCCGGTTCGCCGATGCGGCACCTCGGCAGCGCCCGCACGCCGAGGACACCGCGAACGACCGCGCCCGCGAGCACGTCACGTAGCGGCTCCACGACCGAACCCAGCCTGCTGAACACCAGCAGCGAGCCAAGCGCGCCAACCCCGAAGAGCGCGAGAAGTACCCCGAGCACGCCGATTCCGAACGCGACCCTTCCCTGCTGGAAGCCTTCGCTCACCGCACGCTCGACAAGCCATCCGGTCGCGAAAGCGGGAACGCCTTCGATCACGGAGCAGCCGAGCAGCACGAGCAGTGCTCGCCACCGCTCGCCGATCGTCCTCAGGTACAGCCTCATCGTGGTCCGCCTTCGGCGAAGACGGCACGATAGGCGGGTTCGGCGAGCAGGTCCTCGTGTTTCGCGACGGCTCGCACCCTTCCGTGCGCGAGCCAGACGACGACGTCGGCGGACTCGGCCGTCGCGGCGCTGCCCGTCACCACGACCCTGGTCTTTCCCCGCAGTGAACGGAAGGCGAGATCTTCGGTTCCCCGCTCGGCGATCAGCACGCGCGGACCACGCACGATCGCCCTCGCCAGCCCGATACGTCGGGTCTCCTCTTCGGACAACGGCAGGTGCCGCAAGGAAGTGTGGTGACCTTAGGGCAGCCTCGCGACAAGACCGCCGACCCCTGCCGCGGCGCACGCGCGGTCGACGGCCCGCGAACCGGCCCAGCTTCCGTACGCGATCGCGTCGGCGAAGCTCGTACCCACCAGCCGAGGCCGGGTGGGCGCGTAGCCGATGGCGGCGCGCAACTGTGCCGGCGCCAGTTCGGCCATCCGGACCCCGTCGAGCAGCACCTCGCCCGTTTCGACGGGACGAAGCCCCGCGAGCACGCCCGCGAGCGCCTCCGTGCCGACCGCCGAGCGGCCGACGACGGCGACAGCACTGCCTGACCGCACCGTCAGGTCGACCTCTCGCAGCACCGTACCGACGCTGACGCCGCGCAACGCGATCGTTCCCTTGCCAGGCGGCAGTTTCGCGGTCCCGGCCATCGGCGCGGGGCTCGCACGGATCTCGGCGACGCGCTCGGCACTCGACCTGGCTCTCCTGAGTTCGCCGACGAGCCCGATTCGCGGCACGAAGCTCGCCCCGAGCGCCGCGTAACAGCACGCGGCGAGCAGTTCGCCGATGGTCAGTCTGCCCGCCGTGACACCGAATCCAGCCGCGCACAGCACGGCGAGGCAGGTGAGCGGCAACGCGAGTCGGGCTGGCCAGGTCGCGCGGGCCGCCGCGCGCCACCTTTCGACACCGGCGGTGTGCATCAGCGGCAACGGGCGGAGCACTCGGCGGGCCTCGTGTTCGGCGATGCCGCTTTCCGCGATCGTCCTGAGTCCGGCGACGGCGTGGCGCAGCAGCGCGGAGAGTTCGCTCGCCGGACGGTGCTCACCCGAGTCTTCGGCATCGAGAGCATGGCGCGCCTTCGCGGCGAGGGGAACCGCGAACAACACGCTGATCACGAAGGCGCCGAGCAGCCTCCAGTCGAGGATCGCGAGCAGCACCAGCGAACCAGAGGACACGAGCACGGCTGAGACAAGCGCGGCGAAGAGAGCGGGCCGCGAGCCCGCTGTCGCGCAGTCCGTGGTGAACCCGCGCCGCGCCGCGCCGATCCCTGGCGGCGATGCGGTCCCGAACCCGCACAGCTGCCTTGTCAGCCCCCTGCGCAACCGGGCGGTCATCGTCGCGGTGATCCCGGCAGCGAGCAGCGTCGCGGCTGCGGACGCGCCGAGCTGGCTGCCTCCGACCGCGAGCAGCGCACCGAGCCGCGACCAGTTCAGCTCACCGGCGACGACGGCGTCGGCGACAGCGGACAGCGCGTAGGGCGTCACCAGCGTCGCCGCGGCGGCAAGCACCGTGAGCAGCAGCAGTCCCGCTTCGCGCCGGTCGCTCACCCCGCCCTCCTAGCCTGCTCGTCGTCGGAATCAGTGGACCGGCACGAGGTCCGCTCTTCCCACCTGGGCGCCCAGGAAAGGAAACACCGGCCGACGGACGTCCACAGTGGAGGATATGGTGAGCAGTACGCCCGCGGCGCCTGTCGACAGGTCCATCGATAGCCGGAGCAATCCGTTGCCGGGAAAGGCGATTCCGCCGTTCCCGAACGGCACGGCGTAGCACGCGAGACCGGCCAGGCGACGCGTGATCGTCTCGCCGAGTTCCGGATCGGCCCTTCTGCGCTGTTCGGCGGCGAGCGCGACGACGAGACCACCCGCGCCACCGAGAAGCCCGGGACTTCCCGAGAACTCGGCATGGCAGGCGAGCAACAGGCGGGGCAGCAGCCGGAGGCACCGCGCGTGGGGGCGGTGGAGCGCGAGCCGCTCGATCGCGATCGCGATACCCGCGCTACCGACGCCGAGAAACGGCAAGGTTCGGCTGGCGCCATCGGAAACCCGAAGCGATCCGTCGAAGGCGGTACGGCATTCTCCGAGATCACGCTCTATCGCGGCCTCAGCGAGGTCGAGCCAGACTGGGTCGGCCGAGTACTCGAACAGCGAGACGAACAACAGCGCGGGCCCCGACCAGCCCCGGCTGAGTCCCGCGCCCGCGAACGTGCTCACCCTGGTGCTCGCCGTGGCGAGGCGACCAGCGAGTCCGCTCCCGATGCGCTCCGCTTCGTCCACCCTGCCGAGGAAAAGCAGGTTGAGCCCGATCCCGGCGAGACCGGTCCCGAAACCGTGATTCCCGTTCTTTTCAAGGGATTCCACGAGCGGTTCTGCGGCGTCGACGAGGTCCATGGCCCGCTCGCGGTAGCCGAACCCGGCGAGTACGTGCGCGATTCCGTGCGCCCCGTCGAGGAAGCCCGCTCGCCGAGGAGGGCTCCGGTCGAGCGCGTCGAGCAACCACGCCTCGAACTCGGGGTACCTGCCGAAACCTGCCGCGTCGAGCGCGTAGAGCACCCCGGCGGCTCCGTACCCGAAGCCGCTACCACCGAGCCGGAATTGCGCGATGTCGCAGGGGAAGAGCCGGTCGGTACGCGCGGGAGTCGCGCTGGCGACGATGGCATCGGCGACGCGCTCCGTGACGTCGTTCCAGTCAGGTTCGGCCGCGTCGAGCGCGGTGGCCGTCGCGCTCCGCGCGCACGAGGGCGTCGGCAACGCGGCATGCGGAAGGTCGAAGCGCCGCCTCGCCAGTTCGGTCAGTGTGCCCATCCGGGAGGCCGCGAGTTCGAGAACAGGAGCGACGGGGAGGAACAGCCACAGCGCGAGCGAGGCGAGCGCGTGGTCGTCGATCTCGAAACCGAACTTGTCGGCGGGAGCGCGGAAGCCAGGCGCGCCGAGCGCTTGCCGCCCCGGTTCGTCGGCGGGGAAGGCGAGTTCGAAATCGACGAGGGACACCGCGACCTGGTCGCCGGTCTCGGCGACCAGGACGTTGTCGGGATGCAGGTCGGCGTAGACGATGCCGCGACGGTGGATGTCGGCGAGCACTGAGCGGACCGCGTCGACGACGCGATGCGCTCTCGTCGCGTAGTCGGCCAGGTCCCGCTCGGTCGCCGCTGCCCTCGTCAACGGATAGTTGGTGGCGTGCCATGCGGAAAGCGGCTCGCCCGCGACCTCGTCCATCGCGAGAAATAGGTGCTCGTCCGCGGAAAAGAGACCGTGCGCGCCGGGGACGCCGTCGATTCCGGCGAGCAGGTTCAGGACGGCGTGTTCCCTGCGCAGTCTCGATACGGCGTCGGTCCCTTCCGCATCGAGCCCGGCGTATGGCCGCGCTTCCTTGAGTACGACGTCCCCGTCGTCGGTCAGCCGCTGCGCGCGGTAGACGCCGCCTCCGTTGGAGAAGTGCAGCGAACCGGTGACGCGGAAGGGAAACTCGTCTCCTCGGGTTCGCCTGGCGAGATACGGGCGAAGGCAGTGGGGCACCTCGACCCACTCCGGCACGGAGAAGGTGGGGACGACGAGGTCGGCGACAACGGTGCCATCGGGTTTGCTGACGACCGCGTCCGTGCTCGTTCCCGGCCTGGGGAAAGCGCCGTAGCGCGCGTGAAGCGGGCCGTCGCCGTAGCGGAGATCGCTCAGCACCCGAGGCCCCCGCTCTCCTTCGAGTTCGGAGGAGAGCTCGGCGAGAATCTGTGCGAAGGCGTTGGCTCCCACCGGATATATGGTGATCAGCTTTCCGCTCGACTCTCTCGGCGCGTATTTCGCGTTCCTGGTGAGCAGAATCGTTTTGTTCCGCAGGTGTCTGAAGGCGACTCGTCGCCGTAGGCAGTATCGGTGAACGCGGGACAGCACGCTCTCCGCGTTGTCGAGTGTTGCCGAAACGTGGATTTTCCAGCCTTGACTTGGAAGCCGGACCGCGTCGGGGAGCAGCGTGCGCCACGCTCCGGACTCCCACGAGCACCACCCCGATTCCGGAACTGGGGCAACCCGCGAGAACTCGGGTAAGCCATCATCGGCCTCACCTGGTTCGGCGAAGAAAGTCCGGTCCGCGACGCAGAATTCCTCGTAACGAGGGTCCACGATTTTCCTCCGTCCCTCGTTCACATCATCGACCGGCCACCGGTAATTTCCCCACGAAGGACTCGGGCCGCCAATCCGCCAGTTCAGCGGTTCGGCTGGGCTGAAAGGGAGGCTGGGTTTGTCGTTACCCATCGGTATTTGCGCTGTGCGTGAGCGGAGGTTTTCACCGGCCTCACCCGGTTGAGAACCCGGCGACGAAAAGCCAGGTGGGCAGCTCAGCCCTGCCCCGTGCCAACTACCCGAAAAGGCGACGGCGGACGGCTATCGCAAAGCGCGCCATCACGGTAGTGGCGAGCGCCCTGCCCAAGGCCACGTCGACCGGCCCCGTATGCTACGGGTAGTAGTAGCGTTGTGGAGGACCAGTGATCACCGGATATGCCGTCGCCGTGGCGCTGTGCTCGCTGGCCGTCGCGGCGTGGGCCTTCGTACTCGTCGCCAGAAACCGCCCGCCGAAGAAACCGTTGCTGACCGGACTCGCGGTCATCGAGGTACTACTGCTCGCGCAGGTGGTGATCTCGGTCGTGCTGCTCATCGGAGGCGATCGGCCCGGCAACATGGTCACCTTCATCGCCTACCTCGTCGGTTCGCTGCTTGTGCTGCCGATCGCGACGGTGTGGGCTCTGGCCGAACGCACGCGTTCGGCCACGGCGATTCTCGGCGTGGCCTGCGTGACCGTGCCGGTGCTCATTCTCAGGATGTCGGAGGTCTGGGGTGGCGCGAGTGCCTGAGGAAGCGAACCAGACCGCCGACGAACAGCCCGCGACGGCGAGCGGCCCTGGCAGGGTACTCATCGCGATCTACGCGATCTTCGCCGTCGGCGCGACCTCCCGCGCGGCAGTGCAGATCGCGACCAGGTTCGACGAGGCACCGTTTCCCTACGTGCTTTCGGCTTTCGCCGCGGTCGTGTACCTGCTGGCCACGTTCGCGCTTGCCCGAAAGGGAATCGGCTGGTGGCGAGTCGCGCTCGCCGCGTGCTCCGTCGAACTGGCAGGCGTACTCATCGTCGGAACGCTGAGCGTGTTCGACACCGCGGCGTTCCCTGACGCCGCGGTGTGGTCCAACTTCGGGATGGGCTACCTGTTCATTCCGTTGGTGTTGCCTGTCGTCGGCCTGCTGTGGCTGCGCAAGACGCACCCGAGCACGGCCGCCGGGATCACCAGAACACCGCGATAGCCACGTTGGCGACGGTCAGCACCGCCGTCGTCACGAAGAGCCCCTTGCCGCTCCGCGGCTTCCTGTGCATGATCAGCGCCAGCACGAGGATGATCATCGCGATCACGAGCTTGACGGCGACCTTGGTGTTGTCGGGCTCGTTGCCGGCGACCCCCGAGGAGGCGAGCCCGACGAGCGCGACACCGGTGAGCACCTGTGCACCGGCGCTGTAGAGCATGACCTTGGTTCCGGGGCCGGTCGGCGCGCTGGCACGCACCACGAGACCGGCGACGATGCCAGCCATACCAAGCAGGTGCAGAACGACGAGAGCGTCGTAAACGAAATCCATGACGAGAATTTACTACAAGGTGTAGTAAATCTCAGAGCGGGACCGCGAAAAGCGAAGCCGACGTTCCCAGCGCCGTCAGCACTACCACGCAGGCAAGCGGCCACGCCGGTGGAAAGCCGAACGCGGCCGGTTCGCGCAGCCTGCGAATCCGGGCCTGTACGGCGGTGTCGGAGACCGCGAGCGCACCGGCAGGCGTGCCACCGGCACCGTTCGCGTGGAACCGTTCGAGCGCGCTCGCCAACGGCTCCCTTCCCCGCTGCCTCGCCGCCCTGTCGTCCGCGCACATCTCGACGAGCAATTCGATCGTCGAACACACCTTGATCAGTGCCTTGTTTCTCGGCAGCAGCCTGCGCAGAGCCTGGAACGGAGCGACGACGAGGTGGTGCCGCTCGCGAGCGTGTGCCTGCTCGTGCGCGAGTACGGCGCCCAACTCCTCGGCGGTCAGCAGCTGCCTTGCCCCCGCGCTGACCACGATGCGCGGCGTGCGGCCGGGAAGGCAGTAGGCGACAGCGGCGGGATGATCGACGACGAGAGCGTCGGTGTCCGGCCGCGCGACGAGCTGGAGCAGCAGCCGGTGCCGCGCTCGCGCCCTCGCGGTACTACGCAGGCTCAGCAGCTGGTTGGCGATCAGCCAACCCGCGAGCCCGAGTCCGGCGGCGACGGAGGTGAGGTGCCACAGATCCAGCTCGTGGATCCGCAGCGGGAGATCGACAAGGGCGGGAAGCAGTCCCCTGCCGAATGGGGCAAGACCGAATCCGAGTAGCGCCCCGACGCTCGACACCACCAGGGTCAGCCCGCTGATCTGCCAGAGAATCAGGGCGGCTCGCGGATGCGCGTGGGTCCAGCGGCTGCGCAGCAGCCAGAGCGCCACGATCGCGGCCGCCATGGCCGCGGCGAGCTGGTGCCCCACCAGAATCACGGTTCATCGCCTCGTTCCAACGCCTCGCGCAGCGCCTCGGCCTCGTCATTGGTGACCGACTGCGCGAAACGAACAAGCGCCGAGCCCCTGTCACCCGTGAGTTCGAGGGCCTCCAGCATCAACTCCGCGACGTACTCCTCACGGCTCGCCGCCGGTGCGTAGAGCCACGCCCTTCCCGAGCGTTCCCTCCGCACGACGTTCTTGGCAGCCAACCTGGTCAGCACGGTCATCACGGTCGTGTAGGCAAGACCGCGATCGGCGAGCGCGGCATGCACTGCGCGCACGCTGACCGGTTCCTGGCGTGCCCACAGCACGTCCATCACCGCGCGCTCCAGTTCTCCGAGCTTCGCCACGTCCATCCCTTCGCCGCCGTTGCAGGAGAAATTCAACCACGAATCGCGTTGTAGGTGGTCACCGTTGTGACGGCGAGCAACAACTGGAGGTGGCAGGAAAGCCGTTCCCTCGGATCGCCGAAGTCGATGCCGCTGACCTGCCCCGCCCTGCGGATCCGGTGTCGCACCGTGTTGGGGTGGACGTGCAGCGAGGCCGCGACCGCGCCGACGTCGCCCATCGCGTCGAGGTAGGCGAGCAGGGTCGGCACCAGCTCGGTCCCTCGCTCCTCGTCGTGAGCGACCAGCGAGGCGACGGCGGGGTCACGCAGGTCGGGGTTGCCGTGCAGCAACGAGAGTGTTTCCCCGAGCAGCACCTCGGCTCTGAGATCGGAGATCGTCGCGACGGCGTTGGCTTCCCCCATCGCGCCGAGCACCCTGTCGGCCTCCGCGCGCGACCCCGGCACCTCGTGCAGCGTCGGAACGGGGGAGCCGATCCCGGCCTGCACCCTGACCCCGGTTCGCCGCTCCAGCACTCGCGCGACATCGGCGACCAGCGAGGCGAGGCCAGGTTCGTCCGGCAACACGGCGTACACGCGAGAACCGGAAGCGCCGACCAGCGCGCCCTTGCGGTAGGAGGCCATGTGCACCGAGACGACGCTGAGCATGTCGGCTCTGTGCAGCTCGTGGACCGGCTGATCGGGCTCGCGCTCGCGGACGGCGAACCCGACGACCGTGCACGCGGCTGCCGGGTCGATGCCGAGCTGACCCGCGACGAGATCGGGATTGGCTTTGCCGTCCAGCAGCCCCGCGACCAGTTCGTTTCTCGGCCTGCCCGCTTCGCTGCGGTGCCGCAACAGGTGAACGGCGGCAAGGCGTGCTCCGCCGAGCAGCGCGCTGTCGGCTCGGTCCGCGAACGCTTCCCTTCCCTCCTGCACCCAGATCGTGCCGAGGTGCTGCGCGCCTGCCCTGATGCCGACCGCGAGCCGCCTCCTGATGCCGAGTTCGGGATGCTCGTCGATGCGCACGACCTCTTCGCCGGAGCGCAGCCGCTCGAAGACTCCCCACTCCCTCAGCAGCGCGAGGTAGCTCCTCGGCCCCTCCCAGCCGAGGATCGACAGCCGCCGCAGCTCGTCGACCTCGTCGTCGGAGCGGGAGTAGGCGAGCACTCTGTTGCCGGCGTCCTCGATGCTGACGCTGCCGCCGGTCAGGGCCGCAAGCGTTTGCGCCAGCACGAAGAGGTCCCCTGGCTCCTCGTCGCTGCCCTCGGAAAGCGCGGCGGCGTCGAGCACCTGCCTGACGACTGTCTCCACCTGATCCCAGCGCATGCGCGGAGCGACGCCGAGCAGCGCGATCCCCGCTTCGCGGGCGACGGCCGCCAGCTCGGCCGGAGCCTCCTTGACCGCGACGACCGCTGCCCCTCGCCTCGCCGCCGCCCTGACGAACCTGGCCGCCTCCCTGCCGCGCGCGCCGATGACCAGCACGAGGTCCTGCTGGTAACTGCCAGGCTCGTCGTCGGGGTCGAGGATGGCGACGCCACACACGCGGGGGTCCGCCTCCGGGGTGCACAGCTCGACCAGCGGCTTTCCGATGGCGACAAGCAACTGACGCAAGGTCACGCCATTGTTCGATCGAACAACCTCCACGACTCAACGGTAGCCGAATCACCAATCCGTAGGGACCGTCCGAGCCCTAGCTTGCTGACATGGACGCGATTACCAGTGCACCGCCACCCCGTAATGAACCCGTCCGCGACTACGCCCCTGGTTCGCCCGAGCGCGAGAGCATCGCGACCACACTCTCCGAACTGGCGCGCGACCGCGTCGAACTGACCGCGACCGTCGACGGCGAGCACTACCTCCCCTCCGGCGAGCCCATCGACGTCGTCGCACCCCACGACCACGCGCGCGTCCTCGGCACGACGGCCAACGCGACCACCGAAGACGCCAAAGCCGCCGTCGCGGCCGCGCTAGGGGCGGCGGCGCAATGGCGCGCATTGCCCTTCGACGAGCGAGCCGCCGTACTGCTCAGGGCAGCCGACCTGCTGAGCGGGCCGTGGCGGGACACCCTCAACGCGGCGACCATGCTCGGCCAGAGCAAGACCGTCTTGCAGGCGGAAATCGACTCTGCCTGCGAACTCGCCGACTTCTGGCGGTTCAACGTGCACTTCGCGCGCGAGCTGCTGGCGGGACAGCCGGAGAGCGGCGACGGGAGCTGGAACCGGATGGACTACCGGCCCCTTGAAGGGTTCGTGTACGCCGTAACCCCTTTCAACTTCACCGCGATCGCGGGCAACCTGCCGACCGCGCCGGCGCTGATGGGCAACACGGTGCTGTGGAAGCCCGCGCAGACCCAGATGCTGGCCGCGCACTTCACCATGCGGCTGCTTGAGGAAGCGGGTCTCCCGCCCGGCGTCATCAACCTGCTTCCCGGCGACGGGCTCGCGGTCTCCGATGTCGCGCTCGCCGATCCGGCGCTGGCCGGTATCCACTTCACCGGCTCGACGGCCACCTTCCAGCGTCTGTGGTCGACGGTGGGCGGCAACATCGCCAACTACCGGACCTATCCGAGGATCGTCGGTGAGACAGGGGGAAAGGACTTCGTGCTCGCGCATCCGAGCGCGGACCCCGACGTGCTGCGCACCGCGCTGGTGAGGGGAGCTTTCGAGTTCCAGGGCCAGAAGTGCTCTGCCGCGTCCCGCGCGTTCGTTCCCCGCTCGCTGTGGAACCGCATCGAAGCCGACCTTGCGTCCGAAGTGGACTCCCTGACTGTCGGGGACGTCGCCGACTTCGGCAACTTCATGGGGGCCGTGATCGACAGGAAGTCCTTCGACCGGCTCTCCGGGGTGCTCGGCATGGTGCGTGAATCGCCATCGCTGCGGGTGGTGGCAGGAGGAACGGCGAACGCGGAGAGCGGCTACTTCGTGCGGCCGACCGTCGTGGTGGGAACCGACCCCTCCCACGAACTGTTCCGCACCGAGTACTTCGGACCGGTACTGGGCGTTCACGTATACGAGGACGGCGACTTCGACAAGGTACTCGGCGTCGTCGACGGCGGCTCGGCTTACGGGCTGACCGGTTCGATCATCGCGAGGGACAGGG
Organism: Prauserella marina; assembly: GCF_002240355.1. Lineage (GTDB taxonomy): Bacteria > Actinomycetota > Actinomycetes > Mycobacteriales > Pseudonocardiaceae > Prauserella_A > Prauserella_A marina. Next base: position 6,520,417 of record NZ_CP016353.1, read on the forward strand.
CCGCGATCACGAAGGCGAGCGAGGCATTGCGATTCGCGGCAGGCAACTTCTACGTCAACGACAAGCCGACGGGAGCCGTCGTCGGAAGGCAGCCCTTCGGCGGGGCCCGCGCGTCGGGAACCAACGACAAGGCTGGTTCGGTGCTCAACCTGCTCAGGTGGACCAGCCCGCGCACAATCAAGGAGACCTTTGTCCCTCCGGTTCGGGTCCAGTACCCACACCAGGGTTAGGAACAATCATGTTGCGAGCAACCATCATCGCCGCTTCGCGTTCGCCGCGTTGCCGCTCACTCGTCGAGGGATTTCCTCCGGTCAGGCCGATCGTGGACCGGTTCGTCGCGGGGACGACGGTATCCGACGCGCTGCGGGTGACGACGCGACTCGCCGACGACAGGTACGTCACCCTCGATCACCTCGGCGAGAACACCGGCAGCAGGGAACAGGCGACGGAGACGGTGCTCGCCTACGAGACGGCGATACGCGCGATCGCGGACGAAGGGCTCGCCGCCAGGGCCGAGGTCTCGGTCAAACTGTCCTCTTTGGGCCTGACTCTGCCGGTGGACGGGCCGAAGGTCGCGCTCGACAACACCCGCAGGATCTGCGCGGCTGCCGAGGCCGCGGGGACAACGGTCACGGTCGACATGGAGGATCACACGAGCACCGACCGGACCTTGTCGATCGTGAACCAGCTCAGGGTCGACCACCCGTGGACCGGCACCGTGTTGCAGGCATACCTGCGGCGGACGGAAGCCGATTGTGCCGCGCTGGCAGGGCCGCGTTCCAGGGTGCGGTTGTGCAAAGGCGCCTACGCCGAGCCGGCCGACGTCGCGTATCAGCGAAAGTCCGATGTGGACGCTTCCTATGTGCGCTGCCTCAAGCTGCTCATCGACGGCGAGGGCTACCCCATGATCGCGACACACGACCCGAGGCTGATCGCGATCGCGGAAACCCTTGTCGCACGATCCGGGAGGCCGCACGGCAGCTACGAGTTCCAGTTCCTTTACGGGATCAGGGTTTCCGATCAGCGCAGGCTCGCCGCCGAAGGGCACAGGGTGCGGGTGTACGTGCCCTACGGCAGCGAGTGGTATCCGTACTTCGTCCGGCGCATCGGCGAGCGGCCCGCGAACCTCGCGTTCTTCGCGAGGGCACTCGCGGGCGGCTAGGTGTATTGGCTAGGAAGCGGGTACGGCGTCCTTGGCTTGCGCGCCCGCCTCCGTCGCCACTCGCGCACAGTGCGCGCAGCAGAAGAACTGGCCTCCGACGGCGATACCGTGTCCGATCACCCTGCACCCACAGTGCTCACACACGGGGGCAAGGCGGTGGATGGCGCATTCGAAGGAGTCGAACGTGTGCTTGCCTCCACCTTTGGTGTGCACCTCGAAAGACATGTCGTAGTCGTTCCCGCACACCTCGCAGGTTGCCATTGCGTCGTCACCTCCAGATCCGCACGGCTATGCGAACGTAGGCATTCCCGCATGCGGCATACGCAAACGTCACCGGGAAAGCCGTGAAGGCCACCAGACCCGTTTGCCTATGTCCACGGTCAGCGCGGGCACCAGCAGCGATCGCACGATGAGCGTGTCGAGCAGAACCCCGAACGCCACGATGAAAGCCAACTGGGCGAGGAACAAGATCGGCAGAACGGCCAGGGCGGAGAAGGTGGCCGCGAGCACGACGCCAGCCGAGGTGATGACGCCACCGGTGATACTCAGGCCCCGCAGTGTGCCTTCCCTCGTCCCGAGCGTCTTCGCCTCCTCTCTGACCCTGGTCATCAGGAAGATGTTGTAGTCGATCCCGAGCGCGACGAGGAAGACGAACCCGAACAGCGGTACGACCGGATCGGCTCCTGGGAAACCGAGCAGGTGATTGAAGACCAGCGCCGAGACACCCATGGTCGCCGCGAACGACAGCACGACCGTGGCGACGAGCAACAACGGAGCGAGCAGCGAACGCAGCAGCAGGGCAAGCACCGCGAACACCACGACGAGCACGATCGGGATGATCACCGCCCGGTCGCGTTTGGACGTTTCCTGGGTGTCGAGCAGGACAGCGGTTCTTCCACCGACCAGCGCCTCCGCGTCGGGAACCTCGTGCACCGCCTCGCGAATGTCGCGCACCGTCGACACGGCTTGCTCGGAATCCGCAGGCGCGTCGAGAACGGCCTCGATGAGCACGAGCCCTTCCGCCGTTCCCGCTTCGTTCACCGAGGAAACCCCAGGTACCCGTGCTGCTTCCGCGACGGCGTCAGCCGTGTCGGCGTTGGCGACGACGAGCGCCGGCGATCCTGAGCCACCCGGGAAGTGCCTTGCCAGCACCTCACCACCGGTGACGGAGTCGACCTGGGTGAGGAACACATCCGACTGGGAGGTGCCGTCGGCTTTGAGCTGTGGCAGGAACGCCGCACCCACCAGCAACACGAGCGCGGTGACCATCCAGACAGCCCTCGGAGCGCGGCCGACGAGCCGGGAGATCCGTCCCCAGATGCCGCTCGACTCGGGATGCGGCGAGCCTGCCATCGGCCGGAACGGCCAGAAGGCGCCCCTGCCGAGCACCGCGAGCATCGCGGGAAGGAAGGTGGTCGAGGCGAGTAGCGCCGCGCCGATGCCGATCGCGGCGACCGGACCGAGCCCCTTGTTCGAGTTGAGGTCGCTGAACAGCAGGCAGAGCAACCCGAGAATGACGGTGCCAGCGGAAGCGAGGATGGGTTCGATCGTGCCTCGCCATGCTTTCCGGATGGCGACGTACTTGTCCTCGGTCTCCCTCAGTTCCTCCCTGAACCGGGACACCAGCAGCAGCGCGTAGTCCGTCGCCGCGCCGAAGACGAGGATGAACAGGATGCCCTGGCTCTGTCCGTTCAGCGCGAGCGCGCCCGCGTCGGCGAGCAGGTAGACGACGAGACTCGCGAGGCCGAGCGCCGACACGGCGGAGAGCAGCACGGCGAGCGGCAGCAGCGGGCTGCGGTAGACGACCACGAGGATCAACGCGACGACGGCACCCGCGACGAGGAGCAGCAGTCCGTCGATCCCGCCGAACGCCTCGCTGAGATCGGCGACCTGACCCGCCGGGCCCGTGACGTACACGGAGAGTCCGCCTGGCACGCCGGTGGCGAGCGCTTCGCGCATCGCCTCGACGGTTTCCTTCGGTTCGGCGCCGTCGAGCGGAACGACGAGCTGCAACGCGGCCCTGTCCTCAGAGGGCAGCACCGGCGACGGCTCGCTCGCGACACCGGCCATGCCCGCGATCTCACCCCTGCGCTCGGTCAGGAACCGCTGGTCGGCCTCGTTGGTGCCACCTTGCCGTTCGGCGATGACTATGGCGGGGATCGCCTCGCTACCGGTGAAGCGTTTGGCCAGCTCCTGGACTTCGGTGGCTTCGGCCGACGCTGGGAGGAAGGAGGACTCGTCGTTCTCCGAGACGCCGCTCAGCTTGCCGGAGTAGGGACCGCCGAAGCCGCCGATGACCAGCCAGCCGATCATGAGCAGTGCGGGAATCAGCCAACGAACCGTGCGCACGGGCCTCGCCTTACTTCGATCGTCGAAACATTCGGTGATCGAAATACTAAGCTAGGTCTTCCGACGGCGCCCGACGGGTAGGGGGAACAGGTGGACGAGACACCGAGCGACGAACTACTCGTTCGAAGGTTGCGGCAGGTCGCCGTCGAAAACGAGAGATACATCGAGGCGCTTGGTGAAGCACACGGGATGCACCGCACCGACCTCAACGCCGTCGCCGTGATCATGGACGCCGCCAAGGACGGGCGGGCGCTGAGTCCCACCGAACTGGCGAACGCGCTTCACCTGAGTGCCTCGGCGACGAGCTCGCTGCTCGATCGCCTCGAAACGGCAGGCCACATCACGAGGGACCGCAGCGGAAGGGACCGCAGGCGAATCGAGCTGCACGTGCGCGAGGAAGCACTGGCCTTCGGAAGGCAGCTCCACATTCCGCTCGCCATGGAGTACCAGCGGGCGTGGGAAGCGTTCGGCGCCTCCGAACGGCGCGTCATCGAACGCTTTCTCAACGCGAGCATCGAGGCGACGGTGCGCGCGAAAAAGCAGAGCTTTCCCCGCGATCAGTAAGGCAGCACCGCGGCACTCTTCTCAAGAACGGACTGAACCCGGGTTGACCCGGGGTGCTTCACTGGGTCACAAGCATGAAAACCGGAACCCCCCTCACCGGTTTTCATGCTTCTCAACTTTCTCCGGCCACGACCGGAACCTTCCCCGTACTTCACGGCCTGCCCGTACCGAACCCGGACGCGACGTCGTGACCTGCACCTTCTCGGCTGTCATCCGTCGTATTTCGCGCATCGTCTTCCGACAGTCTCCAGGCAACCACCTATCGCAGTCGTAGGCGCGGCGAGTCACGCCCGCATACAGTTCCAGGAAGGTTGACGACAATTAAGCGGACACGAATCGCAGTGCTGGGCCTCATGAGCGCCGCCGCAATCACGCTGTCGGCGTGTGGCGGCGGCGAGGAGGGCGACGCCTCCGCCGCACCGGAGACATCGGCGAGCGCGGCCGCGCCGAGCGACGAGGTCGCCGCCGACGACTCCAGCGAGGCGCCGGCTCCAGCGGAGCCAGGCAGCGCGGAGGTCACCCCGCCCGGTACCGCGCTGAAGGTCGGGGACCGCGCGGTGGTTCCCTTCGAATCCTCGGACGCCACGGGCAAGATCGCGATCACGGTGACGGCCATCGAGCCCGGCGACAAGGCCGAGTTCGAATCGAAGTTCGGTGACAAGGCCCAGGGCATCGACCCGGTCTACATCCGGTACACGATCGAAAACGTCGAGGGCGGCGACTTCAGCTACAGCTCGGCCCCCCGGCTCAGGGCGCTCGGCGCCGACGGAACGGGAACGGGCGTCATCGTGAGTGGCGACCTCGGCACCTGCGAGAGCGACAGCGCACCGAAGGACTTCACGGCCCCCGGCGCGACGTACGAGACGTGCAGGCTCCAGGGCGGCACTCCGGACAACCCCGCCGTCGGTGTCGAGTACAGCGACGACGACTACAGCGACGATCCCATCGTGTGGACCGCCTGACGGTTCCAGCCGACTCCGGCAATCAGTGACACCGCTTTCGGGTGGGGTGCCCTTCGGGGCCCCCACCCGAATCGCGTTACCGGCCAGTAAACTCGTGGTCCACATCGGACTTGCCTGCCGTCGCTCCCGATGGAAAGCACCAGTGAGGCAGGCCACTACGGAAAGACTGTCATCCGGTCCGTACCTTTCCCGCAGTTACCGGGCATGCTCATAACCGTTCCCACCGGTCAGCACCATGATCATCGCGTTTTCCGAGGTCGAGGCCGGTGCCAGGACGTTGCCAGCAGGTCAATCCAACGTGGACGAACGGAAAATCGCAGCATTTCGGGCCCAACCCGTAGCGAACCCGCACACTACGGAAACCCACCCCTTCCGGACACACCCGGACCAGCTGTTTCCCCTCCGCTGGGCGAAGAACCGCACGTTGCCACGCTGTCAGCGGCACTGGTCATGATGAGCGGTAATACGCGGTGCCTTGTGTCCGGAAGTGGGGAGAACCGTGACCTTAGCCCTGATCGACACCGAAGCCGATGAGAACGCGAGCGGTGCCGACAGCCGTGCTGAACAGGGGCATTCAACTGACCCCGTGCGCGCCTACCTCAAGACCATCGGCAGGACCAAGCTGCTGACAGCCGAAGAGGAGGTCATGCTCGCCAAGCGCATCGAGGCCGGGCTCTACGCCTCGGTTCTGCTGGCAAGGGATGCCGAAGGCACCACCCAGCGGCGCGCGGACCTCAAGATCATCGCGAGCGAGGGCGAGGCGGCGAAGGATCGCTTGCTGGAAGCCAACCTTCGGCTCGTCGTCAGCATCGCGAAGCGGCACATCGGGCGCGGTCTCGCCTTCCTCGACCTGATCCAGGAAGGCAACCTCGGCCTCATCCACGCGATCGAGAAGTACGACTACACGCCCGGCTTCAAGTTCTCGACATACGCGACCTGGTGGATCAGGCAGGCCATCTCGCGAGCGTTGACCGATCAAGCTCGCACCATCAGGGTGCCTTCGCACGTCTCCAACCAGATCAGCAGACTCAGCAGGGCACGCCGCGACTTCGTGGTCAAGCACGGCAGGGAGCCGGTGCACGAGGAACTGGCGAAGGAACTCGACGTCTCGGTGTTCCAGGTAGTCGAACTCCTTGGCTACGACCAGGCTCCGCTGAGTCTCGACCAGGCCATGGGCAACGACGAGACCAACCCGCTCGGCAACTACATCGCCTATTCCGGACCGTCGGTCGGCACCGAGGACAACGTGTCGTACCGGCTGCTGCGGCGCGACATCGAAAGCGTTCTCTCGACGTTGAACGAACGGGAGCAGGCCGTGATCAAGCTGCGCTGCGGGCTCGACGACGGAAGGCAGCGCACCCTCGACGAGATCAGCAAGCACTTCGGTGTCTCAAGGGAACGCATCCGGCAGATCGAGAAGCGCACGCTGGCCAAGCTTCGCGAATCGGCCAGGCACCAGGAGCTCAAGCGCTACGTGTCCTGAACGACCGGCACCACCACTCACGTCGCGAACAACGCCGAAAGGGCGGGAGCGACGGCTCGGTGATCGGCGACGGCACGCACCCTGCCGCTGCCGAGCCTCGCGAGGTCCCGAGCCAGTTCGGTGTCGTGCTCGCCCGAAGTGTCGAGCAGCACGTCGAGCCTCGCCAGTCTCGCCGCCAACGGGCGGGGGTCGGGACCCGCGTTGTGCACACAGTCCGAAAGCAGCAGCACTCTGGCGTCCCGCGCGGGGACTCTCGCCAGTTCCCTTCCCGCGAGTTCGAGCGGAAACTCGATGTTCGTCAGGCCGCGTGCCGGGATCCGCAGCATCGTGTCGAGCAACCGCTGTGGGCGCACGGGGTGCCCGAGCCGCGACAATGTCGCGGCGTCCGACCAGAACGCGATCACGGCAAGCGCGTCCCGAGCCAGTTCGGCCGCGAGCGCGCCGACCGTGGCCGCCGCCGTACGAACCCGCTCACCACGCATCGACCCTGAGACGTCGACGAGCAGCACGACCGAACGCCGGGTCCGGACCCGCTCGCGCACGATGATGTCGTCATCGTCGGGAAAAGGGTGCTCGACCAGCTTCTCCAGCGTGGCGTCAAGGTCGATGTCGTCGGAACCTCCCCGGTAACGCAGGCTCGCCAGTTCTCCGATTCCACGCCGCGAGGAAAGGTCGCGCCGGGGCCTTGCGACCGCGAGCCTCGCCGCGATCTGCCTCGCCCGCTTCACTACCTCCGGATCGGGAGCCGACTCGCCGGGAGCCGCACGTGACTCACCGGCCTCCTCCGTGAACGCCGCTGCCCAGCTTCCCTCGCGCTTGGCGCCTGCACCGCCCCCGCGACCACCGCTCACCGCGACGAACCCACCCGCACCGGCACCGGAAGCAGCCCACAACGTCGGCTCCTCGGTGAGGACCTTCGGCTTACGCCGCAACGGCCGCCTCCTTCGCAGCGGTGAGTCGGCCTCGACGGCTCTTCAACCAGGAGCAGCGGCGGCGGGTGCGAGCACGAAGTGGTCTTCCCAGATGCTCCTCAGTACGCCTTCCGGAGTGGCTTCGACGGTCTCGTCGAGGAAGATCCTGCCGGACAGCGCGACGACCATGGCCCTGAAGACGGTCTCCGGGTAGTCGGTGTGCCGCGGTGTCGTGGCGAGTTGCCTGAGCTGGCCCGCGACGAGCGTCAGGTCGATGGCGCCACGCACACTGCTTCCCTGCCGGATGTCCTCGTGTTCCCTGGTCGCCCTCGTCAACGCGACCGCGTCGGACACCAGCCGTTCATAGAACGCTTCCGGCACGTCCGGCAGCGGAGCGCGCAACCGGACGATGCCGCGCTCGGCCTGCTCGTCCTGGTAACCGACAGCCAGTCTGCACAGCCGGTCGTGCACGCTCGTGGACAACCGCGTGGTGCCGACGTTGTCGAAGGGATTCATGGAGGCGACGACCCGGAAGGTCGGCGCCGCGGCGACCTCACCGGCACGCGGGATCGCGATCCGCCGCTCCGCCATGGCCGTCAGTAGCGTGTTGAGGGTGTCCTCGGGTGCCCTGTTGAACTCCTCGACGTAAAGGAAGGCGCCGCCACGCATGGCCTCGACGAGAGGCCCGTCCACGAAATTCTCCGCGTTGTAGTCCTCGCGGAGCACTCGCGCCGGATTGTGGTGACCGACCAGCTTGGCCGGGGTCAGGTCCGCGTTCCCCTCCACGAAGACGAGGGGAATGCCCCATTCCGCCGTGATCGCTCTGAGCAGGGTGCTCTTGCTGGTTCCAGGCGGGCCTTCGAGCACCAGGTCGCGGCCTGCCGCAACGGCGGCCAGCACGAGATCGAGCTCGACCTCCCTGCCGACCACACGGCGGCCCACCTTCGCTCTGACCTCGCTGAGGTGATCCGCTTTTCCGTTGCCAGCGGCCGGAACCCAGCTCATCCGGCCCTCCTCACTTCGTCGTGTAACCGGCGTCGACCTTCAGCTCGGTTCCCGTCACATAGCGGGCTTCGTCCGAGGCCAGGAACAACACGGCGTTGCTGATGTCCACCGCCTCGACCCATGGGACGGGCAGCGCGTTGGTCGAAGCGAACGCGGGGGCGGCTTCGTCCCTCGTCGGATTTTCAGCGTCGGGAAGGAAAAGACGATACGTCGCCTGGTTCTGGATCATGTCCGTGTCGACCGCGGCGGGATGCACCGTGTTGACCCTGATCGAGTGCGGCGCCAGTTCCAGCGCGAGGGTGCGCATGATGCCGACGACGGCGTGCTTGCTCGCCGTGTAAGCCACGACGTTCGGCGTGCCCTTGATACCCGCCGTCGAGCTCGTGAGCACGATCGAACCGCCGGTTCCCTGCTCGATGAGGTGTGGGACCGCCGCCTTGCACGTGTGCCACACGCCCTTGGAGTTGATGTCGTTGACGTCGTCCCAATCCTGCTCGGAGACGTTCTGCGATTCGTCGCCGAAAACGAAGATTCCCGCGTTGGCCGACACGATGTCGAGCCTGCCCAGCTGCGCGACCCCATCGTCGACCGCAGCCTTGAGCGCCGCGTAATCACGCACATCCGCTTTCGCGGCCACGATGCGGCGATCCAGCTTTTCCACCTCGGCAACCGTTTCCGCGAGATCGGCCTCGGTCGCGCCCTCGTAGAACCGGTTGACGCTCGGTACGGACTCACACACATCGACGGCGATGATGTCGGCGCCTTCCTCCGCGAGCCGGATGGCGTGACTACGCCCCTGCCCTCGCGCCGCACCGGTGATGAACGCGACCTTGCCGGAGACCCTTCCCATGAAAGCCAGTCCCTTCTCCACCAGGGATGTCGCGGGCGACGCACCTGTCTGGCGACCCGATGACACCGTGTTTCGAGCTGACGTAAAGTGCGTGGTCGGGCCAAGGCGGGGGACCGAGGTCCGAGGAGGTCACCACGATGAACTCGGGCCGGAGCGCGCGGGGAGGTCCACCCTCAGAGTGTCCACTTAGGACACCACGCTTCGACCTTCACTTGACACCGGGTGCCGAATCCATTCGTAGATTAACGTCACCTCATGACACAAAACAAGAGCCGGGCGTCGGCAACGAAGGGAGGCGGTGATGTCCACGGACAACCGCCGTAGAGGACGGCCGCCCGGCACCAGCCGTAAAGAGCTGCAACGCATCGCACTCAAGCTGTTCACGGAGCGTGGCTTCGAGGCGACCACCGTCGAGGACATCGCCGACGAGGCCGGCGTCAGCAAACGGACGTTCTTCCGCTACTTCAACTCCAAAGCCAACGTCCTGTGGAGCGACTTCGACGCCGAGGTCGCCGAAATCAAGGCCGCGCTCGCCGATGTCCCGCCGGAAGAACCCATGATGACCGCGATCAGGCGGGTCGTCGTCGCCGCGAACCACTACGCCGCCGACGACGTCGCCGACATGCGCGCCCGGATGAACCTCATCGGTTCGGTTCCCGCGCTACAGGCGAGTGCGGCCGTGCACTACGACGCGTGGGAACGGGCCGTCAGCGAGTTCGCGGCGCGCAGGCTCGGGCAGCAGAGCACGTCTCTGTTCGCGATGGCCATCGGCAGAGCGACGCTGGCGACCTGCCGTGCAGCCTACGATCGCTGGTCGGCACTCGCCGACTCCGATCTGACCAAGTACCTCGACGTCGCCTTGCAGGCGCTCGCCTCGGGATTCGCTCCCGATTCCGTGGCAGCCGAACACTAACTTGAGTTTTGACGTCTGGGTGGTCGGGCCGACGACCCAGACGTTAAAACTCAAGCTAAGCCAGTCAATCGACAGATGCCGCCACCAACCCCGCGTTCCTAGGTTGGCGGTATGAACAAAACCAACCACAACTCAGCGCCCGGCAAAGTCCTGGTCACCGGCGCGACAGGGGCCGTCGGCAGGAACGTCGTCGAAAACCTTGTCGCGGAAGGGGTTCCGGTTCGCGCACTGACCAGAAATCCCGTTGTGTCCCGATTGCCCTCCGCCGCTGACGTTGTCGAGGGGAGTCACACCGACCCTCGCCAGCTGGAACCACAACTCGCCGGTATCGAATCGGTCTTCTTCATGTGGCCCGATCTCGGCAACACCGCACCCGCCGTTTCGGCCGTCGAACTCATCGCCGCACACGCCAAGCGCATCGTGTTCCTCTCGTCGGCCGCCGTCGACGGCGACATCGAGCCTTCGGCACAGACGACACCGATCGGCGAAGCGCACAGGGAAATCGAAGTCGCGATCGAACGCTCGGGGCTCGACTGGACGTTTCTCCGGCCGAGGCGATTCGCGACGGCCGCGCTCGAATGGGCTGCCGACATCCGCGAAGGCAGGCCCGTGAGGGACGCCTTCGGCGACCGGCCGATCACCCTCATCGACGAACGCGACATCGCCGACGTCGCCGTAACAGCCCTGCTCCGCGACGGCTACACCGCTCGAAGCCTCGAACTGACCGGCCCCGAACTCATCGCGCCGAAGGCGGCGGTGCGCAGAATCAGCGAACGGATCGGCACCCCGGCACACTGGGAGGAACTGCCGGAGCGAGAATGGATCAACGAACTCAGGAAGCAGGGCTGGGCCGACGAGGCCGTGGACTTCCTGCTCAGGGGCTACCAGCATCCCCAGGACGTACTCGACACGGTCGAGCGGGTCACCGGTAAACCGGCCCGCGATTTCGACGACTGGCTGTCGGCCCATCGCACCGATTTCACCGTGCCGCTTCCCAAGGCGACCCTGCCCGAGGCCGAGGTCGTGATCATGACTACCTGGACTGTCGAGGGAGAAGAGCATCAGCGGGCGGCGGCCGACGCGGCCATGGCGGCGTGGGATTCCGTGACGTGGCCGGAGGGGCTGCTGCACTACAGCGTTCTGCTCGGTGTCGAAGGGACGAGCCTGCTGCACTACTCGCAATGGTCGAGCGAGCACGCCATCGACCTTTTCCAGCGCACCGATCCGCCGGAACGAGTGGAAGGCATTCTCGCATCGGTGCCGGGGATCCGGCGTGACGGCGGTGCCCGCTACACGCGATACCGCAGTCAGGGAAAGACGGATCCGCAACGCGTCGGCTGCGTCGCGGTCGTCTCGTTCGAGACGGCGAGCCGGGACATCGCGGAATCCTTTGTGGACAAGCTGACGGTCGATGAGGCTGGCGCGGCTACGGAGTTTTCGGAGATCGGCGTCAACTTCCTCGTCTCGACCGACGGTACGAGCCTCGTCAACTACGCCGAATTTCCCGACGAGCAAACCCATCAGGCGATCGTGGAAACCCAACTCGGGCCCGACGCTCCCGTTCCGGCGCTCATCGAACGGACGAGCGGACTCGAAGGGCTCGGGTTTCGCAGATACCTGCCCTACCGGGCGAGGAAACCGGAATGACCGGATGTGAACCGGCGACCGGCGTGTCTCGTGTCAAAGGGGAGCCTCGCCGCCGTCGGTGACGGCGAGCCGGACAGGAGCGCACATCATGGGTAGCACGCTGCTGGGGCGAACCATCGGAAGCAAAACCGGTCGCGCGAATCGCACCGTGCTGGCCGCGAGCGCGGGTGTCATGGCGGTGGCCTTCGCGGCGGCCGCATGTGGGGGCGGAGGTGGGCAGGAACCGGAAACCGGTGGCCCCGCGACCGGTTCGCCCGTTTCGGCCGTGGACCACGGGGACCTCGACCAGGTACTCGTCGACAATGCGGGGATGACCCTGTACGCCTCCTCGGAGGAAGCTGGCCGGATCGGCTGCGTCGACGGCTGCCTCGCGATCTGGAAGCCGTTGACGATCAAGCCGGGTACGACGTTGTCGGGTGACGCGGGGCTCGCGGATGGACTCGCGACGGTCACCCGGCCCGACACGGGAGCGACGCAGGTGACCTACCAGGGCTACCCGCTGTACACGTTCACGCAGGACTCGGCGGCCGGTGACCTGAAGGGCGACAACGTGAAGGACTCGTTCGGCTCGATGTCGTTCACCTGGCACACGATGACGCAAGCCGGTTTCGCCGACGCGACGCCGCCGTCGAGCCCTGCCCCCGAAACCGGTTCCCCGTACGGCTACTGACGCGGGGAACGCGCGAGTCCCCGCGTCAGGCGCGCGAGTCCCCCGCTCAGGACGGCGAGACCCGCACCCAGGTGCGCGAGATCCGCACCCAGGACCGCGAGACCTGCATTCGGGAGCCGAGGGCGGGGCCCGACCTCCGCCGCCGATCTCGCCGTCCCCCACGCAGGACTCGCGCATGAGCGGGGGACTCGCGCGCGAGCGCAGATCTCGCCTTTTCGAGCGCGGATCTCGATGTCCTGGCCGCAGACCTCGGCGTCCCCAGTGCAGAACTCGCCGCCGCCAACGCAGATCTCGACGACCTGAGCGGGGGACTCGCGCATACCCGCGACACGCCGCTCCCCGGCACCCCGGCACCCCCGCACCCCGGCACACCGGCACACCGGCACACATGCGTGCTCGCGTCAGGGAGTTGGCGACGACAGGTGCCGACGCACCCTCAGCATCAGCAGCCCGACCACGACCAGAAGCCCGGCGCTGATCGACGCCGCGACACCGAATCCGTTCGTGAACGCCTGCCGACCAGCCGAGAGCAGGCTTTCGGCGAGATGCGGCGGTAGATCCACCGCCGCGCCGAGTGCCCCGACAAGCGAATCGGCACTCGCCTCCTCCGCGCCGTCCGGCAGAGCGCTCGGCGCCGTGTCGACCATTCCCGCCCTGTACACGGCGGCGACCACGCTACCCATCACGGCAACCCCGAGCCCGACACCGAGTTCGCTGCTCGTCTCGTTGAGCGCGGCCGCGGTTCCCGTTCGCTGCTGCGGAACCGAACCGATGACGAGGTCCGTCGCCAGGACACCGATCACGCTGGTACCCAGCAACGCGACGATGGCAGCCGCCACGAGCCAGCCGGGCCCCGTGCCCGGGGAAATCAGCGCGACCAGCCCGAACCCGACGGCCGCGAGCACCGCCGACGCGATGATCAGCGTCGAATGCGCTATTCGTCGGGCGAACCGGGGAACGATCACCGCGCCGATGGCGGGAACAGCGGCCATCGGGATCATCCACACCGCCGCCTGGAGCGCCGACAGCTCACTGACCATTTGCAGGAACTGCGGCACCAGGTAGAACGTGCCGTTCTGCGCGATCACGACGACAAGCAGAATGAGCAGGACACCCGTGAACGCCTTGTTGGCGAAGAGACTCAGGTCGAGCAGAGGGTTCGGCAGCCTGCGCTGGCGCCGGACGAAAACGACACCCGCGAGCAGACCGAAGCCGACAGCCGCGAGCGACACCAGTTCGAAGCCATCGCCTACCAGGCGCTTGACCCCGTAGACCAGGGGCAGCATCGCCATCAGCGACAGCGCGACGCTCAGCAGGTCGACCTTCCCCGCGTTCGGGTCCGCGTATTCGGGAAGCAGCAGCGGCCCGAAGATGAGCAGCAGCACCATGACGGGAACGCCGAGCAGGAACACCGAACCCCACCAGAAGTGCTCAAGCATGAATCCGCCGACGACGGGGCCAAGCGCGGCCCCCGCCATGAAGGTCGCCATCCACACCGCGATGGCGAACGACCGCTGTGCCGGATCCCGGAAAAGGTTCCTGAGCAGGGCAAGGGTCGAGGGCATCAGCGTCGCGCCCGCGATGCCGAGCAGGGCCCTCGCGACGATCAGCAGCTCGGCGGTCGGCGCGTAGGCAGCCATGAGCGAGGCTGCCGCGAACGCGCCCCCTCCGATCAGCAGCAGTTTCCGCCTGCCGATCCGGTCGCCGAGCGTGCCCATCGTGACGAGAAAACCGGCTATGAAGAAGCCGTAGATGTCGAGAATCCACAGTTGCTGGGTCGCGCTGGGATCCAGGTCGGCACTGAGCTGCGGAGCCGCGAGGTACAGGACGCTCACGTCGAGTGCGAGCAAGAGCAGCGGCAGTGTCAGGGTGGCCAGTCCGAGCCATTCGCGAACGCCTGCCCGCTCGTTTTCCACCTCCGGGGTGTCCGAGGTCGTCATGCGCCCTTTCCTCTCAGCTCACGGTGGTTGCGGCGGCGCGATGTCGCCGGAACGGACCGGCCCGCACGGAACGGACCAGGGTTAAACGTTACGGGTCGTAACGTAACACAACACTGGTCTGCCGGGTAGGCTGTCTTTCATGTCCCCAGGCTCCGCACCCGGTGGTCCTTCGCACGGCGGCAGGCCACGCGATCCGCACCTCGATCGCGCGATTCTTGAGGCGACGCTGGGCAAACTCGACGAATCGGGTTACGGCGCACTCACGCTCGAACACATCGCCCGCCAGGCGGGAACGACGAAGCCCGCGATCTACCGGCGCTGGCCCAACCGACAGCGACTCGTGCTGGCGGCGCTGGCATTACGACTGGACGTACCGGAAGCGCCGGACAGCGGCTGCACCCTGTGCGACCTGTACGAGGGCATCTTGGTCTTCGTCGAAGCGTTCAACAAGATCAGACCGGACGTGATCGGCCCGCTGCTCGCCGACTGCACGGCCGACCCCGAATTGCACAGGGCTTTCATGGCAACCCTTTTCGACCCGCCGCGAGTCGCCGTCGGCAACATGCTGCGAAAAGCGGTCGCGCGCGGCGACCTTCGTGCCGACATCGATCACGAGTTGCTGTTGGACATGCTCGGCTCACTCGTGCACTACCGCGCGTTGTTCGGCCACGCCGCCATCGGAGAAGAGGAAGTGGACCGGGCGCTGGAAGCACTGCTCGGCGGCGTCGCCAACGACTATCCAGCCCTCGTCGCACACAGCCTGGAAATGGACGTTCAGCACGAACACGCCGCAGCCGAATCGCACGCGCCAGGCCAGCATTGAGGTAACGGACCGTCCACAACCGACAAGGAGACCCCCGGGAGGGCGGCCACCCAGGGGTCTCCGTAAACGGGGGAACCGGAAGTTCCCGCGATCAGCTCTCGGATCGTCCGTGCTTCGGCTTCTTCGTGTCGTCCTCGACCTCGACCCGCTCCTTGCGGACGCTGTCGGTCACGGTCTGTTCCTCCGTGATCTTCTCCGTGCCGAGCCTGACCCGCTCGACGGCGACGGTTTCCTTGCGCACCACCGGCTTCTCAGCATGCAAGGTGACGTCGTAGGTCTCCTCACCGATGGTGGCCGACGTTTCCCTTTCCGCACCGGTGATCGGCTCGCGCTCAAGCCTGACTTCCTCGTGCGAAACCGGAACCGTGATCTGCTGCTCCTCGGTGACGACATACTTGCGCAGGCGGACGTGGCCGGTCTCGACCTGCTCGGTCCCCACCTTGAGCTGCTCTTCCGAGCGGATCATCGTATCGTCGCCCGCCCGTCGCTTGTCCCGCGCGCCCCGCTCGCCCTGAGTGTCCTTTGCGGACTTGGCTTCGGCTCCTTCCATGGCGCCGGCACGGGTACCTGTCTGCTCGCGGTCACGCAACGCGTGCTCACGGTTCGCCTGCATCGCCTGCGAACCTTGCGTACTCTGCGAACCTTGCATGTCGCGCGCGTTGCGCATGCCCTGCTCGCTCGGTTCCCTGTTACTACGCATGGCGTTCGGCGCCGCACCGGCCGCCATCGCCTGGTTGTCCCGCTGCGGGCTCCTGCCACCCGAAGCCATCCGCTGCTGCGGGACGGGCAAGTTGTAGTACTTGTAGAGCTCGCTGTTCTCCTGCTGGGACAAATGTCCGTCAGGGTCGATTCGCGGCGCGTCGGTGACTCGTTGCTTGTCGACGGAGACGTGGAGACCCTCGCTGTCCATGCTCGCGCCCTGCAACGGAACGAAGTTCTCCTTGTGTCCGAACAAGCCGGTCTTGACGGTTACCCACTCCGGGCTGCCGGTCTCGTCGGAAAGGTAGACGGAGCCGACCTTGCCGATCTTGCTGCCCTCACGGTCGACCACCGTGCTGTCGACCAGCTTCGCCGGCTCGATGGGAGTCACCATGGGTGCCACGTCCTCTCTGGGTTTGCCGTGGGCTCCGTGGAGCCTTGACATGCCCGGACTTCCACCAGTGACGCCAAAAACACCTCATGGCCACCCGTCAGGGTGTCACCCACGCGAGCGTCGTCTTGTCAACGGCGAGGGTCCGGGACAGCCCTGATGGCAAGGAAACCAGCAGGTTCCCGGCAAAGTCGCCGGTAGGTCTCGGGATTCACGTCTTTCGCAAGTGGACTCGGTCGTGGTTCGCGCAGCCGCTCGATCAGGAACCCGGCCTCGTGCAACTCCTCGCACGTCTTCTCAAGCGGTACGAACCAGTGCCTCACCTGCCAGCCCCTGCTGAACACCTCGTCGATGACGCGCTCATCGAAGTAGCTGCCGCCGTTGCGCATCCAGTCGCCGGTGGGGTGCAGCCGCGACAGCACGAGCGCTCCGTCCGCGCGCAACACCCGCCGCAGTTCGCGCAGCGCGGCGACCCTGTCGTCGACGTAGTCCAGCGCAAGCGCGAACAGCACGAGGTCGACCGAACCGTCTTCGATCCAGTCGAGAGGACGGGCAAGATCGTGCACCCTGAACTCGCCAGAAGGCACCCGCTGCCCACTCAACTCGATCATGCGAGGGCTCTGGTCGAAACCACTGACACGTGCGCCGCGCGCGACCAACTCCTCCGCGTAGAGACCCGGCCCGCACGCGACGTCGAGCACGGTCTTTCCCTCGACGTCACCGAGCAACTCCAGACAGAAAGGACGGTCGTAGTGCGCGTTGTGGAGACTGTTCTCCGCATGATCGAGAAAGTCGTCGGCGAACACGTCGTATTGCGGGTCGGTCCCCACCAGATCAGTCATGCGCCCAGTCTGCACGGGCACCGGTTTCCGGTGCGATCAGTTTTCCGGCTCCGTGTACTCCAGGCCGAGCCGGGCAGCGAGTTCCCGAAGGCACCGTTCGAAAACGGGCTCGACATCGGCGAACGCGAAGTCGAGTTGATGCAGAATTCCGAGGGGTGGTTCGCTCAGTCCGAGCTCCTGGCGACGGCGTTGATGGTGACGGCACTCGAACCCTTCGTGACCAGCAAGGTGCGCGACTTCCTCGTCCGCGACCGTGCGTGGCCACGCACGGCGATCAAGGTCAAGCCGTTCTGGGCGACTGGCAAACGCGGACTGCACTGAGCCGCACCGACCCGCATTGCCTGCACCGTCACACCCGGACACTCTCGACCCAGCGTCCGACTTAGGGTTACCTTATTCCAATGGGGACCTTATCTGGAATGCGGCAGGTGACCACGGAAGCCGAGCTTCGCGAGATCGTGAAGGAACCGCCGCAGCCCATCTGGGACAAGGACATCGCCAGGATCGATCAGCACGCCAGGACGATCATCGCGCACTCGCCGTTCGTGCTGCTGGCGACCTCTGCCCCAGACGGCACCTGCGACGTCTCGCCTCGCGGCGACCCTCCCGGTTCGGTCCTCGTCCTCGACGACAATACGCTCGCGCTCGCCAACCGGCCGGGCAACCGGCGCGTCGACAGCTTCCGCAACGTGCTCCACAACCCACACGTCGGCCTGCTGTTCCTCGTCCCTGGCATGAACGAGACGTTGCGCGTCAACGGCAGCGCGACGCTCGTGTCGGACGCGCCCTTCTTCGACGACCTCGTCGTCAAGGACAAGCGTCCCGACCTCGCGGTCGTCGTTCACGTCGAAGAGCTGTACATGCATTGCGCCAAGGCATTCCTGCGCGCGTCGCTGTGGCAGCCGGACACCTGGCCCGAAAGGAACAGCCTGCCTTCGCTCGGCCGGATCTCGAAAGACCAGATGGGCCTCAAGGGAGTTCCCGCGAAGGTGCTCGACGCGGGCCTCGCGCTCGACGCGAAGACCAACCAGTACTGACCACACCGCCTTCGGGCGCGTACGCCAGACTGTTGGCGAAACGCCGACGGAGGAGCGGGTGCGGTGGAGTTCCAGGTTCTGGGCCCTGTGCTGGTCAAACGGGACGGGCAAACGGAATCACTCTCCGGGCGGTTACAGCGCGTCCTGCTCGGCGTACTGCTGGTGCGAGCCAATCAGCCGGTGCCCGTCGACACGCTGATCGACGCGTTGTGGGGCGAGGACCACGACCCCAGGTCGGGCCAGAAGCTGCAATTGCACATCCACCGCCTGCGGGGAATCCTCGAACCGGATCGCCTTTCGCTCGGCCCGGCGGGATACCGGCTCCGAGTGCGCCGAGGTGAGCTGGACGCGGAACGGTTCGCGGCCGGCTTCGACGAGGCGAACGAGCTGGTGGGGGAAGCGCCGCAGCGGGCCGTCGAGTTGCTGCGCGGCGCCCTTGACCTGTGGCATGGCGCACCGTTCACCGACGTCGACGTCCCGATGCTGGCCGACTGGGCGCTCCGGCTCGGCGAACTCAGGCTGGTGGCGCTGGAAAGGCTCTACGAAGCCGAGCTGGCCTGCGGACTGAACGCGGCGATCATCGGAGACCTCGAAGACCTCGTTCGCCGGTATCCGTTGCGGGAACGACTGCACGCGTTGCTCATGAACGCGCTGTACAACGCGGGGAGACAGGCGGAAGCGCTGGCCGCCTACCGCGGGGCGCGGCAGACACTCGTGGACGAACTCGGCGTCGAACCGGGACCGGAACTGCGGGAGCTGCACCAGCGCGTACTCACGGGTGAGCCGCCACGACCAGCCGCGGAAACGTCGGCGGCTTCCTCACCAGCCCAGCTTCCGATGGACGTGCGCGGATTCGTGGGGCGGGAAACCGAACTCACCGAGCTCGACGGCTTGCTCACCGGTGGGTCGGCGGCGGTGATCTCCGCCGTGGCCGGAACGGCCGGCGTCGGCAAGACCGCGCTCGCCGTGCGCTGGGCGCACCGGATGCGGGACCGGTTTCCCGACGGCCAGCTTTACGTGGACCTGCGCGGGTTTGGGCCCGACCAGCCGGTTTCGCCGGAGGACGCGCTCGCGGGCTTTCTGCGAGCCCTCGGTCTCGACGGCGCGGCGATTCCGCAGGAGCTCGCCGAACGCGCCGCGCGGTTTCGCACACTCGTGGCCGAAAGCCGGATGCTGATCGTGCTGGACAACGCGCGCACGGTGGAGCAGGTACGACCGATACTGCCGGGGACCTCGTCCTGTTTCGTCGTGGTGACCAGTCGCAACGCCCTGGCCGGTCTCGTCGTCCGCGAGGGAGCCCACCGCATCGACCTCGATCGGCTTTCCAGCCGGGACGCACTCGACTTGCTGCGCGAGCTGCTCGGCGAACGAGTGGATGCCGAGCCCGGCGCCGCGATGGCACTCGTCGACCGCTGCGCCAGGCTGCCGCTCGCGTTGCGGATCATCGCCGAGCTGGTCAGGTCGAGGCCCTCGGGTGGTCTTGGCGAGTTCGTCGACGATTTCGCGGGCCACCAGGGCCCACTCGATCTACTCGATGCGGACGGCGACCCGCACACCGCCGTTCGCGCGGTGTTCTCGTGGTCGTACCAGCGGCTCGACGATCAGGCGGCGACGATGTTCCGGCTGCTCGGATTGCACCCTGGACATGAAACGGACGACTACGCGTCGGCCGCGCTGGCCGGTGTCGGCCTGCGCGAAGCACGCCGCGCACTGGACGTACTGCGCAGAGCGCACCTCGTCGACCAGACGACGGAAGGCCGCTATCGGCCACACGACCTGCTCAGGGCCTACGCGGCGGAACTCGCCGAGACCACGGACAGCGTCGCGGCACGGGAGGCCGCGCTGAACAGGTTGCTCGACTACTACTTCCACACGGCGTCGACCGCGATGGACGTCGTTGCGAGAGACGACTACGCGCGGAGACCGGACGTGGGGGCACCGCAGGGAGAATCGCCGCCGTTTCCCGCCTACGGCCACGCCTGGCGTTGGCTCGACACGGAGAGAGCCAACCTGCTGGAAGTCAGCAGGCAGGCAGGGCCCGCGTCGGTGATCCGGATGTCCGAGACGGTGTGGCGCTATCTCGACACCGGCGGGTACTACGACGAAGCGGTCGCACTGCACACGCGTGCGCTCGATGCCGCTGGCGAACTCGGCGACGAACGCACGCAGGCGAAGGCACGGCGGGTACTCGGGGCCACGATCTCCCGCGTCGGCAACGACCGTGAGGCGATCGACCACCTCGGGTGGGCACTCGCGGCGTTCCGACGACTGGGCGATCACGTGCTCGAAGCGGCGGCGTTGAGCTTCCTCGGTTGTGTCTACGGCAAGAGAGGCGAACTCGCCGAAGCACGCGATCACTTCGAAGGCGCCCTGCGGCTGACCGATCCCGAAGAGAGCTGGTATCTGCACAGCGCGGTCACCATCAACCATTCCAGAAACCTCTTGAGCCTGGGGCTGGCTACCGAAGCCATACATCACCTCGATGCGGCTGTCGCTCTGTGCAAGGACAACGACGACAAGCACATCGAGTGCAACCTCATCACCGTGCTCTCGAAGGTGTGCGTCCATCTTGGACGTGACAGTGAGGCGCACGACCATCTCCGGCACGGTCTGACGATGGCGAGAGAAGCGGGTTTCCGTTCACTCGAAGCGGACTGTCTCACGGTTCTCGGCACCGTCTACCGGAAGAAGGGCCGAATCGACGAGGCTTTGCGCAAGCACGAGGAGGCGGTGGGGCTCGCGCACGCCGTCGGGGACACCGAGGTGACGGCGGAGGCACTCAATGCGATGGCCACCACCCTCACGTCGGCTGGACGTCCAGCCGACGCGCTCCGCCGTCACCACGAGGCGCTGGCCGTCGCCACCGATGCGGGGCATCGCGAGGAAGTAGCGCACGCCCGCACCGGTATCGGTGACGCGCACGCGGCGCTGGGCGAGCAAGACGAGGCCCGTGACGCGTGGCGGAACGCGCTCGACGACTATCGCGAACTCGGCATCCCGAAAGCGACCGAACTGCGGGAAAAGCTCGGCGACGCCTGAGGCGCGACCGTCAGTCAGAAGCCGATGGCCTCCCGCAACAGCAGGACGGTGCCGCGGCCTGGAAACGGTTCCGCGTTGAGCACGAGCAGCCGGTTGATAGCGCTCGGCTGGCCGTACACCTTCCTGGCGCGGGCATCTTCCAGTGGCAGTGCGTGTTCCTCGACTCTGCGCAGCGCGGCAGCCAGGTCCGGAACGATCTTTTGCGCACCGACGATCCAGATCGCCCGCGAACCACCCGCGTACGAAGGAAGCTGACTGCCGCTTCCCGAGGCGGCGACGAGCGAACCGGTTTCGGTTACGGCGGCGACACTGCCGACGACGACGTCAGGGCAGGCGGCAAGCCGCCGGATCTCGTCACCTTCACTCGCCCTGTCCATTGCCAGCAGTCGTGGCCTGACGGCCCGATATTCGCCGCTGGCGTTGAGGTCGTCGTCGATGCCGGAAAGCCGAAGAGTCTCGCTCGCCGCCGTCAGCACCTCGGTGCCGTCGGGAATCAATTCGGCGACCCTTGCCCTGGCGGCGGCCACATCGTCGAGGATCTCGACAACGAAGTTGTTGGCCTTCAGCGCCGTGGCCGCCCGCTCAAGGCTGAGCGCCGAAGCGGGCTCGGTGAAAGGCGGCACGGGAACTTCGTCCTCCCACACGACATCCGGCCTCCCGGTGAGCGGGGCCGTGTCGAAGTAGCGGACCTCGTAGACCCGCTCGGTGAACCTCCACCCCGCCGCGGTCCGCCGATAACGGTCGTGAAAGAGCGCGTAGTTCAACATCGACCTGCCGTCGCGCGCCTTGCCGAGTTCGCAGATGTAGGCCCTGCCGGTCGCGGTGTCGCCGTCGAACTCGACCGCACCGGGATGGGTGGTCTGCACGAAGTATTCCCAGCTCCCCGCGAGCCGCTCGGCGCCCTCACGGATGGCTTGTCTGCCGATGTGCTCGATGTCGGCGTCGGGAATCCGGTAGACGGCGTCGTCGGTGAACAGCGACGCGACGCGGTCGTGGTCCGCCAGCATCGCCGCGTCGGCGAACTCGGCCCTCAGCGCCTCGATCTCGACCCGGTCGGCAATGGCACGCATGGCTTTCGAATCAGGCATGCTGTCCTCCTCGTACGTTGGCATCTCCCCTTTCCGACAAGCCAACCGCCGCGAATGTCAGGCGCTCGCTAGTTGAACCCACGTAGCTCGGCGAGTGCTTGACGATGCCGGTCGGACAGCCGGTAGACACCGGAGTCGTCAACCATGCCGAGGTAGTCCTCGAAGCTCTGATTCTGAATGGCCAGGTTGCCGATGGCGGAGGAGAACGCCTCAGGCACGGCGCGGAACGACCTGCCTGGTTCCTCATCGACATCGACAAGCAGCAGGGTGCGTTCGGCGGCGGAGAACGTCACGTCGTCGGCGACGGCGAGCACCGGATAAGAACGGTCTTCGGGTACCAGTGCCACCAGTTCGGGCACGGAAAGTCCCTCATGAGCAGGGTCGGCCATGACGGTCAGCCAGTCGTGGCCGATCTCGGCGAGCAGCCCCGACCACGCCTCGTCATCGGTGAAATCCGTACGCAAAAGTGGAGAGTAATCGGTGTCCGGCAACCGGGGCGTAGCCATGTTTCCTCCAAGGGCAGGCAAGTGGAAGCCACATTACCGAGTTATGGGCTCCCGCAAGGCGCTGTCCAAAGTGCTCATGAGCCGCCCGACGCGGTGCTTCGCGGTGGGCGCGGCCGGATACCGGCGGAGCACGTCGATCACGACCGGTGTCGCGCGCAGCCGAGCCTGTTCGATCAGCATGTCCCCGACCGAGGGGTCGCCGCCTTCGGCAAGCTCGCCGATGCGGGCGGCGCTCGCCGCGGCCCGCAGGATGTGCCCGACCTGGGTGGCTTGCGCGATCGGGTGCAGGTACGCGGCCGACGCAGCATCACCACACGAGCGCGCGGCGAGCCGCGCGCTCTCGGTGCCCGCTTCCTTCGCGGCCCGGTGCGCGTCCAACGAGGTGACGCGCTGGAGCTTGCTTCTCTTCGCGCCATCGATGAACTCCAACGCGGCTTCGACCGCCGCCCTCGGCCGAGGGTCACCGGGAACGGCTTCTTCGAATACCGGCAGGACTTCCCACGCGCTCGCCGTCACGAAACGCGCGATGGCGCGCAATTCGTCCATGGTCAACTCGAAGTCGCCTGTCCCGGTCATGGACCGAATTCTTCCATCGGCCAAGGGCCAACCTCCATCGTCGCCACGGCGTTCGGTCTGACCGTCGTCCGCCGTTTACTGGTCGCCTTCGCTGGCAGGATCGCCTGCGGCGGATAGTTCGTGTGGGACCTGCGCACGGTCGCCTGTCTCGTCGACTCGCCGAGCGGAGTTGACAATGTTCGATCCGGCCAGATTACGCGGCAGGATGACTCAAAGCCCGTATAGAAGATCCCACACAATCGGTGCGCACAAATCATCCACATGGAGGTATCACCTCTCAAGCGCGCCCTGCAAAATCGGTCTACATGAGAGCTGCTACCAAAAGGAAAATTGGGCAGCTGCGGGGATACCTGCTTCTGGGGGTCGTGGCCTACGGCTGGTTCGGCGCCAACTTCACACCGCTGTGTCCATCCAGTTCAGTATATGGGGAAAATTGGTGAGCCGCGTGCTTGCCAATATTGGCGGCATCGCAGCATCAATCTCAGCTGTAGCCGCAAGCGCCTCAGCTGTGATCGCGCTGGCCACTTTGACTTTGAACTGAGACCGTTAGACTCGGCCTGAACCGCAAGTCACAAAGCTGAGAGTCGTCATCTCTGCCTCAATTGAATCCGACGGCTTTGTGGCACTGCTTAGCATTTTCGGTGCCAGAAGCAGAGCAGCCGACCATCGAAGGAAATCAGTAATCGACATTACGGAACCGATGATCTCGCCACCCGGCAAATCAAGTCGCGTACTCGAATTACCAGCGGCCCGCAGACCGGAAGCAAAAGCGACCCCGTCTTGTCGTCGTCATATTGACTAATTATTTGAGTGCTCAGCCCCTGTTTCTGCGCGATCGAGGGTAGGTGTTCTTCTCGCCAATCGTGCCATCAGTCTTATGAATGACGTGCTCAACACCGCGCTGTTTGGCCATCTCACGGCCCTTGGCTTGCGCCTCTGCCTTTGTCTTAGCAGTGTTCGAAACGCGCTTGTTACCCTCTGCTTTGTTCGCCCAGCCGCCCTCGTACGGGACCGTGTGAATATCGCCTTCGGTCACGGGTTGCCTCGTTGACCGTCGTCGCCCGGCGGATCGGTTGTCCGGTCGTGGCTGAGACGATTCGTGATCCATTGACAACACAAGCACCGCTTCTTCGAGACGTCGGACCCTGGCTGCGAGATCAACTCGGAACTCGCTCTCCGGCGCTTGGCCATCGGGCGAGAGATTGGATTCGACGAGTCGTCGAATCCACGCGGTTGGCTTGACCCCGGCAGCTTCCGCCATCGCGCGGACCTCGTTCATGACCGAACGTGGGAGACGGATCGAAGTTGAGATCATGGGGTCGTCAACCGTCTCCGACTCCCACGTGCCCGTCTCCATCTCCTCGGCGAAGTCGTGCTTGTCGGCGCGCTTTGCAAGTTCGTCGAACTTGTTCGTCATCTCCACCTCGCCTTTCGTTGGAACGCCTGGCGCTCCTTAAGCGTCATGTCACGGGCGGTGACCACATACCAGCGCCCGTCGAGCGCTTCGGAGAGCACCACCAAGAGATACCGGCCCGCTTCGCTGGTGCCGAAGACCAACAGCAGATCGTCGCGCCCCGCGCTCGTCAGGCGAGGGCGGGTATAGAGAACATCTTCTACTTCAGTCGGATACACATTGTGACGCGCGATGTGCTCTTCGCTCTTTCAGTCCAGAGAATCTCACGCACGATCGAGCCTAGCATGATGCAACACGTTGTGGCACGTTGTGGCACGTCGCATCTGGCTCCGGACGGTTGATCGAGTGAGAGGATCGACTTCGAGGACAGGGTTGCTTTTAGACCGGCGCACCCGTGTCGCCGCCACGGCTGAGGTCGGGGCTGAGCAACTGACCGGCTCGGTCTTCCCGAACGCGCGGGGCGGTCTCCGCGAAACGAACAACCTGCGGCGCGACTGGCGCGCATTCCGCAAGCGCCACGGTATCGGCGACTGGTTCACGCCCCGGACCTTCCGGCGCACGGTAGCCACCCTGGTCACGGACGCGCTACCCGCCCGCGAGGCTAGCGACCTCCTGGGGCACTCGCGCGTATCCCATGGTCAACACGGGTGTTCGGCCGCTGGGCTGACCTGCGGCAGGAGTGGTCCTAACGTGTCAGGATAAGAACCGCTTGACGCAACCACGGTTCGTGGGGTCTGCGGGGGTCGCCCCCGCAAAATTATCAACAGAACGACCTGGTCCGCGCGGTCGGCGGACACGCTGCGCCGAGAGTGGAGTGGGCCGCCTGGGACTCGAACCCAGAACCCGAAGATTCTCCGGCCACGGTTGACGATGCTTGGTCACATCTGCCGATATGCCTCATGATCTGCAAGGATCGCGAACGCAAACGTCCACTGAGGCTCGTCGTTTTCGGTCGTCTGGCGTCGTTCTTCGTGGGTAAACTGTGGATTGATCTTGAGGTTAACTGGACTTCGCGGCGTAGTGTCTACTGTGGAATCCCTGAGCGTCTAGCCACAACCGCGAGCCTTTCACCGGTCAACCTGGTTTGGCAACGAAGGTTCCACGACCGTGAGTGACCCGAAGGAAGCCCTCCTTGCGCAACTCCAGCACTGCTCGCCGAACCGTCACCCGGGCAACACCGTAGATGTCCGCAAGCTCCAGCTCGCCGGGAAGCTTCGCCCCCGGTTTCAACGAACCTGACTTGACGTCATCGCGGATGTCCGTCGCCACCTGTTCCCATAGCAGGTCAGGGCCATCGTGATCGATGCGCGCGGAGCGGTCGTTCCAAGACATGCGGGCACGTTAGACACCTCATGACGTACGAAGCCTCCCCAGAACATCCCAAGATGTCTTAGGATGTACTATTCTGAACTGCATGTACGCGTTGCCAAGTTTGCTGCTGGCTGGCCTAAATCTGGTCGTCTTGACCGGCGAACAATGCGACGCCATCACGGACGCCTTGGCTGATGACAACGCGCGACAAGCTGAGGTGATGTTCTTCGCCGCCCGGTATCCGGATGAGACCTTCTCAATAGCGGAAGGGTTCACCGAACCGGAGCTGCGATGGGTCGCGCGCATCCGCACCCTGGGAGAAAGGCTCTACCGGTTGACCCGACCCGTCTATCAGCTCGATCCTGCCGTCGCGTACTTCTGGCAGCAGGTACGAGACCATCTGACGGAACGCATCGCTGCCGGTGAGTTCGACCGATGGCTACCGGCCCGGCGAACGCTCGCCCGGGAGTACGGCGTCAGCATCCGCACCGTGGACCGAGCCATCCGCGCACTCGCAGAAGACGGACGTGTTCTGTCGTTCCCCGGCAAGGGCATCGCGCTTGCCTGATCAGGGGCGGAGATGCCGGCCGGGACCGTGTCGTTCTGGCGTAGCCTGATCGAGCCGGAGATACTGGATGAACACGAGGAAGGAGCAACGCTGATGGATGGGGACGTGCGGTTCGACCGACCGCTGATGACCATGTCCGACGCGGGGCGTCACCTCGGAATCCCTCGGCAAACCTTCCACCGCTGGGCACGCGGGTACGAGCGCGGAGGTCCGCTGCTCCACGTGATCGGCACTGACAGCATGCGCCGTGCGACGGTTCCCTTCGTAGCTCTCGCCGAGGCGTGGGTACTGGAAGGGCTACGGCAAGCCGGTGTCCATCCCCAGCGGATTCGTCCCGCGCTGAAGCAACTCCAGAAGGAGTTCGGGCGCGAGTACGTGCTCGTCTCACCCGCGCTGGTTACCGATGGAATCTCGGTGCTGTGGGACTTTTCGCGCACCAAGGCCGGAGCGGGACTGATCGAGGGCGGAACCGGTCAGACGGTGATCCGCGAAATTGTTCAGGACTACCTGACCTACGTCGGCTTTGGTGCCGACGAGTACCCGAACCTACTGAAGCTCAAGCCGTTCGAACCCGCCAAGGTCGTCGTCGACCCGTACCGCTCGTCGGGGCAACCGGTGTTCGAAGGTACTGGGGTGAAAGTCGCCAACGTGGCCGCAATGCTGAAGGCTGGTGAAGATCCTGCCGTCGTCGCCGAAGAACACGGAGTCGGACTCGACGCCGTCAGGGCCGCCGCACGCATCCTCCTGGGCCGCGCCGCCTGAGTTCTACCTAGACGAGAACGCGGTCACCAAGACAGTACGGAAGCTGTTGATCGACCTCGGCTACCGCTGCCACACACCCCCGGAAGTGTTCGGCACCCGCGCCGAATCCCTGGGCGCCGAGGACACCACATGGCTGAGCAAAATCGCGGGAAGCGGCTGGGTCGTCCTCAACCGGGACGCCAAAATCATGGAACGCCCCGAAGAACTGGCCGCATACCGCGCCGCGAAAGTCCACATGTTCTACCTGCCAGGCGAAGCAACCCGAGCCCACCTAACCCAACTGGTGTCAGGAAACCTCCGCGACATCATCACACGCGCAACAGACCGAACCCCGGAAGTCTGGCGCATCACTAACCACGGCGTCGAACGATTCGTTATCAAGAAACCACGCTCTCGCGGGAAGTAGGGCCGCCAAGCGCTCCACAACATTCAGCGCAGAAGTTGAAACAGCGACCCCTTGACCTTATTCCTTGCCCCTACAGCCTGCGCGGATATACCTGAATTGAAGTCTGACCTGCGTTTATATATTCCACTGTTTCTGACCCTTTGCCGTGCGCTGCGTGTGCCATGTGGCATGAATGTGGCATGGCGACACGGGCAGACTTGGCCCACACCCGCTTAACCTGTCGTTTGAGCTGCGACAGAACGTCTGGCCAGCGGTCCTACCGATAACGATCAAGTCTCGTAGCTGCCTCGCGGTTAACGCACAGTACACAGCGCACGACAAGCGCATCGACATGGGAAGAAGCTGGGCTAGACGGCGGTCGGCGCGCAACCCGACACCCAGCAGAAGAACGGTCGACTCACGTAAGCGAGCGACTACGAAGAGTACCGACGCGAGGAGTGCTGCCGCCCGATGGCAAAGCATGCTTACGTTGCTTACCGCCTGACCGTGAGCAGGAACCGTCAGCCGGAAGATGCGCTTGATGTCGGCAATGTCGACGGGAAAGGGTCCGACCTATTGGCCTTGTTCCATGGGTTCCTGCGCGACGTCAGCACGTCCGCTCTGCGCGACAATCGGTATGAGCGGTACTTGAATGTGTCGAACCTGGCCGCTACTGGGCGGACGGTGCGATTTGAGGCGCACCACGGCCGTTTTGGCACAACAGGGCAGCTTGTCGACACCTTGAGCGGTGTAACAACACACGAGTTCGACGAAGACGAATCTCCTGTCTCAGTGACTCGAAATATTCTTGCCAGCCCCTCCTCGGGCCGTTGGGCAATATTCCTTGCGGAGCGATATGGGGGCCGAGGCGCAGCCTCGATGGTTCTTAGTCAATTCAAGCGCGCATTTAGGCGGCGCTTCGATTCCGCAGACCTGCTAGTCAAGCACGAGGGTCTCATGGATTCGGACGCATGGGAAAAGTTCATTGAATCGGCCGAGATGACGGCGCTTGAGATCAAGCGCTTCGGTCTATCTTCGGATAGAAGTCATCCAATGGCCGAAAAGACCGTGGGGAAGATCGTAACCCAGGTCAAGCCGAACTGGGGAGAGAAGAAGTTTCCGCGAAGGCTGCGTGACGCGATCATTGACGGCGACGTGCGAGCTCAGGAACTGGTCGGGATGCCTGCCCTTGATGCAGACGAGGTCGAAGCAGTCCTTGAAGATGGCAATCAGCAGCGTCGTCTCCTCATCGGCCAAGCCGCCGTCCCGATCCTGGCCTACCCCATCGCGGAAGACCGCGACGAGCGCCCAGCAGACGCCCAGGTCTATGCGGCGATGGAAGAAAAAGTGTCAGAGGTCAATGGCAAACTGGGCTTGAAGTTGCCGTATGACTGGAAGGCAGGTCAATGGTCGGACGAGGCGCTCAGTGTGAAGCTGGACGCAATACGTGACAGCTAAATGGTCTTTCACTCGTATCTTGCGCGACCATGTCAATACACTTGTCGACGCCCGTTACGACCCACCCAGGACGCGCAAGCGTGACCTTGTTGCCTTTTATGGGTTCCCCATCGCACTCGGCGCAGTATGCCATATAGCAGACTTTAGGATTCGCGGCCTGGAGGGGATACTAAGTGGAGTTTCCATATATGCAGCACTTTTATTCGGTCTTTTAGTACAGTTGTTTCAATTGAAAGTTCGACTTCTATCCGAAGAAAGAGACCGATTTGACACCGTGCGCCTGAACGACGAACTGGAGTCCAACGTTTCTTATGCGGTATTTATGGGCGTTACCACAACAGCCTTGCTAATATTTGCCGTTGCAGTAACAGAAAAAGATCACCCCGCATCCTTATGGCTTAGTGCTGTAATAGTCGCATTTGTCGTACATCTACTACTAACGCTCTTTATGGTGCTTAAAAGAGCCCGGTCTGTGTACAAGGATCTGTAGTACTCACGAGTGGGTGGCCCTTGTGCCATCCCGTCGACCTGGCGTAGCCCGATCACGCCGCGTCAAGGGGGCAACCTTCCTCGGCTCCGGCACGTGCGCTGCCAGGCTTGCCCCCTTGGCGCGGCGTGATAGCCCTTCGGGAGGTCGTCGGGATGGCACGCCCTGGGCCGCCCGCGGACCGCAGCGTTCGTTGTTTCCCGGCCATCCCGGAGACCTGCCCGTCCGGCGAGGACATGTTCTTCTTCTTGTTCAGCGCTCTCTTGCTGTCCTCGGCCTGCCTTGGCTCCGGCCGATGCGCGGGGACCGGCGTCAGCCGCACGCCCCGCGCAGGCTCGGCCGGAGCAAGAGAGGCTGAGGCCGAGCGGGCGCCGGAGGCGCCCGCCTTGACGAAGCGGGTCTGAGAGCTCGGGAGATCGCCGACCAGCTCGGACACGCGCGGCCTTCGATGACGCAGGATGTCTACCTGGCCCGTAAGGTCGGGAGCAGGGACGCGGCGACGATCTTGGAAGACGTCCTCGGTAAACAGTCCGAGTAGTCTCCTGTGGGTAAGATGTGGGTCGATCTTCACGGCGCTCCGAGATCAACCCGCTGACCTGCGGTGGGAGTGGGCCGCCTGGGACTCGAACCCAGAACCCGAAGATTAAAAGTCTCCTGCTCTGCCAATTGAGCTAACGGCCCGCGCGGCTAGTCTAGCCAATGGTCAACTTGCCGCGAGGCCGCCCCGGCGCAACGGCTCGATGGCGAGGCCGGGACAACAAGATCGCGAACAAGCGATCAGCACCCAACACCGCCGACGTGACATTAGCCACCTATATCACCCTTCGCGATTCGCGCGTGGTTCGTGGCCGACATAGCTGGGATAAATGTTCGTGGTCGGAAAATGATCGGGGTCAGGACAGGTCCGCCCCGTCCGCTACACTCCGGTCGAACCGGGCAAAATTACTTCTTTAAGCACCGCAACCATTGCAGGAGGGCCAAAACCGTGGCACAGCAGGTGATTGTCTCGTTGGTGGATGACCTCGACGGTTCCGAGGCGGACGAGACCGTCCAGTTCGGAGTTGACGGCGTAACCTACGAGATCGACCTCTCGGCCGACAACGCCGAGGACTTGCGCGACCAGTTGGCGCAGTACGTCGAGCACGCCCGTCGCGTCGGTGGCAATGCTCGCAAGCGCGCCGCCAAGAGCAACGGCACGCCGGCGGCACCGGCTTCGGTCGACAGGGAACAGAACCAGGCCATTCGCGCCTGGGCTCGCAAGAACGGCTTCGAGGTTTCCGAAAGGGGCCGCATTCCCGCTGCGGTCACCGAGGCATACCACCGCAAGAACTGAAACAAGAACTCATCATTCTTCGCGGAAAAGTGGAGTACGACGACTGATCCGCGACCCCGTTTCTCGATTCAACGGTCCCCACTGAATCGCAGGCTGGATTTCATTTGTCGCGACCGCGCGACTCCCGCGGTCACGCACAACTTCCGGCCCCGCCCGTCGCCTCCCCGCGACCCCTCCGGTGGTTCGCCATGTCCGCGGTCTGCTCGCGTTGAATAACGACAACCACCGCCCTCTCCGCAGCTCAGCGCCCTCTCGCAGCGCACGGTGGCCACAAGGCCCTAGCGAAACACCACTCAGCTTTCTATATTGAAGCGCGTCAGAACCGATCGAGCGTTTCATTAGTCGAAACCGGAGGTGAGAGTGGCTCGCAGGCACTGATCAGATCCGTCGACGTAGCCCCAAACGCGGTATCAAGTAGTCAGTTCGCCTTGCTTGGAGAACGGTCCGGCCCACCTTCATCGTGCGCCATTGCTTCACGGGAGTTCGCCGTGACCGCTTTTTCCACACCCCGATCCACTACCCGTGGCGTTGGCAAAAGTGAATCGAACCGACCGGCCCGCCAGACGAATCTGATCACCGCACGCGAATCACGACCTTGTCGTCACGTTGTTCGCGACGATGAACCTCGGTCGCCCATCGGCTCGCCGCAGCGGCGCCAGCCCACACTTCCTTGCCCACGGCCGTTGGCAAGGAGTTCACGAGGAGGGGCCGCATCGGGGAGGCGAGTCGCCTACTCCGTACGAGTCGCCAGAGCAGGCGCATCCAGCGCAGCTGAATGACGCCGCCCTGCGCGTACTCGGCTCACACGGCCAGATCCGACACTGGAGGGTGTCATGTGGCGGTTTCGTGGTTTGTCAGGGGATTGGACGAGGGACACCTTGCCCGACCTGGTGGTCAGAACATGGCTGGACCAGGACGGCCCGCGCGGCAAACGCCTTGAGACCTACGACAGCAAGACGGTGCGTGCCGTACAACACGGCGTGCTCGTCGGCTACTACTACTGGGAGCCTGACGCCGTTCGAAGCGGGCTCGTGGCGTGGGGACCGGCCGCGCTGCCTGACCGAGCCCCCGTCTACCTTCGCATCGGCGCGAGGGCAGCCAAGATTCACGCGGGCTACATCGAGGGCGGTGGCGCGACGTACAAACTCGACTGCGAGGAGTACCCACACAGCAATCTCGGCGCGGAGTACCGGGACTACGCGGTCACCGATGGCCCGGCCACCTGTACCCGCTGCCGGTCGCGGTGCGATACGGAAGGCAGCGTCGCCCACGCCGATGTTCTCGACGGTGGACGCTGACCCGGCCTGTTTCCGCTCGCGAATGCGGATCTCGCCGTCCCGAATGCGGATCTCGCCGTCCCGGGCACGGATCTCGGCGGCCTGGGCGGGGGACTCGCCGATGCACGGGTCCGAGCTCGGACGAGCGCGCCGGGCCCGGGCTTGGCTCACGGTCCTGGACTGGGTTTGTCCCTTGGGTCGAAGCGTTCCCACACCTTGCTCGCCGCACCGGAAACGGCCTCGCCGACATCGGAGAACACCTTGGCGAGCGGATCGGCCGACGCGGCGAACGAGTCCTTGTACGACTTGGCCGCCGACTTCACGTCAGAGGCCCAGTGAGCCGAAGGCGCATCGGCGTCGCGCCTCGGATAGTCACCGCCGAGTATCCGCCGGTACTCCTCCGAGGCTCCCCATTTCTGGAGCTGCGCTGCCCTCACGACGGCGAGCGGATGCGACAACAGTTCCACGTTGCGCAGTTTCAGCAGGCTGTTCCTGATGTCGTCGACCGACTCGTACTCACTCGCCTGTTGCAGGAAAGAGAGGACATCGACCTCGGCAGGGTCGACACCGCCCGCGAGCAACACGTGGGTCCTGAGCGCCGCCGAGGGGTCCTGCGCGCACAACAGTCCCGCCCTGTCACAGGACAGCTCCGCCTTGCGGTACCACTCGTTGAGCGCGGCGATGATCGCCCGAAGACCGAGTGCGCTCACCGGCATCCAGGACATGCTCAACTGGAGCTTCAGCAACCTGAACAGCATGGTCCGGTACACCGCGTGCCCCGAGAGCACGTGTCCCATCTCGTGGCCGATCGCGAATCGCAGGCCGTCCTCGTCGAGCAGTTCGACAAGGCCCGTCGTCACGATGACGAACGGTTCGTCCATGCCTAGCGTCATCGCGTTGGCTTCGGGCCCTCTCGCGACGAACAGCGCGGGCACCGGGTCGATGTCGAGCGCTCGCGCGCATTCGTTCCTGAGCCGGTCCAGCTTGGGATACTGCCGAGGGCCGACCCTGATCGCCGAACCGAGAGCCATCAGCCGCTCGCCGCGCTCGGGATAGAACCCGGAAATCGCCTTGAGTACCTCCGCGAAACCCGGCGCCATCCGCAGGGTCGCGACCGCCCCTCTGTCGACGGGGTGTTCATAAGCTCTCGGGCTGATGCCGGGAAACCGGACTCTGCCCCGCTCGGTCATGGTCGCGCCCGAGTTGTCCATTTCACGTCCCTCTTCGGCCGAGCCGGTCATTACGGGAGAATCCGCTGGACCAAGCGATGATCAGCCGAAGCTACCTGACGTCGCGCACGCGTAGTCGCGGATCGGAAAACACCGCCGAACTTGGAAAAGCACACCCGATCATGGATTATGCCCGGGTGAGTGAGTACCCATCCGCACAGTGGTCAGGTCAGCCCGCGAACCAGCAGGTTCCGCCACAACCGCAGCAGCAGCCGCCGAAGCGCTCGCGCGGACTGGTCGCGGGAATCGCGGCTGGCGCGCTGGTCGTCGGGGCCGGTCTCGGAGTGCTCCTCGGATACCTGTTCTTCGACAACGCCCCCTCCTCGGAGAACGCCGCCGACGCGAACTTGACCATGGGCTGTGACATCGTCGAGCGGCTGGCGACGTCGCACCCGGGTGAAGACGACTGGCCCAGCCTCGACGAGCCCGCGCTGTGGGAAGTCATGGGAGCCGGGCCGCTGCTGGTCGCCGCGGCGAAGAGCGACGAGCGCCACGCGGAGTTCGAAGATCTGGGCAACGACCTCACCTCGTCGGTGACGAGGATGGACGTGCAACAACTGACCGAAACAGTGCAGACGGTGAGCGCGCGGTGCGAGGCAGTGAGCTGATCGCTCACATCCGCACAAGAACCGACGGCCGCTCCTCGATGGAGGCGGCCGTCGTAGGAGACAGACTGCTCAGGTCAGCACTTTCCGCAGCAACCGCACGCGGGACCCGAACACGAACCACAGCAACCGCATCCGCTCATCGTTGATCGCTCCAACCTATTCGAGAAACAAAACCTGCGTCTCGGAATCAACGTTATGCGCACGACGCATGCCGGGAAACCACTACGCGAGTGACAACGGCCGATTCCGGTGGGTGACGACGCGACAGGTCGCAACCCCAGTCACCTGACAGATGCCGGACCCGGCCCCGGATTCCTAGTGTCATCGGCATGAACACAACGACCTCCACCGCGAAGAAACCACTGCGACTGGCCGTCATCATCGGCAGCACCCGCAAGGACCGGTTCGGGCCGATTCCCGCCTCCTGGTTCGCCGCGGAGGCGGGAAAACACGAGTCCATGGACGTCGACCTCGTCGACCTCGCCGACCTGTCACTCTCCAACGCGCTCGACGCTTCCGCCGACGCCGACAGCCTCGCGGACAGGCTCGCGGACGCGGACGCTTTCGTCGTCGTCACCCCTGAGTACAACCACAGCTACCCGGCCGCCCTGAAGACGGCAATCGACCACTACGGCAAGGAATGGCAGGCGAAGCCGGTCGGATTCGTCTCCTACGGCGGTATGGGCGGTGGCCTGCGTGCTGTCGAGCATCTGAGGACCGTCTTCTCCGAACTACATGCCACGACGGTGCGCGACACGATCAGCTTCCACAACTTCTGGAGCCTCTTCGACGAAGACGGCCAGCCGCTCGACCCGGCCTCGTGCAACAACGCGGCCAAGGGAATGCTCAACCAGCTCGCGTGGTGGGGCAACGCGCTGAGGGAAGCCCGCGACCGGCAGCCATACGCCGCGTGAACCGAGGCGACTCGTCCTTGACCTCAACTATAGTCGAGGTTGCACGCTTGGTTCATGCCGACCGCGACCTCGAAACTTCACGGGAGGGCAGGCGAGCTGAAGGTCATCGATCGTCAGCTCGCCGAAGCCCGCTCAGGCCGTAGCAGCGCCCTTGTCATCAGAGGTGAGACAGGGATCGGAAAATCCACGCTCCTCGCGCACGCCGAACAGGCGGCGGCAGACCTGAGCGTGCTCCGTGGTTCGGGGATCGAATCCGAGACCAACCTTCCGTTCGCCGGATTGCATCTGCTGCTGCGAACGGTTCTCGACCGCGTCGAGGAGCTGCCCGCTCCTCACGCCAAGGCGCTGCACCGCGCTTTCGGCGCCTGCGGAGACGCGGAAGAAAGAGGGGGCGACCGGTTCGCGGTGGGACTCGCCGTGCTGGCGCTGCTCAGAGAACTGACCGAGGCCGCTCCCGTGCTCGTCGTCGTGGACGACGCCCACTGGCTCGACAGGGGATCGGCGGAAGCGCTGCTGTTCGCCGCGCGCAGGCTTCCGGCGCGAGGAGTGACGATGTTGTTCGCGGCCCGGGATCTCTACGCTCCACCGTTTCCCGCGCAGGGGATCGAAGAACTGCGGCTGACCGGACTCGACCCCGCCGCTGCCGGCGAACTGCTCGCCGAATGCGCCGACGACCTTCCTCCCCCGCGACGCGAGGACGTCGTGAGGGAGGCGAGGGGCAACCCGCTCGCGCTGATCGAAATCGCGGCGGCCAACAGGGAAGGCAGACAGGGCAGGCAGTCCACCGAGGTGGCTCCGCACAACCGGGTGCTGCACAGCTTCGCCGAGCGGATCGCCGTACTGCCGGAAACCACGAGGACCATGATTCTGGTCGCCGCCGCCGACGGGACCTGCGACACCGGCACGGTCCTCGCGGCCGGCGCGCTGCTCGGCGCGTCTCTCGACGATTTGCGCGTCGCGGAGGACGCACAGCTGCTGACCTTCACCGACAACTGCCTTGTTTTCCGGCATCCACTCATGCGCACGGCCGCGTACCGAACGGTGCCGATGGCCCACCGGATCCGAGCGCACAAGGCACTCGCCGACGTGCTCGACTCACCCGACGAGGTGGACCGGAAGGCATGGCACCTCGCCGCGGCGAGCACGGGGCACGACGAGGACGTGGCGAAAGCACTGGAGAGCAGCGCGGAGCACGCGAGGGCCCGTGGTGGTTACGCGGCCGTCGCCGCCGCCTACGAGCAGGCCGCCGCGCTGAGCCCGCTTCGCGACGACAGGGGAAGAAGGTTGTCGGCCGCGGCGAGGGCGGCCGCCGACGCGGGCCAGCTCGACCATGCCAGGAACCTTGCCTACCAGGCGACGACCCAGCTCACGGACCCGCTCGAACTCAGCCTCGCCGCGATGATCCACGCGACACTGGCAGAGGACGACAACAATCCGCTCGAAGCGCACTACATCCTTTCGCGCGCGGCGGAAAGGGTGGCGGAGCGGGAACCCGAACTCGCGGGCAGGCTGCTGTTCTGGGCCGCCGGTTCGGCTTCCGTCGGTGACGATCTCCCCGCGGTCGAAAGGACGGCTGAGCTGGCCGAGAAGCTAGGCGTCTCCGGTACGAGCCGGATACGCGCGCTCGCCACCGTCAGCGGCGGAAAGGTCTCCGAGAGCATCCACGCGTTGCGCCAACTGGTGTCAGGGGAAACGCTTTTCACCGACTGCGTTGATCACCCACTCGCTCTGCGGGGCCGCACGACACTCGCGAGCTGGTATTCGCTGCTCGGCGACGACGCCGCCGCGGGCACGCTCGCCATCGAGGTCACGACGGACAGCAGAGCGGGCGCGGCGATGGGCGTGCTGCCGAAGGCACTAGCCGTACTCGCCAAGACCCAGCTCCACCTCGGAAGGCACAAGGACGCGCTGGCGAGCGCGTCCGAAGGCATGCGGATCGCCGACGACATCGGTCAGCAGCAGAGCCGTGCGGCGCTGGCGGGGGTGCTCGCCCACCTCGCCGCGATCGAGGGCAAGGAAGCCGAGGTGGAAAGGCTCACCTCGGAGGCACCGGCACAGGCGGCGATGGCGGCGCGGACCCTGCTCGACCTCGGACTCGGCAGGCACGACGCCGTGATCGACCGCCTCGACCGCCTCGGCGGCGAGTTCGAGGGGTTGCATTCCCTCGCGTTGGTACCCGACCTCGTGGAGGCGGCCGTGAAGGCGAGGCGGCCCGAGCTCGCGAGGCGACAGCTCGACAGGTACGTCACGTGGGCCGAGCAAACCGGCAGGCCGTGGGCGAAGGCCGTCGCGTCGCGTTGCGGGGCACTGCTCGGTGAGGAGCCGTTGTTCGAGGAAGCCGTGCGGCTGCATCTCGCCGAGCAGGGGCGGCCATTCGAACGGGCCCGCACCGAATTGCTCTACGGCGAATGGTTGCGAAGGGCAAGGCGGAAGGAGCAGGCGAGGACCCAGTTGCGCTCCGCGTTGGCGATCTTCGAACGGCTCGGAGCCCTGCCCTGGATCGAGCGGGCCCGCACGGAGCTGCGCGCGGCGGGACGGCCGGCCGATGCGGGACAGCCGGCGACCCGGAGCACCGACCTCGAACGCATGCTGACCCCTCAGGAGCTGCGCATCGCCCGCCTCGCCGCGCAGGGCCTGACCAACCGCGACATCGGGACCAGGATGTATCTCAGTCCGCGCACGGTCGGCTACCACCTGTACAAGACGTATCCGAAGCTGGGCATCAGTTCGCGGGGCGAGCTCGCGAAACTCGGCCTGGCGCGGTGAAGCCGACCGAGTCGTGTAAAACTGCGCAACGTGGAGTACCAACTCACCGCCGAGCTCACGTCGCCGGCAGCCGCCCCCGACCTGGACCCGCTCCAGCAAGTCGGGGTCGCTTCGCTGCTGGACGCACGGCTGAGCAGGCTCGCCAGCATCGAGGGTCCCGACGGGGTCGAGATCACGCCGGTGGAGCATTCCGTCAGCGCCCATCTCGGTGGGGCGAACGTCGGCTGGCTGCTCGACGCGCCCGCGCTCGTGTTCGCGGAGGACGCGACTCGCGCCGTGCTGACGCAGCTCCTTGAGGAGACGGAGTTGCTCGCGGGCTGGGAGGTCAAGCACTGCGCGGTGACCGCGACGGACGACCAGCTCGAAAGCGCGCTCGCCGCCGAGGAGGAGCCTGCCGACGAGGAGGCCGACCGGGCTACCGGGCTCAGCCCCGAGGAGCTGGCTCAGCGCAGGGAGAGCCTGCTCGAAGCGGCGACCCACCTCAAGGCTTTCGATCTCGCCGCGTTCGGGCACATCGACGACACCGAGGTCACGGCGGAAGAGGCCGCCTACGTCGCCGGTGCGCTGATGCACGGCATCGAAATGCTGACCGACGAGCTGTTCGGCGACATCCAGATGCTCGAAGACGAGGACGCGACCGCCGACGAGGTCGAGGCGCTGTG
The DNA here is from genome assembly GCF_002240355.1 of Prauserella marina. Classification (GTDB taxonomy): domain Bacteria; phylum Actinomycetota; class Actinomycetes; order Mycobacteriales; family Pseudonocardiaceae; genus Prauserella_A; species Prauserella_A marina. Next base: position 6,559,048 of record NZ_CP016353.1, read on the forward strand.
GGTTCTCGACGAGCTGCCACAGCAGTACTCCGACCAGTACACGACGCTGTTCGCGAAGCAGTTCCTCGTCGCGACGTCGATTCTCGGGCACAGGCTCACCCAGGACGAATGGGTTCCCCCGCTCTCGGTGGCGGAGGCACTCGCGCTGCACATCGCCAAGTCGAGGGCCGAGATCGAACTCGACCTCGCCGACGTGATGGACGAGGAGCAGATCGCGAGCATCTTCGCCACGTTCGACGAGCACGCGTTCGAGAACGACGAGCACGAAACGCTCTACGAGCTGGACGACGAGGCGCCTGCCGTCGAGGAATGGTTCCGGCCGCACGCCCACCTCACGGACGCGAAGACCCTGCACCCCTACCTTTCCGACGAGGAGTCGGTGATCAGCTCAGCCGACTGAGCGAGCTTTCGCGCGCTGCCGGTAGGTCAGCAAGGCGCCGGCCACACCGAGCACCAGCAGGGCCGCACCGATGACGACGTCATTGGCTAATGCGGCCCCCGGCTGGCGTGCTCCGGTGTGGTCGAGCGCGAAGGCGCCGACGACGAGCCAGGCGCCGAGCGCCGCGTTGACGAGACTGAGCCACGGCAGATCGTCGGGCGCGACCATCCTCGCCAGCGCGATAGCTCCGACGATCAGTGCGACCACGACGTCGTTGACGTCGACGGCCGACGAGAACCCCGCGAATCCGTAGTCCAGCGCGAACGGCGCGAACCCCAGCCATACCGCACACAAGAACATGAGCGAACTCGGAAGACCGGACGTCATTCGCCCTTCGGTCGCGGGGCCGTTCCAGTAGTGGTTGACGGGAACCGGTGTTCGTTCTGCGCGACTCAACATCTCGCACTCCTTGCTGTTCGCTTCACCGCATCCCGAGTATGCGCTCGCGGGATGGCGCACCGCCGCAATCAATACGTTTTCCTGACGCTTGCCTTGGCAGAGTCGGAAAATTTCCGACAATGCTGGATCCCGTCTTTAGTCTTACGCCCCGCGAGTGATGCGCGGCGGTCGGCGGCTTCGCCATATCCGAAGGCCCGGTGGAATTCAAGACTGCCACGCGCGACTTCTCCCGCATAGCGTCGATTGGCATCACCGTCAACCCCTGCTCGGTGATTTTCACACCATCGGGAGAGATCACTGCCATGAGACGACCTCTCGCACGATTACTCATCGCCGGCCTCGGCCTGCTCGGCGGCACCGCGACAGCGGTGGCACCCGCGACGGCCGCGACCACCCCATCGGCTCTCTCTACAGGAGAGAGCGTCGTCGAGCACATCGCGGCGACCACCGAAGCAGCACAGGACAGAGTCGCGGCGTACTGGACGGCGGAACGCATGGCTGCCGCGATCCCCGCCGACGCGACTCTCGCCGACGACGGCACGCGAGTCACCTCGCTGCCGCTGCCCGACGTCCGGCTCGCCGCGGTCCCCGAAACACCGCAACCCCGCCTCGGCAAGGTTTTCTTCACTCTCGCCGGCTCCAACTACGTCTGCTCGGGGACCGCGACCAGCAGCACCAACGGGGACGTCGTGACGACGGCGGGACATTGCCTCAACGAGGGGCCCGGCGCGTTCGCGACCAACTTCGCGTTCGTTCCCGCCTACGACAACGGTTCACGCCCCTACGGCACGTGGACGGCCGAATCGCTCTACACCACGTCGGCCTGGGCCAACTCCGGCGACTTCAACTACGACGTCGGATTCGCCGTGCTCAACGAGAACGCGAGCGGGCAGAGCCTGACCGACGTCGTCGGCTCCTATCCGATCGCGTTCAACCTCGCGAGGGGTCTGAACTACACGTCGTACGGCTATCCGGCAGGACCACCCTTCGACGGCGAGGAACTGTACTCGTGCTCGGGTACAGCCAGGCCGGACACCTTCGGCGGTTCCGACGACCAGGGCCTCACCTGTGACATGACCGGAGGATCCTCGGGAGGAGGCTGGCTGACCGGCGGCAACATCAACTCGGTCAACAGCTTCAAGTACACGGTCGACCCGACGACGATGTACGGGCCGTACTTCGGTTCCACCATCCAGTCGGTCTACAACGCCGCTGCTGCCGCGTAAATGTCCGAATGAGCCGAGGGCTTTCCCTTGACCGGCGGAATCGGCCAAGGGAAAGCCCTCCAGAAACGAATTCCATCGCTCGCGGTTGAATGGCCGGGTGATCGAGCACACACCGCATCGTCCTCTGTGCCCCAAGGTCATTCTTGAGGGGACGAGGCTCACGAAGAAAACCGAACTCGCCTTCGCGCTCAACGAACATCCTCGTTTCGTCGGTCCCCGCAAGTACCGGTATCACTCGCCGATCATCTCCGCGGAATGGAGCGGACTGACCAACGAGGCATGGGGTCCAAGTCTGATCGATTTCCCTTCCGTACACGAGGGAAAAGCGATGGAGACCTACGCGACCTGGGCGCGTCTTTTCGAACTGCACCGCTACTACTCGTGGATCGTCGACAGGTTCCACCTTTCCACGCAGGTGTACCAGGCGAGGCGGGCCAAGCACATCGATTTCCGCTGGCTCGAAAGCCGGTTGAGACCACTGGGGTTCGCGGTTGTCTTCTGCCACAGGGAGCCGACCAGCTTCCGGCAGGCGAGAGAGGAACGGCTCACGGTGTCGGGCAACCCGGCGCAGTACGACGACCTCTCGGTGTTCGTCAGGGAGCAGGAGGACCTGCTCGGCGCCGCGATCCGCGGCGGACTGCCGGTACTGGAACTCGACGTGACCGACCGCGGCGTCGAGGAGTTGGCCGACACCGTCGTCGATTGGTACGAGCGGCAGAACCTGCTGAAACTCGATTGCTGAAAGTTTCTGCAAGTACTTGCAAGAGTTGCGCACTCCTCGCTAACGTGTGCCGTCATCCCGGTCTCAACGAGGAGCGCCATGACGAAAGGACCTGGCCGCGACCCGGTGTCGCGGCAACCGAAGAACAGAAGGAACAGGGCCATCGCGGCCCTCGCCGTCGCCGCCTGCACCATCGCCGCGGGCTGCGGGTCGGGCACCACCGACCAGAGCGGCGCCGCCGAACTCGCGGCGAACGATCCGCAATCGGTCTCCGGCACGATCACCTGGTGGGACACCTCTGACGCGACCAACGAAGCCCCCGCGTTCAAGGACCTCGTAGCCAAGTTCGAGCAGAAGTACCCGAACATCGAGGTCAACTATGTGAACAAGCCGTTCGACGGAGCCGACGACAAGTTCCGCACCGCGGCACAGAACGGCGATGGCGCACCCGACGTCATGCGCGCCGACGTCGGCTGGACCTCGACGTTCGCCGCACTCGGCTACCTGCAACCGCTCGACGGCACGCCTGCGCTCAGCGGCGAGGACGACTACCTGCCGACCCCCATGGGAAGCACGAAGTACCAGGGCAAGACCTACGGCGTTCCCGAGGTCACGGACACGCTCGCGTTGCTGTACAACAAGGAACTTTTCGAGAAGGCAGGCATCGAAGGGCCGCCGAAAGACTGGGCGGAACTGGAAGCCGCAGCAAAGAAGATCGAAGCCGAGGTCCCCGGCACGACCGGCGTCTTCCTCAACGCCGACGCCTACTTCCTGCTGCCCTTCGTGTACGGGCAGGGCGCCGACTACGTCGACACGGACACGAAGTCGGTCACGATCGACAGCCCGCAGGTCGCCTCCGCGATCGAAACCGTGCGCGAGCTGACCTCGGAAGGGACCGGCGCCACGGACACGAGTTCCAACAAGTACACGAACATGCTCAACAGCTTCAAGAGCGGAACGACGGCCATGATGCTCAACGGTCCGTGGGCGGTGTCCGACATCCTCACCGGCAGCGCATACGCCGACCCCGGCAATCTCGGGGTTGCCTCCGTCCCTTCCGGACCACAGGGTCAGGGCGGCCCCGTCGGCGGACACAACCTCGTCGTGTACGCGGGCTCACCGAATCTCGCGGCCTCCTACCTTTTCGTCGAGTTCATGAGCCTTCCGGAAAACCAGGCGTACGTCACGAGCAGGAACGACACTCTTCCCACCCGCAAGTCGGCCTACGAATTGCCCGAGGTGAAAAGCAACCCCGTCGTCGCGGCGTTCGAGAAACCGCTCGACGGCGCGGTTCCCCGGCCGGAGGCACCCGGCGCCGGAGACCTCTACGACATCTTCACGCCGTTCTACGAGCAGATACTCGGCGACCAAGTGTCCATTGAGGATGGACTTGTCGCCGCGCAAAGCAAGGCGAAGGGCGCCGTCCCCGGATTCGAGTCATGACGACAACCGCCGTTCGCCCTGACAACGGGGTGGCCGCTCCCCAGCGGCCACCCCGGCGCAAGGTTCGAGGACTGCTCGCGAAGCATTGGTACGCCTGGCTCATGATCGCGCCAGTCGTCCTCGTGATCTCGGTACTCGTTCTCTACCCGCTCGCGCGCGGCATCTATCTCTCGCTGACCAACGCGACCGAAATGAACGTGGGCCGCACGATCGGCGCCAACGAGATACCGGCGACCTACGACCTCATCGGACTCGACAACTACCTCGACGTCCTCTCCGGTGCCGACGGCGCGTTCTATCCACGGCTACTGTGGACGATCCAGTGGACCGTCATCTGCGTGACCCTGCACTTCACACTGGGGCTCGGACTCGCGATGCTGCTCAACCGCGCCATGAGGTTGCGGACGCTCTACCGGATGCTGCTGATCCTGCCGTGGGCCGTTCCCCCGTTCGTCGCGGCGTTCGGCTGGCGGCTGATCCTCAACGACCAGGGCGGCGTACTCAACGCCGTACTCGGCGCCGTCGGTATCTCCGGTGTGGACTGGCTCGGTCAACCGCTCGCGGCGAAGGTCTCCGTGATCATGGTCAACGTGTGGCTCGGCGTGCCGTTCATGATGGTCGCGCTGCTCGGCGGTCTGCAAACCATCCCGAAGGAACTCTACGAAGCGGCCGAAATGGACGGTGCGACGCCGTGGCAGCGGTTCCGCGCCGTGACCATGCCGGGGCTGCGCCCCGTTTCGGGAACGGTCGTGCTGCTCGGCACGATCTGGACCTTCAACCAGTTCCCTGTCATCGCGCTGCTCACCGGCGGCGGGCCTGGCGGGTCGACGAACATCCTTGTCACCGAAGCCTACGAGCGGGCGTTCCAGGGAATCAGGGACTACGCGGGCGCCGCGACCTACGGTGCCGTCATCGCGTCGATGCTCGTGGTGTTCGCCTTCTTCTACCAGCGCTGGCTGCGACGCCAGTCCGCGGAGGTACTGACATGAGCGCGAATCGCGGCAAACTGTCCTCGACCGCGCTGCACACCACGCTGGTCGCCGCGTGCGTCATCGCCGTGTTCCCCGTCGCGTGGGTCGCGCTCACCTCGCTCAAGACCGAAAGGGACACCTGGGCGAGACCGGACGAGCTCGGCACCATCGGGCTCGGCAACTACGGCCAGGTACTCGCGGACACGCAGTTCACGACCTGGTTCCTGAATTCACTCATCGTGGCGACCGGCACCACCGTCTTCGGCGTGCTCATCGCCGCGACGGCCGGATACGCGGCGTCGCGGATGCGGTTTCCCGGACACCGGCCGCTGATGTGGACGTTCCTCGTCACCCAGATGTTTCCCGCCGCCGTCCTCATCGTCCCGCTCTACAACGTCCTTTCCGGACTCGGGCTGCTCAATTCCTACGGCGGCCTCATCCTCGCCGGATCCACGATCGCGGTGCCCTACTGCGCGTGGATGCTCAAGGGCTATTTCGACACCATCCCCGTCTCGATCGACGAAGCGGGCCGTATCGACGGACTGAGTCCCTTCGGCACGTTCTGGCGGCTCATCGTCCCGCTCGCGAAACCCGGCATCTCGGTGACGATCTTCTACTCGTTCATCACCGCGTGGGGCGAAGTCGCCTTCGCGGGCGTGTTCATGCAGAGCGAGGACCGCTACACGCTTCCCGTCGGCATGGCCACGTTCGTCAGCGACTTCAAGGCCGAATGGGGCCTGCTGACAGCGGGATCCGTGCTGGTCATGCTGCCCGCGGCCGCCGTCTTCTTCCTCGTCCAACGTCATCTCGTCGCCGGTCTCACCGCCGGTGGCGTCAAGAGCTGAACCGAAAGGATCTCCATGGGCAAGAACTGGTGGCGGTCGGCCGTGATCTATCAGGTCTACGTTCGCAGTTTCGCCGACTCGAACGGTGACGGCTACGGCGACCTCCCCGGCGTACGCGACCGGCTCGGTTACCTCGCCGACCTCGGTGTCGACGCGCTGTGGCTGACACCGTTCTACGCCTCACCCATGGCCGACGGCGGTTACGACGTCGCCGACTACCGCGAGGTCGATCCGCTCTTCGGCAAGCTGGCCGACGCGGAGGCGTTGATCGACGACGCCCACCGGCACGGCCTGCGCGTGATCGTCGACCTCGTCCCCAACCACACGTCGTCGGCTCATCCGTGGTTCGCCGAAGCACTCGCCGCGGCGCCCGATTCGCCCGAGCGGGCAAGATACGTGTTCCGGGAAGGCAAAGACGGAGGGCCGCCCAACGACTGGGAGTCGCTTTTCGGTGGCCCCGCGTGGACGCGACTGCCGGACGGCCAGTGGTATTTGCACCTTTTCGACGCGGCACAACCCGACCTCAACTGGGAACACCCCGACGTGCACGCCGAGTTCGAGAGCATCCTCCGGTTCTGGCTCGATCGCGGCGTCGACGGGATCCGGATCGATGTCGCGCACGGACTCGTCAAGGCGGCAGGGCTTCCCGACGTCCTGCACACCGGTCAAGCCGGTCTGCTCGGCAGCGCCGCGCTGCCCTACTTCGACCAGGACGGGGTGCACGACATCTACCGGGAGTGGCGCAAGATCCTCGACTCCTACGAAGGCGACCGCATCGCCGTCGCCGAAGCATGGGTCCCCAACGCGCAGCGGCTCGCGCTGTATCTCCGGCAGGACGAACTGCACCAGGCATTCAACTTCCACTACGCCAACGCGGAATGGTCGGCCGAGCAGTTCCGCACGGTCATCTACGACTCGCTCGCCGCCGTCGCCGACGTGGGGGCACCGAGCACCTGGGTTCTGTCCAATCACGACATCGAGCGGCACGTCACCCGTTACGGCGGAGGAGAAACCGGACTACGGCGAGCACGAGCGGCCGCGCTGCTCACACTCGCGCTGCCGGGATCTGCCTACGTGTATCAGGGTGAGGAGCTTGGGCTGGCCGAGGTCACCGACCTGCCCGAGGAGGTACTGGCCGACCCGATGTGGGAACGGTCGGGGCACACGGAACGCGGGCGGGACGGCTGCCGCGTGCCGTTGCCGTGGTCGGGCAAGGAACCGTCGTTCGGGTTCGGCGGCCCTGCCTGGCTTCCTCAGCCAAGCGAGTGGGCAGCGCTGAGTGTCCAGGCGCAAACCGGCGACCCCGATTCGACCTTGTCGCTCTACCGCAACGCTTTGCGGTTGCGGCGCGACCTTCCGGAAGGCCAGCCACGCTGGTTCGACGCGGGCTCCGACGTTCTCGCCTTTCACCGTGACCCCGGCTTCGCCTGCACGGTGAACTTCGGTTCTTCACCGGTCTCGCTGCCGAGACAAGGGCGGATACTGTTGAGCAGTATCCCCGAGCACGAGCTCGAACAGACCGACGAGACCGTCCTCCTCCCGCCGGACAGCGCGGTGTGGTGGACCGGAGACAGCGATGCCTGAGAAGCCCATTGACGCCGTGCGGCTCGCCGACATCGCCGAGCGGGCGAAGGTCAGCGAAGCCACCGTGAGCCGCGTGCTCAACGGCAAGCAGGGGGTGGCGGCGACCACCCGGCAGGCGGTGCTCACGGCCATGGACCAGCTCGGCTTCGAACGGCCGATGCGGACGCGCCAGCGCAGCGCCGGGCTCATCGGCTTGCTCATTCCCGAACTGGACAACCCGATCTTCCCCGCGTTCGCGCAGGTCATCGACCGTACGCTCGCGATGCGCGGGTACACGTCGGTGTTGTGCACGCAGTCACCAGGCGGCGCGAGCGAGGACGAATACATCGAGGCACTTACCGAGCGGGGGGTCGCGGGCGTCATCTTCGTTTCCGGCTCGCACGCCGACACGACGGCCGACCACGACAGGTACGCGAGGCTCATCGCGGCGGGTATCCCTGTTGTGTTCGTCAACGGCTACGCGCCGGGCATCACGGCTCCGTTCTTCTCGGACGACGACGGCACCGCCGTGCAGTTGGCGATCGCTCACCTGCGAGAACTGGGTCACGAGCGCATCGGGCTCGCCGTCGGCCCTCAACGGTTCGTACCCGCACAGCGCAAAGCAGCCGAGTTCCGGTCGCTCATGACGCCGGTGCTCGGCAGTCCCGACGACGCCGACAAGCTCATCGTGCACTCGTTGTTCTCGGTCGAGGGCGGACATTCCGCGGGGTGGTTCCTGCTCGAACAGGGCTGCACGGCCGTGGTGTGCGGGAGCGACCTGATGGCGCTCGGAGCGATCAGGGTCGCGCGCAAGCGCGGACTCGCGGTACCGAGGGATTTCTCCGTCGTCGGCTACGACGATTCGCCGCTCATCGCCTTCACCGACCCTCCGCTGACCACCATCCAGCAGCAGGTTTCGGCGATGGGGACGGCCGCGGTACGCACGTTGCTCGACGAGATCGCAGGCGTGGCCGTGCCGACGGGGGAGTACCTCTTCCAGCCCGAGCTCGTCGTCAGAGGCTCGACCGCCGCGGTAGCCGAACGACCAGAATCATCCACATAGGACTGTCAAAGCTTGCGTGGCACGTAGAACCACAGCACGCCGAAGAGCAGCCCGACGCACGCCCCGACGATGATCATCAAAACGGTTCCGTAGATGACGTTGGCGATCAGGGCGACGGTGAGCGTGACCGCGATCGAAAGACACACCAGACCGGCGATGACCGACCGGTTGCCGACCCGCAGTATTTCCTCGCGCCTGCCCGCGCGGAACAGGACCCTGTGCCACGCGGCAGGCGCGGTCAGCAGCGCGGTCGCCGAAGCCGCGAACAGCACGGTGATCAGGTGCAGCGTCTTCTCGAACCCGTTCGCGTCCCGGAAGGGGCCGGTGAAGGCGACGGCGAGCAGGAAACCGAACAGGATCTGCACGCCTGCCTGCGCGACCCGCAGTTCGCCGAGCAGCTCGTTGACATTGCGGGTGAGCTGCTGGTCGCGTGACTCACCCTGCTGATTCACGGCACGACCTCCACGCGTCGGGGTTCCACCACCACCGGCTTCCTGCGGCGTTCGTGCCAGCCCAGCGCCGTCACAGAGACGACGACGATGACGAGGCCGAGCCACTGGGTCACCGACAACGTCTCATTCAACACCGAAACACCGATGACGGCGGCGGTAGCCGGAAAGGCGAGTTCGGCGAGCGTCGCCCTTGCGGCGGGGGTCGCGCTCAGTCCCACGTAGTAGAGGCTCAACGCGAGCAGCCCCGGCACGAACGCCAGCAACGCGAGTCCGATCCCGTTGTCCAAGCCCACCGTGAACGAATTCCCCTGTACCGCGCAGATGATCGCGGCGAACGGCAGGCCGATGGAGAACCTGAGGACGGTGAGGTCCCGCCACGGGAGTTCGGCCGAAACGAGCCTGCCGAGCACGGTCCCCGCTGCCCACAGCGCGGCGGCGCCGAGCGCGAGCAAAGCGGCCCGCAACGCTGTGACCTGCACGTCGAGCGGATCGGAGAAGGCCAGCAGCCAGGCTCCCAGCAGCGCGGGCACCGCGAAGAGCAGGAACCCTCTCCTCGTGCGCTCACCGAGCACGATCCACGCGGCGAGCACGGCGAACAGGGGCTGGAACTTCTGGAGCACGAGCGGCGTGATCGGGTCGCCGACCTGGAAGGCCGCCGTGAACAGGGCGGTGGCCAGCGCCGAGGAGCCACCACCAATGACGAGTACGGCAAGCCATTCTTTCGGGCCACATCGGGCGAGTGCCCTCACCGCCGAAGGCAGCAGGGGCAGCAGGACCACCGCGACGAGGAGGTGTTCCCAGAACACCACGGTTCCAGCCTGCAATTCGCCCGCGAGTGGAAGGCGGAGCAGCCCGTCCGTTCCCCACAGTGCAGCGGCGATCGCCACCAGCCACGTCCGGTCGGCTTTGCCCGCCCCACCAGTGTTTGTCACGCGTTCAGGCTACGAAAATCCGTTCCACTTGCCACGTGCGTCCAGATTGGTTTATGGACGATGCATGAAACGTCACACGCTTGCCTTCCTGTTCGCCACGGCCATCGTCCTTCCCGGTTCGGCGCTCGCGGGGGCCGGTAGCGCCGAGGCCGCGGTCGGGCCGTTCGCCGGCGCGAGAGGGACGTTCGGTCCGTACAGCGAAGGCAGGGTGGCGACGACGTACGATCCGTCGCTCGTGCCTGCCGGTGCGACGGGAAGGGTCTACTCGATGTCCGGCAAGTACACCGGCACCTTCACCACGCTCAGCGTGAGCGGGTTGCGGCCCGAACGCCAGTACGGCGCACACGTGCACGAGAAGCCCTGCGGTGCGAGCGGTGGCGACGCCGGTCCGCACTTCCAGAACGTCGCCGATCCGGCCGCGGACGGCGGCGCGTCGACCGACCCGGCCTACGCCAACGCCGACAACGAGATCTGGCTCGACTTCACGACGAGCGAGCGCGGCTCCGCGCTCGCGTCCTCGCACGTCAAATGGGCTTTCGGCGAACGAAAGCCCGCGTCGGTCGTCATCCACGAGCACAGCACGTCGACCGAACACGGCCACGCCGGCGACGCCGGAGCAAGGCTGGCGTGCGTCAACGTCGACTTCTGATTCGCTTTTCGCGGCGGTGATCAGGCGGTGTTGACGGCGGCGTCGGCGTCGTAGTCCTTTCTCGCCGCCGCGATGGCCGAACGATGCCGTTCGGCCCAATCGGTCAGCGCCGACAGCGTCGCGTGCAGTTCCCTCGCCATGTCGGTGAGGGTGTACTCGACCTTCGGCGGCACCGTCGGGTAGACGGTGCGGTGCAGCAGGCCGTCACGTTCGAGCCTGCGCAAGGTCAGGGTGAGCATCCGCCTGCTGATGCCGCTGACCGCCCGCTCCAGTTCGGTGAACCGGATCGGTCCGTGCGCGGCCGCCACGATGATGCCGATGCTCCACTTCCCCGAGACGTGATCGAGCACCTCGACGAGCGGGCATGCTTCCTCGATGGCCTGGACGGTCACATCCGTGTGCCTCTGGGACATCAAAGTGCCTCCTTCCGCGTCCTCGAATAGTCACACAAGATGGGCTCTGTTACAAAACTTCACCCAAGGAGCCTGTCGATGTCCCATGCGCGCTGGCCAGCGCTCGCCGTCCTGTGCGCGGGTGCGCTGATGGCGATCGTCGACGAGACGATCGTCGCGGTCTCACTTCCCGTCATCCAGTACGACCTGGGCTTCTCCCGGTCAGGATTGGCATGGGTGACGGGCTCGTACCTGATCGCGTTCGCCGGACTGCTGCTGTTGAGCGGACGACTCGGCGACCTCGCCGGAAGGCGAAGGGTCTTCCTTGCCGGGCTCGCCACGTTCACCGTCGCCTCCGCGCTCTGCGCGCTGGCCTGGAACGCGCCCACCCTCGTCGCCGCGCGGTTCGTCCAGGGCATCGGCGCCGCCGCGATGACGGCCGTCATCCTCGGCATGATCGTCACGCTGTTCCCCGCGCCGAAGGAGCGCGCCAAGGCCATCGGGGCGTTCAGCTTCGTGCAGGCCTCCGGCGGTTCGATCGGCACGCTCGCGGGCGGACTCATCACCGAGGCGGTGAGCTGGCACTGGATCTTCCTCGTCAACGTCCCCATCGGCGCGGTGGCCTTCGTGCTCGCGACCCGGCTGCTGGCGAAGGACACCGGTACCGGAGTCGTGCGCGGCGCGGACGTTCCGGGGGCCGCGCTCGTCACGGCGGCGCTGATGACCGCGATCTACACCGTCATCAGGGTCGAGGTGCACGGCTGGGCCTCGGCGCACACCCTGGGATTCGGCGCGCTGGCATTGGCACTGCTCGCCGCGTTCGTGATCAGGCAAACACGCGCGAGCAACCCGTTGCTACCACTGCGTATTCTGCGCTCGGTCAAGCTCAGTAGCGGCAACATCGCCATGTTCCTGCTGGTCTTCTCGATGTTCGGGTTCATGTTCGTCACCGTGCTCTACCTGCGGGAAGTGCTCGGCTACAGCGCACGGGACACCGGGTTCGCGATGCTGCCCGTCGCCGTCATGATCGGACTCGTTTCGCTCGGCGTATCGGCGAGGGTCAACACCAGATTCGGCGAATGGCCGGTACTGCTCGTCGGCGTCACGTCGATGTTCGCGGGGTTCGTGCTGTTCAGCGTTGCCCCATCGGACGCGTCGTTCGCCGCGCACGTGCTGCCACCGCAACTGCTGCTCGGGTTCGGCTCGGGGCTGTCCATCCCGGCACTCATGTCGCTGGGAATGTCCGGGGTCGGCGAGCGGGAAGCGGGCCTCGCCTCAGGTTTGTTCAGCACGGTGCAGCAGATGGGCGCCGCGCTGGGGCTTTCCGTACTCGCGGTCGTCGCGGCGACCCGGACCGAAGGGCTGCTCGCCGAAGGGCGGGAGCGCGCCGAATCGCTGCTATCCGGGTTCCACCTCGCCTACCTGGTCAGTGCGGGTGTCTCGGTGGTGACGCTGGTCTTCGTCGCCGTCGTGTTGCGGCCTTCGCGGACCATGCGAGCGCGGGCCGCGGTCAGCGTCTGATTCGTAGCCAGGACCCCGGCACTGTCCGGTGGGGTTGGTCAGGTTCGCACGCTCGAAGGCGCGACTCGCGTGCCTGGGCGCGGATCTCGGCGGCCCCACCGCTACGGGTGGGGCCCGATCGTCACAACGGTGATCCGGCCGTCGCCAGGCCCGTAGATCCACCAGATGCGCCACGCCGAAGGTGTCTTGTTCTCCACATAGGACTCCCACAGCGTCGCACCATCCGGTCCGGGAATGGACTGGTAATCATGCGAATGCAAGCCGGGATGCCTCGGCCCCGCCTGCTCCAGCAGGCGGAGCGCCTTGCGCACCTTCTTCAGTTTGGCCGCGTATTGCTGTTTCGAGCGCAGGTCTTCGATGACCTTCTCTGCTTCACGCGTGTACAGCAGCGCGAACGGCGGTGCACTCACGCGTCTTCGGCATCCTCGTCAGCCGCGGTGACCCAATCCAGCGACCGCGCATTGCCTTCCGCGGCGTCGGCGAGCCCACGAAACAGCGACGCTCGCAGCTCGGCGTTTTCCCAGACCGGCAATTCCCGCTTCGGAATGCTCACCAGCGGCGTGAGCAGGATGGCACCGTCGGCATTGACCGACACGGTGTATCGGTCGTTCTTGTGTGCCCCGGCCTTGCTGATCGCAACCCGGGCGCGTTCGTCCGCCGTCACCTCGGCAACGGGCCGGAAATCTTCGAGTGCCGTCACGCCGCCTCCCTTCACGACTGAACCCAGATAGACCCAGACTACCCACGAGTGGGTAAGTGGGCAATACCCATGACACCTCCGACACCCCAGCCTTTCGTGGATCTGCCGAGGGTTGCTTCGTGGATCTGCCGCAGGTGTCGTCGTGGATCTGCCGAGTCTCGACAGGTCCGGCCACGGCCCCCGGACCTGCTTCGGACGGCACCAAGTCACGCCCCGGGGCGAGTGCGTCGCGACACAGGTGACAATGGAGAACGTGACCGCCACATTGTCGACACCCGCGTTGAAGATCGGCCCCTACGAGGTCGATCCGCCGGTCGTGCTCGCGCCGATGGCAGGCATCACCAACGTCGCGTTCCGCAGGCTCTGCCAGGAGTACGGCGCCGGCATCTACGTCTGCGAGATGATCACCGCTCGCGCGGTCGTCGAACGCCACCCGGGCACCATGCACATGATGACCTTCGGTGCCGACGAGAAGCCGAGGTCGATGCAGCTCTACGGGGTCGACCCGAAGACGATGCGCGAAGCGGTCAAGATCATCGTCGGCGAGGGCCTCGCCGACCACATCGACCAGAACTACGGCTGTCCCGTCGCGAAGGTCACCCGCAAGGGCGGCGGCGCCGCGCTGCCGTACAAGCGCACCCTGTTCGGCAACATCGTGCGAGCGTCCGTCGAGGCTGCCGAACCCTCGGGGGTGCCGGTGACCGTGAAGTTCCGGGTCGGCATCGACGACGAGCACCACACCTACCTCGACGCGGGCCGCATCGCCGAAGCGGAGGGCGCCGCCGCCGTCTCACTGCACGCGCGGACCGCGGCCCAGCGGTACTCGGGCCAGGCCGACTGGTCGCGGATCGCGATGCTCAAAGAGGCCGTCACCAGCATTCCCGTGCTCGGCAACGGCGACATCTTCTCCGCGGCCGACGCGTTGAGGATGGTCTCGGAAACCGGCTGCGATGGTGTCGTCGTCGGCAGGGGCTGCCTCGGCAGGCCGTGGTTGTTCGGCGAGTTGGAGGCCGCCTTCCAGGGAAGGCCCGCCCCGAAGGAGCCCAACCTCGGGGAAGTCGCGGCCGTCCTGCGCAGGCACGCCGAACTACTCGTCGACCATGACGGGCCCGGCAAGGCCATGCGCGACCTGCGCAAACACATGGCCTGGTACTTCATGGGCTTTCCGGTCGGCTCCGAGCTGCGGCGCGGCTTCGCCATGGTGTCGTCGATGGCCGAGCTCGACGATCTGATCGCCCAGCTCGACAAGGACGAACCGTTTCCAACCGACGCGCTCGGTCCCCGAGGGCGCCAGGGTTCGCCTGGCAAAGTCACGCTGCCCCACGGGTGGCTCGACGACCCCAACGACCCGTGTGTCCCGGAGGGCGCCGACGTCATGCACTCCGGCGGGTAGCCAGACTGGTCGGCAACCCGAAGAGCCGGAACAGCCTGCTCGCTTCGAGGTAGCTCGTCGTGGCGCCGATCCGGCCACCGTCCGGTTCGAGCAGCAGCAACGCGAACGGCTTTCCATCGCGGTACTGCCCGAAGGCGGGCAAACCGTTCGCCGAGGTCGGCACCAATCGGTCACCTTCACACGGCGAGTCAGGGGTGAGCAGCACCGTGCGAACGTCCGCCTTGCCGCGCAGCCACCACGCGAACGGCGGCATCGACATGACCACGTCGTCGGCCAGCAACGCCGTCATGGTTTCGACGTCGTGTCGCTCGAATGCCTTGACGTAGCGGTCGAGCAGCACCTGGTCGTCCGCATCGAGCGAACCGGCCCGGAAACCGCGAGGCTCGGCATCACGGTGTTCGGCGAGCGTCGCCCTCGCGCGTTGGAGCGCGCTGTTCACGGAGGCGACGCTGGTCTTGAGCAGCGCGGCCACCTCGGCAGCCCGCCAATGCAGCACCTCGCGGAGCACGAGCACGGCCCTTTGCCTTGCGGGAAGGAGCTGGAGCGCCGCGATGAAGGCCAGCCGGACCGACTCGCGCTGGACGACCAGCTCGGCGGGGTCACCAGCCAGTACGCGGTCCGTCGGGACGGGGTGCACCCAGTACTGCTCCGGAAGCGGAGCGCCGAGTGGATCACCCGGCCGTGCGCTCGCGGCAAGCTCCATGGCGCCAGCCCTCCGCTGGGCACCGCGCAGCAGGTCGAAACAGACATTGGTCGCGATCGCGTACAGCCACGTCCGCGCCGAACCCTTGTCTGGATCGAATCGGTCGTAGGCGCGCCAGGCGCGCATTAGTGTCTCCTGTACCGCATCCTCGGCCTCGAACCCCGAGCCGAGCATGCGATAGCAAAAGGCGGTGAGCTCCACGCGATGTCGCTCGAACAGGGATTCCGACATCAGCACACCTCCACTTGTTAATTACAAGCAAGGTACAACAACAGCAGGATGAACTAGAATTCAGACAATGGCGAAGCGAAACTACGGGCAGTTCTGCGGACTCGCACACGCCGCCGACCTGGTCGGCGAGCGCTGGGCGCTGCTCATCATCCGAGACCTGCTGGTCAGCGCCAAACGGTTCACCGACCTGCGCAGAGGTCTCCCTCGCATCCCTACGAACGTCCTCTCCGCCCGCCTCAAGCAACTCGAAGCCGACGGCGTGATCGAGCGAAGGGTCCTGCCCCGCCCAGAAGGCTCCGTCGTCTACAGCCTCACCGACTACGGCCACGACCTCGAACCGATCGTGCACGCGCTCGGCAGATGGGGCGCGAGGTCGATGGGCGAACCGAAACCCGACGACATCGTGACTCCCGATTCGCTCGTCATCGCCATGCGATCGACGTTCCAGCCCGACGTCGCCGCCGCACTGACGGCGAGCTGGGAACTTCGAGCCGGACCTGCCGTCATCCACGTCAAGATCGACGAAGGAAAGCTGACCACGGACGTCGGCGAACTCCCCGACGCCGATCTGACCATCGAGACGGGGCCGGCGATCAAGGCGCTCATGGCGGGCGAACTCACCGCGGAGCAGGCCATCGAGGCTGGTCATGTGCGACTGGAAGGCAATCCCGCATTGCTCACGACGTTCGCCGAGGTCTTCCGGATCTGACCACCGGCCGCCCAAGGTCTCGTAGTCCACTTGAGCGATATTCATATTTCTGTCGCCGCCCGCCCTTCAGGACGACCTCCGGTGAGACGACAACCAAGCATCGGGGGCAGTACGCGACGGAGGCTGCATCGTGGCGGCAGGCAACGGCCCGAGAAGGGCAGGCACACATCCTTCCCGCACGCTGCCCACCACACACGAAGCGCTCGCCGAGTCCTACGCCGCGCGAGGTGAATGGCGGCGCGCGTACGAACACCTGCGTACCGCGATGGATCTGAGCCGGTCGAGCACGCCTCAGGCGCGCGCGCCCGAGCAGTACCGCAGGGAAGTCGAGCAGCTTCGCAGAGAACACGCGCAAGCCAGGCACGAGAGCCTGACCGACTCGCTCACCGCCGCATACAACCGCCGATATCTCGACCGCAGACTCGACACACTCGCCTCGCCCGCCGTGGCATTACTCGACCTCGATCTCTTCAAACACGTCAACGACCGATTCGGGCATCTCGTCGGCGACCAAGTGCTGCAACGGGTCGTACTCCTTTTGCGGCAGTGCCTTCCATCCGATGCCTTTTGCGCGCGCTACGGGGGCGAGGAATTCGTACTCGTTCTGCCGCGCGGCGGCCGCAGGGAAGTCATCGCAATCACGGAACGTGCACGAATTCGGGTCGCCGAGCACCCGTGGTCGGGACTGAGGGCCGGTCTCGCGGTCACCATCAGCGCCGGAGTGGTTCCCGAGCCCAAACCACCTGGTGGTCCCCATGATCAACTCTTGGAAGCCGACTCGCTGCTCTACGAGGCCAAGCGAGCGGGCCGGAATCTCGTCGCGTTCCGCGAACACGGCCACGTTCGCGTCATCCGCACGGTCGGCGCAGCTCAGTGGGGCGATGCCGACGCGAAAACCGTGCGTACTCATGCCACTCAGCCATGCCCGTGAGTTAACCGGGCAAGGTCCCTCCACCGTGGCCCTAATGGCCCTGCGGAACAACTCTGCGTAAAAAAGTCACGGCTTGGTGTCGTCACGAACGGCGGATATCCGTACGATAACGAACGCTTGCCAACGGACGATCAAAGCAAGGGAGTTCCGGGCTCCGCCTGGAAACCGTGAGTGCGAAAGGAGAGTGCGTGTCCGACGACAACAGCACTCAGCGCACTCCAGACACTCACGACAGCGACAGCACCACGTCACAGGCGGACGAGTGGCGGGCTCGCGCACAGCTCAACCGCAAGGCGGCAGAGCGAAAGCGCAGGCGCTCACTCGACGACTCGGGCGGCATCAGCGTCTCGGAGGTCGTCGCAAAGCACACCGGCCGTCGCCCTCAATTCGAAACCGGGCAACAGCCACTGCCGAACCCGCCTGCCGCCCGGCATCACGAACCACCTGCGGCCGAGGAGCCCCCGCAGCGGCCTCCCGCCCCGCCGCGCAGACCCGCGCCCCCAAGGCGCGAAGAACCACCACCTCAACCCCCGCCTCCAGCGCAACCCCCGCAGGCCCAGCCACCTCCCCGGAATCAGCGTCGAGAACCCATGGGGTCAGGCCCGTTCCCCCGACCAGCGCCGACACCCCCCACGACGCAAGCCCCTCGAAGGCAACCCCCGCCCCCGCCCCACCCCGACCCCCGGCAAGAGCGTCCCCATTTCGAAGCTCCGAAGCCGGAGCCGCGCACGGAACAGCCGCGACAACAGCAACGGCCTCGCAGGCCGGAATCCCGGCCCGAGATGGCGCGGCCTGAGCCGAGGCAGCAGCCGCCTCGCCAACTCCCCGTGCGGGAGAACAACGCACTTCGGCAGGAGCAAGGCAGGCAACAGCAGCGCGGCGAGCCGCGGCGGCCCGAACCTCCGCGCGTGGCGCCCATTCCCGATGCGCCGCGCCCCGAAGCAGCACGCCCCGAACCGCAACGGCCCGAACCTCCGCGCCCTGAACAGGCACGCCCCGAAGCGCAGCACCCCGAGCCACGCAAGGAAGCACCGAGGCAGGACCTCGTCTCGCCCGACCAGCCGACCCGCAACGTGGCCGCGGTGCTCGAAGGCGACCTCGACTCGCCGCCTCCCGCACAGGCGAACCCGCCGCAACCGGCCCAGCGACCGCCCGCGCCACCCCGGCCGAGGCGGCCCTTGCAGCCACCACCTGAACGGTCACTCGAAGACCGGTTGACGATGACCGACCAGATGGAGCCGGTCGACGACGCCACGAAGTACCGCCGCAAGATCGACGATTCACTCGCCAGATTCGGTGCGGCCCACGACGAACTCGAAGCAGAGGAACGCTCGCGGCGGGAACGCAAGGACAAGCTCGTCGCCAGGCTCGAACAGACGAGAACGAAGCTGCACAGGGCCGTCACGGTCGCCACGACGGCGGTCAGCAGCAAGGTCAACGCCGAAGGCCATGCCGTGTCCGACGACCAGCGGGACGGCGACCAGCGGGACGGCGACGAGAAAACGGACGAAACAGACGACGACGCCAAGGCCGCCCCGCAGACGCGCCTCCAGGAAAAAAAGGAGCGCCGCAACCAGCGCGCGATGCTCGCAGGCCGGATCACCGCGATCGCCGTGGCCGTGCTGGTGTTCATCGCGACCGGCATCGCGTGGGGAGCGAAGACCTGGTTCAACTCCCAGTTCAACGAGATCGCCGCGCTCGACGAGAACTCGAAGGACATCCGCAACGCGGCGGGACAGATCGGGGACGCGAACTTCCTGATCGTCGGCTCCGACACGAGGGAAGGCGCCGAACTCGAAGACCACGTCGGCGATTCGGGCGGCATTCCCGGTGCCCGCTCGGACACGGTGATGATCGCGCACGTGCCGAAGGACAGGCAGCGGGCCGTCGTCGTTTCGTTCCCTCGCGACCTGGAGATCTCGCGCCCCGACTGCGAGCGGTGGAACCCGGAGACCGGCGAATACGCCGAGGTCGTCCCCGGCGCGGACACGGTGAAACTCAACTCCGCGTTCACCGTCGGCGGTCCCCGCTGTGTCACCAAGGTCATCCAGCAGATCTCCGGCATGAAGATCAACCACTTCGTCGGCATCGACTTCCAGGGCTTCAAGGGCATGGTCGACGCCGTCGGCGGGGTCGTCATGAACATCGAAGAGCCGATGCGCGACCAGGAACTGGGGCTGATCGTCGCCGAGACCGGCGAGGTGCGGCTGCGCGGCGAGCAGGCACTCAACTTCGTCAGGGCCCGCAAGGTCTTCGGTGACCCGACCTTCTCCGACTACGGCCGAATGCAGCGGCAGCAGGAGTTCATGGCCTCGCTGCTGAAGGCGACGCTTTCCAAGGACGTACTGCTCGACGTCGGCAAGCTGACCGGTTTCGTCACCGCGTTCGCCGAGTCGACCTTCGGCGAGAACATCGGCATCGATCAGCTGCTGACGCTCGCCCAGTCCATGCAGGGGCTCAGCGCGGGAGCGGTGCAGTTCATGACGGTGCCGACGGTCGGGGAAGCCAACGACAACGGCAACGAGGAACTACTCGAAGCGGACACGAAGGCCCTCTTCCACGCGCTGATCGAGAACACACCGCTGCCAGGCGATGAAGAGGAAGCGCCTCAGCAGGCGGGCGGGGCAGGCGACGACCAGCAGGCGGCGCCCGCGTAGCGCAGTTGTCAGCTCCGGTTCACCTGCGGTTCACTTCGCGATGCGACAGGCGTCGGGAGGCCGACGTAAGGTGGCCGGTATGCGCGAGGCTTACCACGTTGAACTAGACAACCTTGCCGAGAACCTGGCGAGGATGTCCAGCCAGGTCGCCGATGCCATGGAGCGGGCGACACGGGCTCTGCTGGATTCGGATCTCGGATTGGCCGAACAGGTCATCAGCGATGACGTGGCAGTGGACAACGCACGAGCCGACTGCGAGGAGCAGGCTTACGCACTGCTCGCACTCCAGGCACCGGTCGCGACGGACCTGAGGGTCGTCGTCGCGGCACTCCACGCCGCGGAAAGCCTTGAGCGGATGGGAGATCTGGCGCTGCACGTCGCGAAGGCGGCCCGCCGGAGGCACCCTGACCCCGTTCTTCCGGAACCGGTCAGGCCCTACTTCGCCAAGATGGGCGAGGTCGACGTCCGGCTCGCCCGCAGGGCCGAAGACGTGATCAGGTCGAAGGACATCGAGGTCGCGAGGTCCATCGAGACCGACGACGACGAGGTGGACGACATCCACCGGCACCTGTTCACCGTGATCATGGACAAGGACTGGCCGCACGGTGTCGCGGCAGCCGTCGACGTGACCTTGCTCGGCCGGTTCTACGAGCGGTACGCCGACCACGCCGTCTCGGTGGCCAGACGGATTGTTTTCGTTGTCACAGGGCAGATGCCCGGCTCAAGCGGTGGCAGCGAACTGTAGTCCGGACCTCCATCCGCACTGATCGGCCACCTTCCGTATGACCACCGTCGCCCCACGGGCCAACACACCGTCACGACTCCGTTACGTCGCTGTGACGTCGGCCCTTTGTCAGGTGTCGTTCATGCTTCGTTCATCCGCACTGCCCTGCGGTGTCACGTAGCGCCCATAGCGTCCAGAAACGTGAGCATTCCTCAGCGGCGGCTGCTGCCGACCGCGGAAATCCGGAAGAGGTTAATTGTGAAGCGTACCACCCTGGGCCGCGTAATCGCCCTCCCGGCGGCAGCCGCGCTCACCTTCGGCCTTGCGGCCTGCGGCTCGGCCAACGAGCAAGGTGGACAGGGCGACGGCAGCGGTCTCGCGGGAACGATCTCGGGTGCGGGCGCGAGTTCGCAGGACGCCGCACAGCAGGCATGGCAGGCGGGCTTCGTCAAGGAGAATCTCGACGCCACCGTGAACTACGACCCCATCGGCTCCGGTGGCGGTCGTGAGCAGTTCATCAACGGCGGTTCCGACTTCGGCGGTACGGACGCCTACCTCGACGACGAGGAGCTGGCAGCCGCACAGGAGCGCTGCGGCCAGCTTGTCGAGGTTCCCGCCTACGTCTCGCCGATCGCGGTCGTGTTCAACCTCGACGGCGTCGACAGCCTCAACCTCAAGCCCGGCACGATCGCCAAGATCTTCAACCAGCAGATCACGAACTGGAACGACCCGGCCATCGCGGCCGACAACCCCGATGCCGAGCTTCCCGACACCGCGATCACCCCGGTGAACCGCTCCGACGAGTCGGGCACCACCGAGAACTTCGTCGAGTACCTGACGTCGGCCGCTGAGCAGGACTGGCCGCACGAGGTCAGCGGCGACTGGCCGGTGAGCGGTGGCGAGGCCGCGCAGGGCACCTCTGGTGTGAGGCAGGCGGTTTCCGGCGGCAACGGCACCATCGGCTACATCGATGCGAGCCAGGCAGGCGAGCTGAGCACGGTCAAGGTCGGCGTCGGCGACCAGTTCGTCGAGTACTCGCCCGAGGCGGCGGCCAAGGTGCTTGAGGTCTCCGAGCGGCACGAGGGCCGCGGCGAGTACAGCTTCGCCTACGACCTCGCGAGGGACACCACCGCCGACGGCACCTACCCGATCGTGCTCGTCTCCTACGCCATCGCGTGCTCGCAGTACGACGACGCCGCCAAGGCAGACCTTGTCAAGGCGTACTTCAACTACATCATCAGTGCAGAAGGGCAGACGAGCGCCGCCGACGCCGCCGGTTCCGCCCCCATCTCGGACGCGTTGCGCCAGCAGATCCAGCCTGCGGTCGACGCGATCTCCGGGCCGAAGAGCTGAGCTGACATCAGCCTGGCTCCACCCAGTCCGGGTGGTCACCGCGAGGTGGCCACCCGGACATCCGCGTGAAGGAAGGATCGACAGTGCCCCCGAGCACAACTAGGCCGAGCACGCGCCGTGTGCCACAACGGCCAGGGGATCGCATCTTCTCGGGCCTGTCCACCGGGGCGGGAGTGCTGATCCTCATCGCACTCGCCGGGGTCGCCGCGTTTCTCATCACGGAGGCATGGCCGTCCCTCACCGCACCCGCCGAGGACATTCCCGGTGGCGAGGGGCTGCTCGTCTACGTATGGCCACTGCTGTTCGGCACGCTGATCTCCGCGCTGTTCGCGCTCGTGATCGCGGTGCCGCTCGCGGTGGCCATCGCTTTGTTCATCACCTACTACGCGCCTCGCCGCATCGCCCAGGTACTCGGCTACCTCATCGACCTGCTCGCGGCCGTGCCGTCCATCATCTACGGCCTGTGGGGCATGCAGGTGCTCGCGCCGCTGACGGTGGCGCCGACGACGTGGCTTTCCGAATACCTCGGCTTCATCCCGTTCTTCGCGGGACCCCCTTCGGCGACCGGCCGCACGATGCTGGTCGCGATCATCGTGCTCGCCGTGATGATCCTGCCGATCATCACGGCCGTCGTGCGCGAGGCGTTCCTCCAGACACCGCGGCTGCACGAGGAAGCATCGCTCGCGCTCGGCGCGACCCGCTGGGAAATGATCCGCATGGCAGTGCTTCCGTTCGGGCGCTCCAGCGTCATCGGCGCCTCGATGCTCGGACTCGGAAGGGCGCTCGGCGAGACGATGGCCGTCGCCATCGTGCTGTCGGTGTCCGGCGGTGTCACGTTCAACCTGATCAGCAGCGGCAATCCGTCGACGATCGCGGCGAACATCGCACTCCAGTTCCCCGAGTCGACAGGGCTCAGCGTCAACACGCTGATCGCTTCCGGCCTCGTGCTGTTCGCCATCACTCTGGTCGTGAACATGATCGCCCGCGGAGTCATCAACCGGCGTAAAGAATTCTCGGGAGCCAACTGATGCCGACACAGGCGACATCGTCCAGCTCTGAGCCGGACCTCTACACGCCGTTGAACGGCACCCCGCTGACCGCGGGTCAGCTTCCCCGGCACGGGCCGAAACTCACGCTGCTGTTCGTGGTGCTCGCGGCGGTGGGATTGTGGCTGGCAGGGTGGAACGCGGCGGCCTGCGCCATTCTCGGCGCCTTCGCCTACACGCTCATCGTCTACACCTGGTCGCGGATGGTCGAGGGGCCGAGGAAGGCGACCGACCGGCTCGTCACGGCGCTCGTGACCTGCGCGTTCCTGCTCGCGCTCCTGCCGCTCATCTCGGTCGTGGCCACGGTGATCGCCAACGGGATCGCGCGGTTCGACGTCGAGTTCTTCACGCACTCGATGCGCGGCGCCATCGGCGAGGGCGGCGGCGCCTACCACGCCATCATGGGCACGCTCATCATCACCGGACTCGCGACGGTCATCTCGGTGCCCATCGGCATGCTCACCGCCATCTACCTCGTCGAGTACGGCAGGGGAAGGCTGGCGAAGGCCATCACGTTCTTCGTCGACGTGATGACCGGTATTCCCTCCATCGTCGCCGGTCTGTTCGCCTACGCGTTGTTCGCGTTGTTCTTCGGCCCCGGTGTTCGCATGGGCATCATGGGCGCGGTCGCGCTGAGCGTGCTGATGATTCCCGTCGTCGTGCGGTCGACAGAGGAAATGCTGAAGCTCGTGCCCAACGAGCTGAGGGAGGCTTCGTACGCACTCGCGGTGCCGAAGTGGCGCACGATCCTCAAGGTGGTGCTGCCGACCGCGCTCGCCGGGATCGCGACCGGCGTCACGCTGGCGATCGCCCGCGTGATCGGGGAAACCGCACCATTGCTGGTTACCGTGGGAATCACGGCAAGCGACAACTTCGATCCGTTCGACGGTCGAATGGCGACCCTGTCGGTATTCTCGTACAACAGCTACGCCCATCCGGGATTCCCTGCCTTCGCGTTCACGGATAGGGCATGGGCAGCAGCGCTGGTGCTCATCATCATCGTGATGGTGCTCAACCTCATCGCCAGGCTCATTTCCCGACTGTTCGCACCGAAGACCCGCGGCTGAGCGGCAACGGCCACCAGGACGAATCGGAAAGACTAGGAAATCACTGTGGCAAAGCGCATCGAGGTCAAGGATCTCGACATCTACTACGACAAGTTCCTCGCCGTGCAGGGCGTGTCGATGACGATCCAGCCACGTGCGGTCACCGCGCTGATCGGCCCGTCCGGTTGCGGCAAATCCACCTTCCTCCGCACTCTCAACCGCATGCACGAACTCGTGCCGAACGCGCGGGTAGAAGGCCAGGTCGTGATGGACGACCAGGATCTGTACGCCTCCGGCGTCGATCCGGTGAAGGTCCGCAGCCAGATCGGCATGGTCTTCCAGCGCCCCAACCCGTTCCCCACGATGTCGATTTCCGACAACGTCGCGGCGGGCCTGAAGCTGAACAACAAGCGCATGAAACGCTCCGAACTGGACGATGTCGTCGAGCAGTCGCTGCGGGCTGCCAACCTGTGGGCCGAGGTCAAGGACCGGCTCGGCAAGCCGGGTTCGGGACTTTCCGGTGGTCAGCAACAGCGGCTGTGCATCGCGAGGGCCATTGCGGTGCAACCGGAAGTGCTGCTGATGGACGAGCCGTGCTCCGCTCTCGACCCCATCTCCACTCAGGCCATCGAGGACCTGATGCTGCAACTCAAGGAGAACTACACGATCGTCATCGTGACCCACAACATGCAGCAGGCGGCAAGGGTCAGCGACTCGACGGGGTTCTTCAACCTGCGCGGCGTCGGCCAGCCTGGCGAACTGGTCGAGATCGACGAGACGACGAAGATCTTTTCGACGCCGAGCAAGAAGGCAACGGAGGACTACATTTCCGGCCGGTTCGGCTAGGCCGGGTCTGATCAGCGCGCGTACTGCACGTCCACCTGGTACCGCGAAAAGCCCAGCTTCGTGTAGACGGCGACAGCGGGAGCGTTGTCGCCCTCGACGTACAGGATCACGTCGGTGAGACCTCGGTCGCGCAGGTACCGCAGGCCGGCGAGGGTGAGCGCCTTGCCGAGCCCTCCGCCCTGCGCGCCAGGGTCGACGCCGACGACGTAGACCTCGCCGACCGGCTGTCCGCCGAACCGTTCGGGATCGGCCGGATGCACCTTCGTCCAGTGAAAACCGACGACTTTTCCGCGCTCGTCCTCGGCGAGGAAGAAGCCTTCGGCGTCGAACCAGTTCTCCTTCTCGGTCTGCGTGAGCTGTTCCACCGTCAGCGAGCCCTGCTCCGGATGCCAGTCGAAGGCACGGGCATTGACGTCGATCACCGCCTGTTCGTCCTCACCAGGCACAAAAGTACGCAGTGCGCGGCCCTCACGCGGCGTCGGTTCCGGCCAGTCGGCCCCTGCCACCTCAGCGTGCAACACGAGCAATTCCCTTGCTCTCGCAAGACCTTTCCGCTCAGCGATCCTCGCCGCGCCGGGGTGATCTCCGTGTGCCCACACGCGAAGCCCCGAGGGAACTCGTTCGACGAGCGCGTCGACGAGCACCGTGCCGTAGCCGTTGCGCCGGTGCGCGGGGTGCACGAGCAACTCCGCGACCTTGCGGCCGAAGGAATCTCCACCGGTATCCAGATGCGCGTAGCCGACCAGTTCGTCGCCGACGCGTGCCAGCAGGTGTGCGCCTCCGGTGAATTCCGAGGGCAACGGCCCCAACGGTTCGACGTCCGGCCGACCGTCCTTCGCTTTCGCCGCAAGCAAAAGCGCGCGCACCTCGTCGGTGCGCGCGCCGTCGAGTTCGTCGACCCACACTGTGTTCACCATGAGTCGAGACTAGCCAAGATCAGCGGCGGGAAAACTCGCTCACCTCGAACGACTCCGGCAGCGGTGCGGGAACGCTCTTGACGCCCTTCACCGGTCGCTCGAACTTGTAGCCGACGTTGCGGACGGTGCCGATCATCTGCTCGTGTTCCGGGCCCAGCTTCGCCCTCAGGCGCCTGACGTGCACATCGACCGTGCGTGTGCCGCCGAAGAAGTCGTAACCCCACACCTCTTGCAGCAGCTGGGCTCTGGTGAAGACCCTTCCCGCATGCTGCGCGAGGTATTTGAGCAGTTCGAACTCCTTGTAGGTCAGTTCGAGCGTCCGCTTGCGAAGCCGCGCCGTGTAGGTCGCTTCGTCGATGACCAAGTCGCCGACCCTGAGCTCGGCGTCGACCTGGGTCGTCGCGCCATCACGGGTGGTCACGAGCCGCAACCGTGCGTCGACCTCGGCCGGTCCGGCCGTGGGCAACAGAATGTCGTCGGTACGCCATTCGGCACTCACGGCGACGAGACCGCCTTCGCCGACGACCGCGATGACCGGCGTGCTCGCCTCGTCGTCCGCGGAGCCGGTGAGCAGCCTGCACAGGCTCTTCGCCGAAGCGAGGTCGGCGCGGGCGTCGAGCAGGATCACGTCACGAGGGCCCGCGTCCAGCAGGGCGGTAACCTCCGGGGCGCGGACACGTACCGTGTGCGGCAAGAGGTCGAGGGCAGGCAGCACCGAGGTGGCTTCGGATTCCGCGGTCAGTACAAGAAGGTCAAGGCTCATGGCCGCCGCCTCGTGTCCGTGTGGCGCCTCGGGTCCAGCCCGGGGCCGGTCCTCAGTGAGAATAGCGGGTGAAATGTCGGGCGTCCCCGCCGTGAAATCGGCATCACACGAGGTCGCGCGCTTCCGCGCGACTACGTTGGCCGGTAGATAACAGATCGGAAGCGATTGTGAGTAGCGCAGTGACCCAGGACAGCCGGCCTTCCCCCCGTAAGGGAGGCCGCCGCGCTCGCAAGATCATCGTCATTGTCGTCGTGCTGCTCGGCTTGCTGGTCGGAGCCGATTTCGCGGCAGCGGCCTTCGCGGAACACACCGTGTCGCAGAAAGCGAGGGAACAACTCAGCCTGAGTGAGGACCCCGCCGTCACCATCCACGGCTTCCCCTTCGCGACGCAGGCGATTTCCGGCGACTACGGTCACATCACGGTTTCCGCCGACGGAGTTCCGGTCGAGGACATCCTGAGCGATGTCTCGATCAGAGCCGAACTGCGCAACGTGACGGCGCCGCTCTCGGACCTGACGTCCGGCAACGTCGACAGCATCAACATCGGCGACCTCGAAGGCCAGATCACTCTCAAGGCGAGCGACATCGCCAAGGTCAAGCCGCTCGACAACATCGAGGACCTGCGGATCGATCCGTCGAGCGAGTCCTACGTGCGCAACGGTGAAGGCACGGAGAGCGACACCGCGGAAGGTTCCTCCTCGGAAGAAGAGGAGGACAACAAGGACTCGACGGCGGGCGTCCGGATTTCCGGCAAGCTTCAGATCGCGGGCGAGCAGGTCGAGATCTTCGCGTTCGCCATGATCGAACTCCAGGACACCACCATCCGGATCACCCCGCACCGGCTCCAGTTCGGGAATGACAAGGAGACCACCGTCGTTCCCGCTGAAGTGCAGGAACGGTTGCTGCCCAACTTCGAGGCCGACATCAACACCGGCGACCTGCCGTTCACGGTGACACCGACCGCGATCAGGGTGGATCCCGGCTCGCTGACGATCAGTGGTGAGGCCAAGGACGTGACCTTCGCGGGTGCGTCGAGCAGTCAATGACGGAGAAGGGACGCTGACCGTGGCGGGTTTGTGGGTGCTACTCGGCACGCTGGCCGCGGCTGTCGTCGCGGGCATCGTGCTGAGCGCCCGCAACGGCCGCATCAGGAAGGCGAGGACGACTCCGATCCCCACGGCAGGGGCCGCCGAGAGCGTAGGGGCCGAGCAGCAGGCAGCCACGCTTCCCGAACCGGTGAGCGCCGTACTCGCGCCGGGATCGGCCGTCACGCTCGTGCAGATCTCGACCACGTTCTGCGCCCCGTGCAGGCACGCGAGGGCGGTACTTTCGTCGTTGGCCGAGCGCACCGACGGGCTTGAACATGTCGACATCGACGTCACCGACCAGCCCTCCGTCGCGCACCGGCTCGGCGTGCTGCGCACCCCCACGACACTCGCCTTCACCTCCGGCGGCGGCGAACTGTTTCGGGTCAGCGGCGTCCCCAAGGCCGCTGACCTGCTCGGAGCGCTGGAACCGCATCTCCTCCCACGGATTGAACGCGGTTCCCACTCTGAGGGAGCCTGAGTAGGCTGGACGCCGTGGACAGGCTGCCTACCCACCTCTTGACGCAACGGCGTGTGGTCGATTTGTGCCGCGTCCGTAGCAGCCTGTGTTCGTCCTGCCGTTAGGTCCGGCTCGACGTACGCATACCGGAGGTGACATGTCCGCAAGAGCAGCGGTGGATCCACGTGGTCCGCGCTTCGCAGCCATCGTGACGACGATCGTGCTCGCCGTCGTCCTGCTCACCGGCTGGTGGCCGCTGCTCGCGGCACAGACCGTGGTGTTCGCGATCGGCGCGTTCATCGGTCTGAAACCGGCACCGTATTCGGTGTTGTATCGCCTGCTCGTCGCTCCACGGTTGAAGCCGACCTCGGAGAGGGAAGACGCGGCGCCGCTGCGGTTCGCGCAGACCGTCGGATTCGTGTTCGCCCTCGTCGGCACCATCGGATACGCGGCGGGAGTGCCCGCGCTCGGCATCGTCGCGACCGCTTTCGCGTTGTTCGCCGCCTTTCTGAACGCGGCGTTCGGCTTCTGCCTTGGTTGCGAGCTGTACCTGCTCGGCAAGCGACTGTCCAACCGCACCGAACCCGCGCGCTGAGCAACCAACCCTTTCGATATCGATGAACACGCGCCAACCCACGACAAACAAGAAAGTGAGTGCCTGTCAATGAGCCGCGAAGACGTCCTGGTCACTACCCAGTGGGCAGAGGAGAACCTGGACACCCCCGGCGTGGTGTTCGCCGAAGTCGACGAGGACACCACAGCCTACGACGGCGGGCACATCCGTGGCGCCGTGAAGATCGACTGGAAGACCGACCTACAGGACCCGGTTCGCCGTGACTTCGTCGACAAGGCCGGCTTCGAAGCGCTGCTGTCCGAGAAGGGCATCGGCAACGATGACCTCGTCGTCCTCTACGGCGGCAACAACAACTGGTTCGCCGCGTACGCGTACTGGTACTTCAAGCTCTACGGCCACGACAAGGTCAAGCTGCTCGACGGTGGCCGCAAGAAGTGGGAGCTGGACGGAAGGGAGCTGACCTCCGACGAGGTCAAGCGCGAGCGCACCAGCTACTCGGCCAAGGAGCAGGACCTCAACCTGCGGGCGTTCCGCGACGAGGTCGTCGACGCGATCAACACCAAGAACCTCGTCGACGTCAGGTCGCCCGACGAGTTCACCGGCAAGCTGCTCGCTCCGGCCCACCTTCCGCAGGAGTCGGCGCAGCGGGGCGGGCACATCCCGAGCGCGGTCAACGTGCCGTGGTCGAAGGCTGCCAACGAGGACGGCACCTTCAAGTCCGCTGAGGAGCTGACCGAGCTGTACCGGGAGGCAGGTCTCGACACGGAGAAGTCGACCATCGCCTACTGCCGCATCGGCGAGCGTTCCAGCCACACCTGGTTCGCCCTTCGTGAGCTGATCGGCCTCAGCGACGTCAAGAACTACGACGGGTCCTGGACGGAATACGGCTCGCTGGTCGGCGTGCCCATCGAGACGGGAGAGAAGTGATGAGCGACGGTTGCGGCGCCCCGGCGCAGACCGCGACGGCCTCGGACGAGGACACTGGCGGCCAGGTCGTCGTCGCGGGCACGGTCACGGGTGAAGCCGGTCCGGTCGGCGGCGCGTACGTCAGGCTGCTCAACGCCGACGGCGAGTTCGCCGGCGAGGTGCAGGCATCGCAGGAAGGCGACTTCCGGTTCTACGCCGCGCCTGGCGACTGGACGGTGCGGGCACTGCACCGCACCGGCAACGGACAGGCGGCGGTGACCGCCGAAGGTCCCGGCGTGCACAAGGTCGCCGTCGGCATCGGCTGACCGCGCGAAGACACAGGAAGCCACCCCCGGCGTGCCGGGGGTGGCTTCTTTCATATGCCCGGTTTGTCGTGACCGTTCTCACCCCTGCCGGGTCGCCCTCAGGCCCGGCCTCCCATGACGGGTTATCCTGCCTGCCGTGGAGATTCTCTTTACGACGCTGCTGGTGCTCGCCATCGTCGCCACCACCTGGTTCGGCGGCTATGTGATCTACCGGCTCTACTCCGACCAGCGCTGAGTTCCATGTCGGCAAGCGGCGACGAAGCCATCAGGATCGCTGAGGAACGCGCGGAAACCACGGCGAAGCGCAACATTCCCCAGCTCGACGACCTGCCCATTCCCGGAGACACGGCAAACCTGCGTGAGGGGCCCAACCTCAACGACGCCTGTCTCGCGCTGCTGCCGCTCGTCGGCGTGTGGCGCGGTGAGGGCGAGGTCAATTACCCGACCATCGACGGCCCCTACCGCTTCGCCCAGCAGCTCACGATCTCCCACGACGGCCGTCCGTTCCTCTTCCACGAAGCCCGTTCCTGGCTTCTCGACGAAGAGGGCAACGTGATCAGGCCCGCTGCCCGCGAAACCGGCTGGTGGCGGCCACAGGCCGACGACACGATCGAACTGCTGCTCGCCCATTCGAGCGGCATCCTCGAACTGTTCTACGGCAAGCCGAAGACGCAGTCCTCGTGGCAGCTCTCCACCGACGCGGTCGTTCGGACCTCGACGGCAAAAGAGGTGACCGCCGCTCAGCGCCTTTACGGCATCGTCGCGAACGGCGACCTCGGCTTCGTCGAGGAACGCGCCATGGTCGGCCAGCCCATGACCCCCCACACCTCCGCGCTCCTGCACCGAGTCATCGGCTAGGAATCAGTCGCGGCGGCGGCTTACGTCACTCGTACTGCGACTCGTAGATCCGCGCGAGTTCGGTGTGAATCTCAGTGGCATCGGGCAGCACGATGCCGTCCAGCGTGTGCACCCTCGTCACCTTGCGGACCGACGACGCGAGGAACAACCCGTCGGCCGAGGCCAGTTCGTCGGCCCTGAGCGGTTCGACCTTGGTCGTCCACCCCGCGCGCTCCGCCGCACGGAAGACGTCGCCCTGCGTCGTGCCCTTCAGAATGCCGATCGTCGGCGGTGGCGTGTAGAGCGTGCGGCCCCGCGCGATGATCACGTTGGAGGTCGGACCCTCCAGCACGGAGCCGTCGTTGGCGGTGAAGATGACATCAGAGGCTCCTCTCCTCGCCGCCTCACGCACCGCGGCCATGTTGAGGGCGTAGGAGAGGGTCTTGGCGCCGAGCAGCAGCCACGGCGCCCTGTCGACCAGGTCGCAATCGATACCCCTGTCGAGGGTGATGGCCGCGATGCCCTCGACCCTCGCGCGCTTCGCCTTCTCGTCCACCTCCATGCCCACCGCGAACGTGGTCGGCTTGCCTTCGGGATCGCCTTCGATGCCACGGGTCATCACCAGCTTGAGCGCGAACTCGTCGGACCCCTGCCAGTTGTCGATCACCGTGCGCACGACGCGTTCCCACGCGGGCCGGTCGGGTTCGGGCAGGTCGAGCAGTCGCGCGGAACGGGCGAGCCGATCCAGGTGCGGACCGAGTTCGCGGGGCCTGCCGTTGCTGATGAGGATCGTCTCGAAAACCCCGTCGCCACGCACGATGCCGAGGTCGTCGATGCGGATGTGGGCCTTGTCTGGGTCGGCAAGAGTGCCGTCGAGGAAAGCGAGCACGCGCATTCCCACACGGTACTCAACTAACCTCGATGTCATGGGTTACCAGTCACCTTTGCTCGAACTGCCCGGCGCGGTCGGCGCCCAGGAAGGCCACCCGGAGGCGGGGGTGCCGTGGCATTGGGGAGATCCGTTCGCCGAGCAGCGCACGGCCACCAGAGGAGTCGCCGTCGTCGACAGGTCGCACAGGGAGGTCATCACCGTCACCGGTGAAGAACGGCTGTCCTGGCTGCACCTCGTGATCTCGCAGCACGTGTCGGCGATGGAGGAAGGTACGGGCACCGAGGCGCTCGTGCTGGACAGTCAGGGCAGGATCGACGCGCACATGGTGCTTTCCTATGTCGATGGCACCGTCTTTCTCGACACCGATCCAGGGGCCAAGGCGACGAGCGCGTTCCCCAACGGCGGAAAGCAAACACTCTTCGAGTACTTCGAGGCGATGAAGTTCTGGTCCAAGGTGGACCTCAACGACGCCACGGCCGACTTCGCGATGCTGACCCTGCTCGGTCCCGACACCGACACGGTGCTGGACGTCGGGCTCCCTTCGCGGCCCTACTCCGTCGTCGCCCTGAAGGGCGGTGGCTTCGCGCGCAGGATGCCGTGGCCAGGTCAGTCCAGTGTGGACTTGATGGTGCCGAGAAAAGAACTGACCACATGGTGGAAACGCCTCACCGACGCGGGAGCACGGCCTGCTGGTTCGTGGGCTTTCGACGCGTTGCGGGTCGAATCGCTTCGCCCACGCCTCGGTATCGACACCGACGAACGCACGATTCCGCACGAGGTCAACTGGATCGGCTCGGCCGCGCATGTCGCGAAGGGCTGCTACCGAGGACAGGAGACGGTGGCAAAGGTGCACAACGTCGGAAGGCCGCCACGCAACATGGTGCTGCTGCATCTCGACGGGTCGCCCGAAATCTATCCCGAAACGGGTGATGCGGTGCGCCTTGGCGACAAGACGGTCGGCAGGGTCGGCAGTGTCGCCCAGCACCACGAACTGGGTCCCGTCGCGCTCGCGCTGGTCAAGCGGTCGACAAAGCCGGAAGCGGAACTGATCGCCGGCGAGGAGGACCGCGCGGTACAGGCCGCGATCGATCCCGATTCGGTTCCCGCCGAGCACGCCGCGCCAGGCAGAGAGGCTGTACAGCAGCTTCGCGGGTGAGATGATCGGCCCCCGCCCTAGTTCGCAAGACCGATGTAGAGCAGGATGAACCCCCGTGATCGAAGTCCGGCCCGGCGGACGCCGTCGCATCGACCGCGTCCTCGCCGCCGACTATGTCCAGAACCTGGACACGCTGCCGATGGCGGTGCTGCGCGAACGCAGGGACGAGGCCGCTCAGGAAGAGACCGACCTCTCGTACCTGCGGCGGCTGCTGCACGCGCGCATCGACATCGTGCGAGCGGAACAGCAGCGACGTATTTCGGGTGGCGACGTCAGCATCGTCGATCAACTGGCGACCATCCTCGCCGAGAACGCGATCGGCCCCGCGACGGGTTCCGGCAGGCACCAGACCCTCGAACCGTCACGGGCAGGCGAGTATCGCCGCAGGGCGGAAGCACTGGTCGGCAACGCCGACCTGTCCGACGTCGCTTCGCTGACAGAGGACAAGCTGACCGAAACGCTGGAGAGCTTCCACGAGCAGGAGACCTCTGTCTCCCAGCGTCGCAGGGAGGTACAGGGCGTGGTCGACACGATCAACGCGGAGATCGCCCGCCGCTACGCGCAGGGCAGTGCCTCCGTCGACGAACTGCTGGCGAGCCAGCGCGGCGACCCGGCAACCGAGACGCCAGAGGGCAAGGGTGCCTGACGGCGATCCGATACTCGTCGAGGTCGTTCGCTCGGGGTTCGTGGAGAGCGCTCACCACGGTGCCGTCGTTGTCGTCGGCTCTGAAGGCGAGGTTCGGTCGGCGATCGGCGATGTGGAGCGCCCCCGCTTCCCCCGTTCCGCGAACAAGCCGATGCAGGCGGCGGGGATGCTGGCCGAGGGACTTGCCGCCGACGAAGGCGACCTGTCCCTGACCTGCGCGTCCCATAACGGTGAGCAAGGCCACATCGAACGCGTACTGGCATTGCTGGCGAGCGCGGGGCTGCACGAGCGGGACCTCCGCTGCCCAGCCGACTACCCGCTGCACGAGCCGAGCAAATTCGAGGCGATCCGCGAGGGAATCGGACGAAGCAGGGCGGCGATGAACTGCTCCGGCAAGCACGCGGGCATGCTGCTCACCTGCGTCGAACGCGGCTGGCCTACGGAGAGCTACCTCGAAAGGGAGCATCCGCTCCAGCAGGCACTCGCCTCACGGGTCGCCGAGCTGACCGGCGAGCCGGTCGCCGCCACCGGGGTCGACGGTTGTGGCGCGCCGCTGTTCGGCTTCTCGCTCATCGGCCTCGCCCGCGCGTTCAGTGCGCTCGTCACCGCGAGGGAAGGGGAGCGGCGCAGGGTCGCCGACGCCATGCGAGCCCATCCGTGGCTGGTCGCGGGAACAGGCCGGATCGACACGCTGTTGATGACCTCGGTTCCCGGCTTGCTCTCGAAGGAAGGGGCGGAGGGCGTCGCGGCTTTCGCGCTCCCCGACGGCACCGCGCTCGCCTGCAAGGTCGGCGACGGGGCGGGTAGGGCGAAGGGGCCCGTGCTCGTCGCAGCACTGGCGGCGCTGGGCGCGCTGCCAGGAAACCCCGCGGCGGCCTCGGTGCTCACCGGCGTCGGCAGAGGCGCGGGCCTCGTGCTCGGCGGTGGCCGCGAAGCGGGAGAACTCAGGGTGACCGAAGCCTGCCGAGCCGCGCTGACCGGTTAGTTGAACCGTTCGCGGGCGGCGAGGTCGCCCCAGTAGTCGCGAAGAGTCTGGAAGAGGTCGGCGATTTCCTCGACAGCTCCGTTGCGTAGCGCGTCGAGGATGGAGTGCACCTCTTCCGCCGACGTGTCGCTCTCCAGAATCGGGTCGTCGACGAGCTGGACCAGGCCGCCGTAGTCGAGTTCGACGGCCGAGGCCGGATGGAAGTTGGACAACCAGCGGTTGGTCTCCTCAAGGATCTCCGTCGGCCCCGAGTCGCCGAAGGTTCCTCTCACCAGCTCCTCGGCGTCGGCGGCCCTGCTCAGGGCATCCGACATGGCCACCCGCCAGGACAGTTCGCGCGTGGGATCGTGCAGGCCGTCGCCCAGCACGAGCCTGCGCTCGTCGGGTTCGATGAGCGAGAACCACGGCAGTGGCACCGTCCACGTGGTCGACAGCATGTGCATGGTTCCGCTGTGCAGATCACGCAGAGCCGCGTTCGCCCTCGACTTCACGGCCTCCTCGGAAACCCCGTTGGCGTCGAGGACGGCGGCCCGCAGCGCGGGGTGAGCGTCACCGAGGAAGCCGACGAGCGCCGCGGCGGAGCGGACCCTCAGTTCGAGCGGGCACACGAGCGGGCCAGGGCCGACCTCGGCCCCGGTCTCGGTCGGTACGTCGGCGGGGTCGAGCACGAGTACGTCGGTCTGGGTGCTCGGCGCGGGATTGCCGTTGGCCAGCTCCGCGGGCAGCAACCGAACCGGTATTGAAATTTGTGACTTCAGCCACAAGAGATGTTCCCGCTCGCCCACACTGGCCCTGGTCAGCTTCGCCGCTTCGACGGCCTGAACAAGCTGCTCGGGAGGGGGGTCGCCGAAAGAGGAGAGGGGTTCGTACACCCTCAGATAGGCCACGAACGGACGGAGCACTCCTGAATCGTGGCACGTCGGACGACATCGGCGAGCACCGGCTGGTCCGACTGGCCCGCGAAAGGCGATACTGTCACCGTTCGCACACCGTGCCACGTCGCATCAGACCGACGTGACACGGTACGGTGTGTTCAGGAAATAGTTGTCGAGACGACGCGGGGCCGCCGATTCCCCCGGCCGCCCCGCCCCTGTGCAAGGGGGTCGAGCCATGGGGCGCGGCCGAGCTAAGGCCAAGCAGACGAAGGTGGCCCGGGAGCTCAAGTACAGCGTTCCCACCACGGATTTCGATGCCCTACAGCGTGAGCTGTCGGGCGGTTCCGAGGATGAGGACCGCAAGGACGACGAGCAACCAGAGGACCCGTACGACGACGGGTACGACGACCACCGTCGTTGAATCTCAACGCGTAGCGCGAGGGTGGGACCCGGCGAAAGCCGAGTCCCACCCTCGTGTTCCGCGCGCTGCCAAACGCGACTGACGACGCCGTCGGCCGCGGGACGAGGAGAGATGGTGCCTGACATTCAACGCGTCGGCGTTGTCGGAGCCGGCCTCATGGGTTCCGGTATCGCCGAGGTGCATGCCAGGGCTGGAATCGACGTGCTCGTCACGGAGGTCAGCCAGGCGGCACTCGACGCGGGCAAGGCCCGTATCGACAAATCGCTGCAACGCGGTGTGCGGAGCGGGAAGCTCGCCACGGAGGACGCGGAAGCGGCACTCGGCCGGATCACCTTCACCACGGACATCGGGGCCTTCGCCGACCGCGACCTCGTCGTCGAGGCCGTGCTCGAACAGGAGCAGGCCAAGGTCGATGTATTCAGCTCGCTCGACAAGGTCATCGAGCGGGACGACGCCATCCTCGCCTCGAACACCTCGTCCATCCCGATCATGAAACTCGGTATGGCGACCAGCCGCCCACAGCAGGTGGTCGGCATCCACTTTTTCAACCCGGTACCGGTGCTCCCGCTCGTCGAGCTCGTCCCCTCGCTGCTGACCAGCGACAAGACCATCGCCCGCGCCGACGCGCACGTGTCAGAGGCACTGGGCAAGACGGTGATCCGCTCGCAGGACAGGGCGGGCTTCATCGTCAACGCACTGCTCGTTCCCTACCTGTTGTCCGCGATCAGGATGTTCGAGTCGGGGTTCGCCTCGGCCGAGGACATCGACAACGGCATGGAGAAGGGCACCGCGCACCCGATGGGCCCGCTGCGGCTGGCCGACCTGATCGGGCTCGACACGGTCAAGGCCATCGCCGACTCGATGTACGCGGAATTCAAGGAACCGCTGTACTCGTCGCCGCCGCTGTTGCTGCGCATGGTCGACGCGGGCCTGCTCGGCAAGAAGACGGGCCGGGGCTTCTACAGCTACGAGTGAGCTGAGCCGGAGCACGCAGGGCGGCACGCGCGGCCCTAGGCTGCGGGCGTGGATACGCAGCTTCGAGTCGGCGTGGTCGGGGCGGGAACGTGGGCACGGCAAGTGCACGCGCCAGGCATCGCCGACCACCCAGGCACCATCTTGAGCGCCGTGTGGGCTCGGCGACCGGAAGCGGCTGCCGAACTGGCCGAGCAGCACTGTACGACCGCGTGCTCGACGTTCGACGACCTGCTCGGCGGGGTCGACGCCGTCGCCTTCGCCGTCCCGCCCGCCGTGCAGGCCGAACTCGCACCGCTCGCCGCGAAAGCGGGCAAGCACCTGATCCTGGAAAAGCCACTGGCAACAAGCGTTGAGCAGGCGGAACGACTCGCCCATGCCGTCGATGAGGCGGAAGTGGCCTCGCTCATCATGCTGACCCTGCGCTACACGATGCAGGCGAGGGAGTGGCTTGCCGGACTCGCCGAGGACGGCGGCTGGAAAGGCGGCAACGGGCGCTGGCTGTCCGGCGCCCTGCTCGGGGACCGGTACGGGAACTCGCCGTGGCGGCACGCGGAGGGAGCGCTCGCCGACATCGGCCCACATACGTTCGACCTGCTCGACGCCGCGCTCGGCGAGATCACCACGGTCTTGGCAGCCGAGCGCTCTTCCGACGACCTGTGGCATGTGCTCTTCGAGCACGATGGTGGCGCGACGAGCACGGCCGCGCTCTCGACTCGGCTGCCGATCACCCCGACGGCGGTCGAGTTCAGCGTCTACGGCGACGCCGGTCTTCGCACCCTGGTCAGGAAGCGGACGTCCGAGAGCGAGGCCTACACCGCGTTGCTCGACGACTTCGCCGCCATGATCGCGAGCGGCACCCGGCGGCACCCCTGCGATGTCCACCGAGGTGTTCATCTGCAACGGGTGCTCGCCGAGTGCCTGCGGCTCGCGGGCTGACGATCAGGCGTCGATCTTGTCCTGCTTGTCCTCGCGCCGACCGCCTGGCAGGACCTTGCGGACCAACGGCCAGGCGAGCAGCACCGCGATGATCACGTAGATCGTCACCGCGATCGGCGAGTTGATCAGCCCGGTCAGGTTGCCGTCACTGATCTGTAGTGCCCGCCGCATCTGCAACTCGGCGGCCGGGCCGAGGATCACGCCGATGATGGCGGGCAGCACCGGAAGGCCGTACCTGCGCATCGCGAAACCGAGCACACCGATGGCGAACAGGATGATCAGGTCGAGCACTTCTCCGCCGACCGCGTAGGCACCGACGCTGGCGAACAGCAGGATGCCCGCGTAGAGGTACGGTCTTGGGATGCGCAGCAGCTTCGCCCACACCGGAGCCATCGGCAGGTTGATCACCAGCAGGAAGAGCAACCCGATAGGCAGGCTCGCGATCAGCGCCCACACCAGCCCCGATTCCCTTTCGAACAGCAGCGGCCCCGGCTGGATGCCGTACTGCTGGAAGGCCGCGAGCATGACGGCGGCGACCGCTGTCGTCGGCAACCCGAGCGTCAGCATCGTCACCATCGTGCCCGCCGCCGTCGCCGTCGACGTCGCCTCCGGTCCCGCGACACCTTCGATGGCGCCCTTGCCCCACTGGTCCTTGCGTTTGGACAGCTTCTTCTCGGTGACGTAGGACAGAAAGGTCGTCATGTCGGCGCCACCGGCAGGGATCGCCCCGAACGGGAAGCCGATGAACGGGCCGCGCAGCCACGGCTTCCACGCCCTGCGCACGTCGTCGCGCCCGAGCCACGGCCTCCCGACGGGAATCGGTTTCTCCATCGTCTGCCGCAGGTGCGCGGCGACCCACAGCGATTCACCGACCGCGAACAACCCGACCGCGACGATCACGACGTCGATGCCGTCGGCCAGATGCAGTGAGCCGAACGTCAGCCGCGCCTGGCCGGTGAGCTGGTCGAGCCCGACGAGTCCGATCGTGAGACCGATCAACAGCGAGGCGAACCCACGTAGCCGCGAACTGCCGAGCACCGTCGAGGTCGCGACGAACGCGAGCACCATGAACGCGAAGTAATCGGGAGCCCCGATGTTGACCGCATAGCTCGCGATGACCGGTGCGAGCAGGATCAACAGGGTGATGCCGATGAGCCCGCCGATGAAGTGACCGATGGCCGCCGCGGCGAGTGCCTGCGCGCCCCTTCCCGCCTTCGCCATCTTGTTGCCCTCGATCGCGACGACGACAGCCGCGCTCTCACCGGGCGTGTTGAGCAGGATCGAGGTCGTCGATCCTCCGAACATGCCACCGAAGTAGATCCCGGCGAACATGATGAACGCGCCGGTGGGGTCGAGTCCGTAGGTGACGGGGAGCAGCAGAGCGACGGCCATCGCGGGGCCGATGCCGGGAAGGACCCCGATCGCCGTCCCCAGCAGTACGCCGATCGCGGCGAACAGCAAATGCGAAGGAGTCAGCGCGGTCGCGAATCCGTCGAGCAGGTTCGAGAGGTCCACGGCTCAGAACACCCCCATCAGCGGGCCGCCTGGCAGCGGGACACCGAGCAATTCGTTGAAGGCAAGCCAGGTGCCCACCGAGAGAACCGCCGCGATGAGCGGATCGCGCACGGTGTTGCGGCTGCCGAGCGCGTAGGCCGCGCCCCAGAACATGACCGCTGAGGAAATGGGAAAGCCGACGAAGTCGATCAACGCGGCGTTGGCGAGAAAAGCACCGGAGAGAACGAGTACGGTCCGCCAGTCGGCGGGCGTCGAGAGGTCGATGTCCTCTCCGCCCTCCGCCTGGGCCTTCCCTCCCCGCAGCACCTCGCGGGCGAGCAGCAACGCGACCAGCATCAGCAGCGAACCGACGAGAACGGGAACGGCCTTCGGTCCCAGCGGTCCACGCTGGGTGAAGTCACTCGGGATCGTCAGCGCGTTGGTGAGCACCAATACGCCGAGCGCGAGCAGGAAAACGCACACGCCCAGTTCGGAATGCGAGCGCCACCAGCTTGGCTTCGGCACTTCGGCTTGTTCGGCGACGGCAGATGGGGAACTCATGCCAGCCCCAACTCCCTCAGCACGCCTGCGACCCTGTCGTTCTCGGCGGCGAGAAACGCGCCGAACTCGTCGCCGACCTGGAAAGCGTCGCTCCAGCCGTTGAGCCGCAACGCTTCCTGCCACTGCTCGGTGCCGTGCAGGTTCGTGAACAACGTGATCAGCTTCTCGCGGTCGCGTTCGGACAGTCCTGGTGGAGCGACGATGCCCCGCCAGTTGGTGAAGCTGACGTCCACACCGGACTCCTGGAGAGTCGGCGCGTCGATGCCCTCCACGCGTTCCGGGCTGGTGACCGCGAGCGCCCTCAGTTCACCGGCTTCGATCTGGTCGCGGGTCTCCCCGATGCCGGAAACGCCGAAGGCGACCTTTCCGCCGAGCACGGAGGCCATCAGCTCACCGCCGCCGTCGAAGGACACGTAGTTGACCTCGCGCGGCGAGAGCCCGATGGCCTTGGCCGTGAGCATCGGCGCGAGATGGTCGGGACCGCCCGGCGAAGAGCCCCCGCCGACCGGAAGCCCGCCGGGGTTCGCCTTCCAGTCGTCGAGCAACTGCTCGATCGTCTGGTAAGGCGAGTCCTTGCTCACGACGATGATGTCGGCTTCCTCGGTGAGCTTCGCGATCGGCGTCGTGTCCTGGAGAGAAGCGGGAGAGGAGTTGGTGTACACCGAGCCGACGACGCCGAGTCCCATCGACATCGCGAGCTTGCCGTTTCCCCGCTCGTTGACGAGCCTGCCGAGACCGACCGTTCCTCCGGCTCCTGGAAGGTTGAAGACCTCGGTCGTTCCGTTGAGATTGTTGTCCTCGACGGCTTTCACCGCGGTACGAGCCGTGATGTCGTAGCCGCCGCCGGGCGTGTTGGGCACCATGACCCGCAGTCCACGGATCTGGGTGCCGGTCTCGTCACCTCCCGCTCCGACGAGCGGGGGCACGAGCAATACCAGCAGCGCCGCCCCGAGCACCGCCAGCCAGGTCTTTGGATTCTTCATCGCCACCTCACTGTGATCGGTGCACATGGTGCACCGCCGTGGCGCCGATGTCGTCGTTGCGGACGTATCGGTACTTGTGTTCTTTGTGGTCACGCCTTCGGCCGGCGGATCGGGCCTCGCCTGGTGTCATAGTGATGGCCGTGGGCGGCAAGGGATCACTGGCGAGACAGTTGCTCGGCTGGCAACTTGTCATCGTGTTCGCGCTGCTCGGCTGTGTCACCGGATTCTCGGTGATGCAGTCGAACAAGACGTTCACCGACAGCGAGGGACGCAAGCTGCTCTCGGTCGCCGAGAACGTGGCCGCGACGCCTGGGGTTCGGGTGAGCCTCGCGCACCCCGTCAACAGGGACCCGCTCGCGAGTTTCGCCGAGGGAGCACGCAGCCTCTCCGGCGCCGACTACGTGGTGATAGCCGATCCCTCGAAGCGAGTGCTCGCCTCGCAAGACCCCTCACAGTTGCGCACGACGCTGACACTGGGCGAGTCCACCGTCTCCCACGGCCGTTCCTGGGTGGGAGTTCTCGACGATTCGCTGGTGGCCCACGTCCCCGTTCTCGACGACGGCGGCGACGTACTCGGCATCGTGGCGGCGGGAAAGGCGACGCCGGGGTTCTTCGAGGGCGCGGCCAATCGGCCCTCCGACGCGCTCGCGCTGATCGGCATCGCCACCGTACTCGGCGTCGCGGGCTCGCTCTTCCTTTCCTGGCGGGTCAAACGGCAGACACTCGGACTCGAACCGAGAGAGATCACCGGGCTCGTCGAGCACAGGGAGGCGCTGCTTCACGGCATCAAGGAAGGAGTACTCGGCCTCGACCAGCACCACCGGATCACGCTCGTGAACGATCACGCGAGCGAACTGCTCGCACTCCCGGAGGACAGTGTCGGCACCGGGGTGGACGACCTCGACGTCAACGAGCGGCTACGCGACGTGCTGACCGGCAAGGCCAGCGGCGCGGACCAGATCGTGTTGCGCGCGGGAAGGGTCCTGGTCATGAACAGGATGCCGATCGCGAGGGAAGGCCGCGAGCTGGGCTCGGTGGTCACCCTGCGGGATCGCACCGAACTGATCGCGCTGAGGGAGGAACTCGCCGCGGCCTCGCGCACGACCGACACGCTGCGCGCGCAGGCACACGAGTTCACCAACCGGCTGCACACCATCGCCGGACTGATCGAACTCGGCGAATACGACGAGGCCCGCAGCTACGTCAACCTGGTGAGCAGGGCACACGACGAATGGCACGAGCAGGTCAGCGCGCGGATCAGCGATCCGGCCGTGGCCGCGCTGCTGATCGCGAAGGCGAGCCTCGCGGCCGAGCAGGGAGTCGGCATGCGGCTGACCGACGAGAGCACGCTCGGCGATGTCGCCGAGCAACTCTCGGCAGACCTGGTGACCGTCGTCGGCAACCTCGTCGACAACGCGCTCGACGCGCTACGAGGAGCGGACGGCGACAACTGGATCGAGGTGGGCATCGTCGCCGACGCGGCGGCAATTTCCGTCGTGGTCAGGGATTCCGGTCCCGGTGTCGCTCCCGAACTGGCGACGGAGGTGTTCGCGCACGGGTTCACGACGAAGACGGCCGAGCGAGGCGGTTCCCGAGGTCTTGGCCTCGCGTTGACAAGGCAGACGTGCCGTCGCAGAGGCGGTACCGTCGACGTGCACAACGCCGACGGCGCGGTGTTCACCGCGGTCTTGCCGATCGTGCCGGTACGCGCGAAGGTGTCGAGATGATCAGGGTGCTCGTCGTCGATGACGACTTCATGGTCGCGAAGGTCCACAGTGGCTACGTCGAGCGGACAGCGGGATTCACCGTCGTCGGCACGGCGCACACCGGAGCCGACGCGCTTCGCTGCGTTCGCGAACTCGCACCCGACCTCGTATTGCTCGACATCTATCTCCCGGACATCGACGGAATCTCCGTCTTGCGCGAACTACGCGCCGATCAATCCACAGTAGACACTGACGTCATCGTCATCACGGCCGCGAGAGACGCACATACGATCCGGGGCGCGATGCGTGGAGGCGCACTGCACTATCTGATCAAACCCTTCTCCTACGCGGCCCTTCGCGATCAGCTGGAACACGTCGGCTCGCTGCACGAGAAGCTGGCGCGGTTGTCGGCGGGCGGCGCACCCGCGCAGCAGGACGTCGACGACGTCTTCGCTTCCCGGCCACGCGGCACCGGTTCGCTGCCGAAAGGACTCACGCAGCAAACCGCGGACCTGGTGAGGGATGCGCTACGCGACCACCCCGACGGGCTCTCGGCGACGGAATGCGCGACGGTGACCGAACTGTCGAGGCCGAGCTCCCGCCGCTACCTCGAACACTTCGTCAGCACCGGAAGAGCGGAGGTCAAGCTCCGCTACGGCGGTACCGGCAGGCCGGAGCGGCAATACCACTGGCGGCAGTGAGCATCCGGGGAACGTGCTACTCGTCGGCGGGCCTGCCCCTGCGCTTCTTGACGTCTCCTCGGCGCTTCTTGCTCGCCAACCGCCGCTCCTGCGAACCCCTTGTCGGCTTTGTGGGCCTGCGTTTGCGGGGAGGCGGAGCGGCGGCATTCCGCAGGGTGGCGGCGAGCCGTTGCCTCGCCGCCTCCCTGTTCGCCAACTGCGCGCGATGTTCGCTCGCCGCGATGGTGAGCACTCCTGCGGTCAGCCTGCCCGCGAGCCTTGCGAGCAACCGGGGACGCAGGTCCTCGGGGACGGCGGGGGATCGGGCGACGTCGAAGGACAGTTCGACCCGCGACGACGTCGTGTTGACCCCCTGGCCTCCCGGGCCGGACGACCGCGAGAACCGTTCAGCCAGCTCGCCATCCGGGATGACGAACCGCGCGGTGATCCGGAGATCAGAACCTGGGGTGGTCACCGGTCAGCACGGCACGAGGGCCTTCCGTGTCCTCCGTCGGCCTGACCTCGCCGAGCACCCAGGCAGGCACGTGCCTGGCCGTCAGTACCGCGAGCGCCCGATCGACGTCTTCCGGTGAACAGATCGCGACCATGCCGACACCCATGTTGAAGGTGCGTTCCATCTCCTCGCGTTCGACGCGACCGCGCTGCGCGATGAGCGCGAACACCGCGGCGGGAGTCCAGGTGCTGCGTTCGAGGTGCGCGACGAGCCCCCTCGGCATGACCCGCGCGAGGTTTTCGGCGAGGCCACCACCCGTGACGTGGGCGAACGTCCTGACGTCGGCTTCGGCGGCAAGCGCGAGGCAGTCCTTCGCGTAGATGCTGGTCGGTTCGAGCATTTCCTCGCCGAGCGTGCGGCCGAACTCCTCGACGTGCCCTTCCAGCGGCATGCGGGCGATGTCGAGCAGCACCCGCCGCGCGAGCGAGAACCCGTTGGAGTGCAGACCACTCGAACCGAGCCCGAGCACGACGTCACCAGGCCGCACCTGTTCGGGCCCCAGCACGTCGGCGGCTTCGACGACGCCGATACCGGTCGCCGAGATGTCGTACTCGTGCTCGCCCATCATGCC
Organism: Prauserella marina; assembly: GCF_002240355.1. GTDB lineage: Bacteria > Actinomycetota > Actinomycetes > Mycobacteriales > Pseudonocardiaceae > Prauserella_A > Prauserella_A marina. Next base: position 6,603,266 of record NZ_CP016353.1, read on the forward strand.
GGGATGCTCGGCGGTTTCCCCACCGAGCAACGCGCAGCCCGCGCGCACGCAGCCTTCCGCGATGCCGGACACGATGGCGGCGACCTTTTCGGGAACGACCTTGCCGACCGCGATGTAGTCCTGGAGGAACAGCGGCTCCGCACCGGTCACCACGAGGTCGTCGACGACCATCGCGACCAGGTCGATGCCGACCGTGTCGTGCTTGTCCAACGCTTGGGCGACCGCGATTTTGGTGCCGACGCCGTCGGTCGACGACGCGAGCAACGGCTCCTTCCAGCGCCCCGGCTTCAGCGAGAAAAGCCCCGCGAACCCGCCGACGCCGCCGACCACCTCTGGTCGGGTCGCGCGGGCGGCATGTGGTTTGAGCAGCTCGACCGCCTTGTCACCGGCGTCGATGTCGACCCCGGCTGCGGCATACGTAGCGCTCGTGGACTCGCTCACGAAGCGGACTCCATCCTCAAGACGTGACACGGCTAAGGACGCCGTACGGCATCCTCGGCACCGTACCCCGCCGAGGTGACAGGGAGGGCGGCAGCAGTGGAGGCGTTACCTCCGGTGATGCTCTCCAGCAGGTGTTTTCCGATCAACGCTTCGTCGGGAAGCGCGATCGGATACTCGCCGTCGAAACACGCGGCGCACAGCCGGGAGCTCGGCTGTTCGGAAGCGGCGACGAGCCCTTCGAGCGAGACGTAGCCGAGCGAATCCGCTCCGATGGAATGGCGGATGCCGTCCACGTCGGCGCCGTTGGCGACAAGCTCTGCCCTCGACGCGAAATCGATCCCGTAGAAGCACGGCCAGCGCACGGGAGGCGACGCGATCCTGACGTGAACTTCGAGCGCGCCGGATTCGCGCAACATCCTGACGAGCGCCCGCTGGGTGTTGCCGCGCACGATCGAATCGTCGACGACGACGAGCCGCTTACCGCGAATGACCTCGCGCAACGGGTTGAGTTTGAGCCGGATTCCGAGTTGCCGGATGGTCTGCGAAGGCTGGATGAAGGTCCGCCCCACGTAACCGTTCTTCACGAGACCTGAGCCGTAAGGGATACCGGAGGCCTGCGCGTATCCGATGGCGGCGGGAGTTCCCGATTCGGGGACCGGGATGACGAGGTCGGCTTCGACGGGGTGTTCGTCGGCGAGCCGCCTGCCGATCTCGACCCTCGTCGCGTGCACGCTGCGGCCCGCGATGCTGGTGTCGGGACGCGCGAGGTAGACGTATTCGAAGATGCAGCCCTTCGGCTCAGGGTTCCCGAACCGGGAGGAACGCAGGCCGCCCTCGTCGATCGCGATGAGTTCACCAGGCTCGACCTCGCGCACGAAGGAAGCACCGACGATGTCGAGCGCCGCCGTCTCGCTCGCGACGACCCAGCCGCGTTCGAGCCTGCCGAGCACCAGCGGACGCACTCCGTGCCGGTCGCGAGCCGCGTACAGGGTGTTCTCGTCGGCGAAGGTGAGACAGAACGCGCCTTGGAAGGTCGGCAGCAGCTCCAGCGAGGCAGCCTCGATGCCCTTGTCGGCTGCCGCCGCCGCGAGCAGCCCGCAGATCAGATCCGAGTCGGTCGTCGCCCCGTTCTTGTCGAGGACGCCGAGCGCGCGGGCGCGTTCGTGCAGCTCGTGCGTATTGACGAGGTTTCCGTTGTGACCGAGGGAAAGCCCAGTTCCCGCGGCTGTGGTCCGGAAGGTGGGCTGGGCGTTCTCCCAGCTTCCCCCTCCCGTCGTCGAGTAGCGGCAGTGGCCGACGGCGATGTGTCCCTGCAACGAGGACAGCACCTGCTCGTCGAACACCTGGCTGACGAGGCCGAGGTCTTTGAAGACGACGATCTGTTTGCCGTCGGACACCGAGATTCCGGCGGCTTCCTGCCCACGGTGCTGTAGTGCGTACAGGCCGTAATAGGTCAGTTTCGCGACGTCTTCGCCGGGCGCCCATACACCGAATACTCCGCACTCCTCGCGCGGTTCGGCTTCCGGCTCATCGCCGATGGCTGCTCCGGTGGACGTCTGATCGGTGTGCACCGAGAGGCTCCCCTGAGTACGAGAACGGGCCGCCTCCAGTGTAGGTGGCCGGAGGCGGCCCGACTCGGTGATCTAGCGCTCAGGCTGTCGCCATGAGCCATTTGGCACGACCACCTGAGCCGGAGACCCAGCAACCGCCTGAACGCGCGGGGCTCCGCGTCGCATGGTCTTCATCGGACAGTTCGAGCAGGTCGCCGACAACCGAGTCCATTGCTCCCGACCGGCGCCACAAGACGCGCTTCGGTTCGAGGACATCGGCTTCGTCACCGGGCATCCGCATCGCGGTGACGTCGTCCTCGGCGTCGAGGCGCACGACGTCGATCACGTCACCGTGCGCACGAACGCCGACGATCGTGACGATCTCGCCATCGGCGTTGCGAGGGTGCACGAAGCGGTAACCCTGCTTGATCAGCCGGCCGAGCACATCCTCGACCGTCGTTGTTTCACGCGACCACATCATCGAATTCGCCGTCCTTGGCTCCCGCGAGGAAAGCTGCGATCTCTTGCTGCGTATAGATGAGCGCAGGACCGTGTGGATCACGGGAGTTTCGCACCGCAATCGAGCCGTCTGTCATTGTGGCTACCTCGACACAGTTGCCCGTCGCACCGCTGTACGTACTTTTACGCCAGGTCGCGTCCGCGAGCAGGTCCGCAGAGATGCCGTTGCGAATCGTCTCCGCCATGATCCTCACCTTCCCGACTTACACTTTCGGAGGATGCATCTGCACGTGCATTGAATTGTGCAGCCACGGTAGCACGTGCCAGTGCAGGTGTGAATGCACGTGCAGATACAAGTTCACGAGATGCTGACCATGAATCGACAATCAGGAACGACTTTCAGTTGCGCCAGGAAAACCCCTGGTCAGAACTCCGCACGTAGCTTGGTGATCATCTGCCGCGACCGATCCGGTGTCTCGGCATCGACGGCCAGGCGGTCCAGTGACCGGCCGATGCGCTCGATCTCGTCGGGCCGGTCGAGGTAGAGGCCGCCCGCGATGTGCTCGATGTAGGCGATGTTCGGCAGCTCCGGCTCCGAGAAGCGAAGCAGCGTGAACGCACCCTCGGCCGCGTATCCACTACGGGCGTAGGGCACCACCTGCACCGAGATGTGCGGCAACAACGTCAGTTCGAGCAACTGGTCGAGCTGAGCCCTGTGCACCGCGGCCCCGCCGAGCGGACGGTAGAGCACGGACTCGTCGATGACGGCCCACAATCGGGGAGCTCCCGGCCGGTGCAGCAGCTTCTGCCTGCGCATCCGCAGCGCGATCCTGCCCTCGGCGGTCTCGTTCGCCGTCTCGGGAAGACCGTGGGTGATGATCGCCCTCGCGTAGTCCTCCGTCTGCAACAGACCAGGGATGAACTGCAACTCGTAGGTCTGGATCCGGGCAGCGGCCTCTTCGAGCCCGACATAGTCGTCGAACCACTTCGGCATGTAGTCGTTGAACTTCTGCCACCAGCCGGGGTTGTTCGACTCCTTGACCATGCCGAGGAACTGCTCGCGCTCGGCGGTGTCGCCGATTCCGTAGAGCGTCAGCAGATCGGCGACGTCCCTGTCCTTGAAACCGACCCTGCCGAGTTCGAGTCGGCTGATCTTCGATTCGGAAGCCCTGATGTGGTACCCGGCATCGGCGCGGGTGATGCTCGCGTGCTCCCTGAGCCTGCGAAGCTGCGCTCCGAGGATCATCCGCCGTGCGGTAGGACCAGCGACCTGGTCCCCTGCCGTGCGATCCACCGCGGCCATGTCCCGGATTCAACCCTCTCGCCACTGACAACCGGCGCCTTCGGACGCCACGGACTACTCATTGAAGACGCGTCATCGTACCCGAGGAAACTGCCCGACCACTCAAAGTACACCGCGTCACCGGACAGTCAAGGTGAGCCGATCGGCCTTGACACCGCCGTTTACCCCCAGGGCACAAACCCCTACTCTACGTGGATCCGCGTTATCCACTCCTGGGCTGTGAGGTTCCACAATGTCTGCCCCCGTTCCCCAGTCAGAACGCGTCCCTGTCGGAGTCGACCCGAACAGGGCAAGCATCGCCCGCGTCTATGACGCCTTCCTCGGCGGCAAGGACAATTACGCGATCGACCGCGAGGTGTTCCACAAGGTCCAGAAAGCGGCGCCGGAGGCGCAGGACCTCGCGATCGAGAATCGCGGTTTCCTGATCAGAGCCTGTCGCTTCCTCGCGCAGCAGACCGGGCTCACTCAGTATCTCGACTGTGGTTCAGGGCTCCCGACCGCGGAGAACACCCACCAGGTCGTACAGCGGCTCACGCCAGAGGCCACCGTCGTCTACATCGACAACGACCCCGTCGTACTCGCCCACGGTCGCGCCCTGCTCGAAGAAAACGAGAACACCCACTTCGTGGCGCTCGACATCTTCAAACCGCAGGAGATCATGGAGAACCCGACGGTTCGCGATCACCTCGACTTCTCCAAGCCCATCGGCTTCCTGCAGGCGGGAACCCTGCACCACTACGAGGGCGACCAGGACGACCCGGCCAGGATCATGAGGGAGTACATCGACGCGCTTCCCTCCGGTTCCTACGTCGCGATCAGCCACTTCCTCGATCCGGAAAACGAGCACAGTTCCGTCGCGCGGAAGATGGAGGAGGTGTTCCGGCACAGCATGATGGGTTCGGGCACCTTCCGTACCAAGGCGCAGATCGAGGAACTGTTCGACGGACTCGACATGATCGAGCCTGGCGTGATCAGGTGCGCTGACTGGTGGCCGGACGGACCTCGGCTCAAGGAACTGAACCAGGTACAGCACTGCATCGCGGGCGGCATCGGCCGCAAGCCGTAGCCGGACCGCCGTCAGGGTTCGATCCGGACGATCGGCAACCAGTGGGAAAGGTCGGCGCGGGTTCCCGACGCGCTGACCTTTCCTTGCGTGAGCGCGTCTTTCCACTGTAGACGGCCGGTGGCGAGTTCCAGCCAGGTGCGCGGGTCCGTCTCGACGACGTTGGGCGGCGTTCCCCTCGTGTGCCGGGGCCCTTCGACGCATTGCACGGCGGCGAACGGAGGCACTCGCACCTCGACGCTGCGACCGGGCGCGTCGGCCGCGAGGGCGCGAAGGCTCAACCGCACCGCGGAGGCCAGTCGCCGCCGGTCCGGTTCGGGGGCGTTTCCGGTCAACCAGGCCGAAACCTCGGCGACGGCGGCACGCAACTCTGCTGGATCGATGGGCCGGGCTGCTGACATGTGGCAACAGTAGAGTGAGCGAGGAGACGAACGCACAGCACTACGCGGGGATGCACTATGGCGCAGCGGGATGAAGCGGACCGGCTCGTACCCAACGAACCGTCGGTCCACCGGAAGCCAAGGATCACCCGCGAGATGCGGGCCAACGCGAGGGCAAATCCGAACAGCTGGCTTTACGTCATCGACGAAGCGTTCGACCCCAACGGCAGGGTTCCCTCGTGGGCGGTCGTCGGCGCCTATCCCGTCAACGGCAACGGTGAGGTCGTCGAGGACTTCCATCCCAACGATCGCTATCGTCCCTCGCCGAAGGCGCTCGGTTTTCCCGAGCCTGCCAACGAACTCGAACGAATGCTGCAACTGGTACGGACCAAGCACCGGCCCGCAGAGGACCTTCCCTCGGTCGTACTCGGCGCCACGCTCTTCGTGTACGCGATGTCGCCCGTGCAAAGGACCGTGATCGGTTTCCACAACAGCGACGGCAGGGTGCTCGTTCCCGCCTATACCGCGAAGTCTCTCGTTCCCCCTGAATGGCCGCATGCCCGCGCCGTACTCGGCAAGGACATCGTCGGGCTGCTTGCCGGTCACGCGCTCACGATCAACCCGCACGACGTGGTCACCGCGGTGATTCCCGCCGACCACCTCGAACGCGCGCTTCGCCAGGAGAACTGACCTCGTCGCGAGAACGGGTGACAAGCAATCCTTTCGGGTGACACCCGAATCGCGTTTGTCAATTCCTGGGGGCATTGTGACGCGTGGGGCAATGTCTCCTCGGGACGCGGGTCGCCGAACGCGCGGATGAATGGGGCGGACTGCCTGACCTCTCGCAGGTGAGGCGCGGGAGTGCGGGGCGGGGTCCGGCCGCGCTCATCGCGCTGATTTCGGCACGGCTCTTTTCGGGGGCACGGCCCCGACCGAGACGAACCGAGGTCGGGAGTCAATGTGAAAAAGCGAAATTCCCTTGTCTGCTTTGGTCTTGCCGCGACCGTTGTCGGCTCGCTGCTTTCGGCTGGCCACGCCGCTGCGGCTGACGACGACTACGAGGGCGCGGCGGAACGCAACGCGGGCTCACAGATCGCGAGGGTCGAGGGCGTCGACGGCACACCGAAGGACGCTGTCGCGGAGGGAGCGAACGTTCTCGGTCACGACGTCAGCAGCTGGCAGGGGAAGGTCGATTGGAAGGCGTCGGCTTCGGCGGGAGCGAAGTTCGTCTACGTGAAGGCGACCGAGGGAACCGGGTACCGCAGCGACACCTTCAACGACCAGTACGACGGCGCCTACGACGCCGGTCTGATCAGGGGCGCCTACCACTTCGCGAGGCCGGACGTCTCCGGCGGCGCCGAGCAGGCCCGGTACTTCGTCGAGAACGGCGGGGGCTGGAGCGCCGACGGCCGCACCCTGCCCGGCGCGCTCGACATGGAGTACAGCCCCAAGGGCGACGCCTGCTACGGCAAGAGCCCTTCGGCGATGGTCGCCTGGATCAAGGACTTCTCGCGTAGCTACGCGGCGGCGACGGGAAGAGCACCCGTGATCTACACCAGCACGGGCTGGTGGAAGAAATGCACCGGCGACAGCCCCGACTTCGGGACGACGAACCCGTTGTGGCTCGCCAGGTATGCCCCCGAGATCGGACCGCTTCCTTCCGGTTGGCAGGCGCAGACCATCTGGCAGTTCTCGGATTCCGGAAAACTGCCCGGTGATCAGAACTCCTTCAACGGCGGCAATGCCCAGCTCTCCAAGCTCGCCGGCGAGTGATGGCGAAAGTGATTTTCACAGTCACCACCCATTCGAATTAACCCGCAAATCACCCACTTATTGCGGGTATTTCACGCCAACTAGTGACAAACCCGGCATCCTCAGATAACAATCAACGCCCGAGCGGCTACTGCCCGCAGTCACCGCTCACAGCGAGGGCAATGTGATTCGTGAAGGGAAACTCCCATGTCCACCGGACGAAGAATCTGGCGGCGGTTGGTCGCCGCCGTCGCCGTCGGTTCGGCCAGTGTGCTCCTGCTCGGCACACTGACCCCGGCGACGGCGTCACCGCAGGCGCCCGACGCGGCGCCCCAGTACGTCGACGGCATGCCGACGGACAGCTACGTCGAGACCTACGACCATCCGATGGGCTCGCAAATCGCCAGGGTCGAAGGCGATGAGTCCACGGAGGAAACGAGGGGGCAAGCGTTGCGGCCACAGGCAAACAGCACCGACGACTATCGCGCCACGGCAACGGTGCCCGGCATCGACGTCAGCGGTCATCAGCAGAACGTCGACTGGAATCACTGGTGGGGGCAGGGCAAACGGTTCGCCTTCGTCAAGGCGACAGAGGGAACGGGATACAAGAACCCGTATTTCGCCCAGCAGTACAACGGGTCCTACAACGTCGGCATGATCAGGGGGGCATACCACTTCGCACTGCCAGACCGTTCTTCCGGTGCGGCACAGGCGAATTACTTCGTCGACAACGGCGGCGGATGGTCGAAGGACGGCAAGACTCTTCCCGGCGCGCTGGACATGGAGTACAACCCCTACGGCTCGACCTGTTACGGCAAGAGCAAGTCGAGCATGGCGGCGTGGATTCGCGACTTCCACGACACCTATCACAGCCGCACCGGCCGTTACCCCGTCATCTACACGTCGACGAACTGGTGGAACCAATGCGTCGGCACGGCGCAGAGCTTCGGCAACACGGTTCCGCTGTGGGTGGCGCGGTACTCGTCCTCCGTGGGAACACTGCCCAACGGGTGGAGCTTCCACACCTTCTGGCAGTACACCTCGACACCCATCGATCAGAACTCGTTCAACGGCAGCTACGACAGGCTCAAGGTGCTGGCGACCGGCTGAGTTCAGGTCACGAACCGATAAAAGTTCCCGCCCGGCATGGCCGGTCGGGAACTTTTTTTGCCCAGCGCGCCACAGGGAAGGCACAATGCCCGCTGAGTGAATGTTTGACTGCTGGGGGAGTTCAACCGTGATGGATCAACTACCGTCCGTCGATGTTCCGGTCCGTTCCGGGTCCAGTACGAGACGGGCAGCCGAGCGAGCGCGAGTACGTCGCCGATGAAGCCGCCGCAGGACGTCCCACAACGATGATCTTGGGCAGGACGTCCTGCCCGGGTCACACCATCACTTCGGCAGCGGCATACCTCATGCCCTGACCAGGCCAATCGCGCACTTACCAGACCATGGCTGGTCCCACCAGCCTCTTCAGCGGAACCAGCCATTCGGGTCGTGCGTCTGCGGTAAAGCATTGTCGACGAAAGGCGCCCCATGACCTACCCACCTCAGCCCGGACAGCCGTACGGCGGGCAACCTGACCCGTACGGGCAAGGTGGACACCAGCAGCAAGGCGGTGGCTACCCGCAATCCGGACAGTTCCCGCAGCAGGGCGGCTACCCCCAGGGCGGCCAATATCCACAGCAGGGCGGTTACCCGCAGTCGGGCGCTTTTCCCCAGCAGGGCGGGCAGTACGACCAATACGGTCAGTACCAACAGCAGCAGTACGGCTACCCGCAGGGCGGCGAATACGGTGGGCCGCCCAAGAAGAGCAAGACCGGACTGTGGGTCGGTCTGTCCGTGCTCCTCGTCGCGCTCGTCGCCTTCGGAGTCACGGGCTTCCTCGCTCCCGGCTTCCTGCTCGGTGACGACGAGGACGAAAAGACCCCCGGTGGCGGAGGCGAAGAGGGCGGCGCGCAGGCCGTCGCGGAGCAGATCATCACCGGCCTGAAGAACAAGGACGCCGCCGCGCTCAACGGGCTCAAGTGCTCGAACGCGGGCGAGGACATCGACCAGGTCATCAACTCCGTCAGCACCGTCGAGGACGCACGGCTCGGCGAGGTCAACGAGAACGGCGACACCGCGACCGCGACCGCCTCTATCACGGCGGCCGGCCAGCAGTTCGAGGTCAGTGGCGACCTCGCCAAGGAAAACGGCAAGTGGTGCTGGCAGGACGTCGCGATGGGCGGCGTCGAGCCGCCGCCCGCGACCGAGGAGACCGGTACTACCGAAGAACCCGGCGGCACGGGCACCACCGAAGGCACCGGCACTCTCACCGAGACCGAGGCGGAAAGCGTCGCCAGCGGCTTCATCGATGCGCTCAACAGCGGTAACGCCGAGCAGGCCAAGGCAGCGCTGTGCCCCGAGTCGGCCCAGATCAACGGCCCCTACGTGGACATCATCGCCGGCGATTCACCGGATCTCTCCATTGGCTCGATGTCCGGCGAACTCGCGGACGTTGGTGCCTACGAAGCGATACTCGCGGGCACCGTCCGCGGCAAGGACGTCACGTCGGAGGAATCGACCATCGGCGTGGTCGACGCGATTCCTGGCGGTTGCGTGGACTGGATCATCCTTCCGTAGCACGCGAATACCGCGCTCCGGCGTACCGAGGCCGCATGATCATCGCGGCGACGTAGTAGGTACACGGTTCGCCGGAGCGGTTGGCATAGCCCAATGTGATGTCCGCTGCGAGGTACACGGAGTCGCCTTCGGACAGTTCGATGACCCGGTCCCCTTCGAGGGTCAGCGTCACGGTTCCCGATTCGACGTAGATGAACTCGTGCGAACCAGGCGCGTAGGGCGGGTAGTCACCAGGCACGGAGCCCGGCGGCAGGGTCGAGCGGATCCATTCGAAATTCACCCCGGGAACGACAGGGGTGAGGATGGTTCGCTGCCAGCCGCCGGGCTCTCGCACGTGGTCCTGTTGCCCCGCCCTTCGCACGATCACGCGTTCGTCCTCCGGCTCAGCGACCAGCACCGGAAGACGCACACCCAGTCCGGTCGCCACGCGGTCGAGAACGACGACGGTCGGCGCCTTCTCTCCCTTTTCGATCGCGGAGAGCATGCTGACGCTCACCGCGGATCGGTCGGCGAGTTCCTGGAGTGTGAGGTCGCGTTCGCGTCGTAGCAACTGCACGCGTCGGCCGAGAACGGCGAGATCCATCTACACTATCGTAGTGATGAATTCTCCTATAGAGAAATCCGGGGAGGTGCGCGCCGCCACGAAGGACGACCTCGCCTCGATAGCCGAGATCTACGCCCACTACGTCACGACGAGCCTCAGTACCTTCGAACTGCAACCGCCTGACCACCCCGAATGGGAGCGAAGGTTCGCCGCGATCACCGGTGCCGCGCTGCCGTTTCTCGTCGCCGAGTGCGCGGGCATCGTGGCGGGCTACGCGTACTGCGGAAGGTGGAAACCTCGCCCCGCCTACGAGCACACGGTCGAGGACTCGATCTATCTCGCGCCGCAGGCCACCGGCAAAGGCATCGGCGGCACGTTACTCGACACATTGCTCGACGCGTGTGCGGATCGCGGCATCCGCGAGGTCATCGCCGTGATCGCCGATTCAGGCGATGACGCTTCCCTTCGCCTGCACCGAGGAAGGGGCTTTACCGAAGCAGGGCGGCTGCGCGGGGTCGGACTCAAACACGGTCACCTCGTGGACACTCTGCTGTTGCAGCGAAGCCTCGGGTAAGCGACTCGGCCTTCTCCGGCGGTTCACGCTGAATGCGGATCTCGCGTGCCTGGGTGCGGATCTCGGCGTCCCGAGTGCGGATCTCGGCGTCCTGGACGGGGGACTCGCGGGCGTTAAGTAGATTGCCGACATGAATCGGGTTCGGGTCGCCCTTCGGTCGCCGCTTTTCGGCACCGTCTTTTGTGCCGTCCTGCTGGTGCTCGCCATCAGCGTGTGGCTGCTCACCGACGGGAAAACCAACCGGAGCGACGCGCTGCGCACCGGAGGACTCGCGGGCGGCGCCATCGTCGCGCTCTACGCCCTCTGGCTCAACGACCGGCGGCGCCGCGTCGAGGAAGCCCGACAGGAGATCGAACGCAAACGTCACGAACTCGAAAGCCGCCGCATATCCGACGAACGGTTCGCTCGCGCCATCGAACTGCTCGGCGACGAGGCCGACCAGGTCAGGGTCGGTGCGCTGCACGTTCTCGCCGGGCTCGCCAAATCGCGGCCCGGCTACACCCAGACGGTGCTCGACGTCGTGTGCGCCTACCTGCGCCGCCCCTACTCGCACCCCCGGCTCACCGGAGGCAAGGGCCCCGCTCCTCAGAACGAAGGTCCCGAAAGGGAAATCGCGGAACGGGAACTCCAGGTCAGGCTTACCGCACAACGCATCCTGCTCGACCTGCTCCCCGAAGCGGGCCAGGACGAAGCGCCCTCCTACGACCTCGACCTGACCGGAGCCACGCTGGAATACCTCGACTGTTCCGGCCGCAAGCTCGGGACGGTGCTGATGCGCTACGCGAAGCTGCACAGCAGCATCAACTTCAGCGGCTGCGACTTCGGGGGCCCGGTCTGGTTCACCGCGGCGAGCACCAACGAGGGACGGCTCACCGGCCGCTTTCGCTGCACCAACTCGACGTTCAGGGAACGCGCGTGGTTCAGCGGTACGGAATTCGGCGAACTCGCCGACTTCACGGGTACGACCTTCTTGGGGAAGGCGAGCTTCAAGGACTCCACGTTTCACGGCGACGCGCTGTTCGGCACGACGTCCTTCCACACGGGACTCGATCTTCGGAGGGCGAGGTTCGCGTCCCGACTCGACCTGCGCTGGAAACGCGGCCCAGAGGCGATTTCCCTCTACAACACCGTGATCGAGCCGGAAGTCGAAGCCGATCTGCCGGAAGGCTGGACGACAACGAAGTTGCCGGACGGCCAGACCAAACTGACCGCCCCTCCGGGGACCTGAGCGACCGTCCTAATCGAACAGTGCGGGCAGCGTGCCTTCCCACGCGACGCGAAGCTCTTCGAGCGGGTAGTTCGCGACGTCCTGGATGTCCAGCGCTGCCGATTCGGGATCGACGACGCCGGTCTTGCGCCACGGCAGTCCGCGTGCCTCGCACATCTCGGTGAAGCGCAGTTCCTCACTGCGAGGCACGGCGACCAGCACCCTTCCCGCCGATTCGGAGAAGAGCTGGACGAACGGATCGGCGTCCTGGTCGAGCAAAACCCTTGCCCCGCACTGTCCGATGAGTGCCATCTCGACAACGGCCTGTGCCAGCCCGCCGTCGGCGAGATCGTGGGCAGCCGAGATCATCCCGTCCCGCGAGCCCGCGACGAGGATCTCGGCGAGCAGGCGCTCCCTTTCGAGGTCGACCTCAGGCGGCAGCCCGCCGAGGTGACCGTGGATGACACTGGCCCACGCGGAACCGCCGAACTCGTCCTTCGTGTCGCCGAGCAGCAACAAGCTCTCACCCGGCTCCGAGCCGATCCCGGTGGGGATCCTGCGCCGGACGTCGTCGATGACGCCGAGCACGCCGACGACCGGAGTCGGCAGAATCGCCGTGTCGCCGGTCTGGTTGTAGAAGCTCACGTTGCCGCCGGTGACCGGAATGCCGAGCTGCGCGCAGCCGTCGGCAAGGCCGTGCACCGCGCGCTCGAACTGCCACATGACGCCCGGGTCGCGCGGCGAACCAAAGTTGAGGCAGTTCGTCACCGCGACTGGCTCGGCTCCGCCGGTGGCCACGTTGCGATACGCCTCGGCGAGCGCGAGCTGGGTGCCCTGGTACGGGTCGAGGAAGACGAACCGACTGTTGCAGTCGGTCGCGACTGCGACGCCCCTTCCGGTCGACTCGTCGATGCGAACGACGCCCGAGTCGGAAGGCTGGGCGAGCACGGTGTTGCCACGAACGTAGCGGTCGTACTGCTGGGTGACCCATTCCTTCGAAGCCTGGTTGGGCGAGGAGATCACCTTGAGCAGGGTGTCCCTCAATTCGTCCGAAGTGGACGGACGAGGCAGCGAGTCCGTGCTGTCGGCCTGTAGCGCGTCCTGCGTGGCAGGACGCGCGAACGGCCGGTCGTACACCGGCCCCTGGTGGGCGACCGTGCGCGGCGGCACGTCGACGACGACCTCGTCGTGCCACGTGATGACGAGGTGATCGCCATCGGTGACCTCACCGATCTCCGTCGCGATGACGTCCCACTTGCGGCACACCTCCATGAAGGCGTCCACATCGGCCGGAGCCACGACGGCACACATCCGCTCCTGCGATTCGCTGGAAAGGATCTCGGCTGGCGTCATCCCCTTCGCGCGAAGGGGAACCCGGTCGAGGTTGATGTGCATCCCTCCGTCGCCTGCCGCTGCCAGCTCGGACGTCGCGCAGGAAAGCCCGGCACCGCCGAGGTCCTGGATGCCGACGACCAGCTTCTTGCCGAACAGTTCGAGACAGCACTCGATGAGCACCTTCTCGGTGAACGGGTCGCCGACCTGGACGCTGGGCAGCTTCTTGCGACCGCCGCTGGTCTCGTCGCCGGAGAAGGAGTCACTGGCGAGCACGGAGACGCCGCCGATGCCGTCGAGCCCCGTCCTCGCCCCGAACAGGATGATCTTGTTGCCGGTACCTGACGCGTGCGCGAGGTGCAGGTCCTCGACGCGCATCGCGCCGACACACATGGCGTTGACCAGCGGGTTGCCAGCGTAGCTCTCGTCGAAGACGACCTCGCCGCCGATGTTGGGAAGGCCGAGGCAGTTGCCGTAGCCCGCGACGCCCGCGACGACACCGGGAAGCACCCGCTTGGTGTCGGGCGCGTCAGCAGGGCCGAACCGCAGCGGGTCGGCCACGGCGAGCGGCCTGGCACCCATGGCGAGGATGTCGCGCACGATGCCGCCGACACCCGTCGCCGCGCCCTGGTACGGCTCCACATAGGACGGGTGATTGTGGCTTTCCACCTTGAAGGTGACGGCCCAGCCGTCACCGATGTCGACCACACCGGCGTTCTCGCCGATGCCCGCGAGCATCTTGGCCCGCATCTCCGGCGTCGTCGTCTCGCCGAAGTAGGCGAGGTGCCGCTTGGAGGACTTGTACGAGCAGTGCTCACTCCACATCACGGAGTACATGGCCAGCTCGGCCTCCGTCGGCCGCCGCCCGAGGATCTCGCGGATCCTCGCGTACTCGTCGTCGGCCAGACCGAGTTCGAGGTAGGGCTGCGGAAGTTCGGGGGTGCCCGCTGCGTGCGCGGTGGTGTCGACGACCGGTGTTTCGACGTGAGGTGATGCCACGGCCATCAGGATACTTGCCGGTCCCGCGAGAAAATCGGTCGCCATCGACGCAGGTCGTTCGTAACGTTTTCGGACGTGCCACTCAAGCCGTACCCGGCTCCCGACATCCGCCTGCCAGCACGACTGACGCCGATCACCTTCCTCGTCGCCCTGCTCAGGGGGCGACCTTGGCTTGCCGTCGGTTCGATCTTGTTCGGCGCGCTGTGGCTCGTGCCGAGCGCGCTGCTGCCCGTCGTCGTCGGCAACGGCATCGAAGCCGGTATCGCGGACGAGGACAGGTCGGCGCTGCTCGGCTACGCCTTGGCGACCGCGGGCATCGGCGTGGTGCAGGCCGTTTTCGGCACCACACTGCTCGGTCTCGGGGTCGGCATGTGGATGCACGGCGCCTCGGCGACGCAGCGGCTCGTCGTGACGCACGCGGCGAAGCTCGGATCGGGGCTGCGCGCCAAGGTGGGCACCGGCGAAGTGCTCGCCGTCACCTCCTCCGACATCAACAAGATCGGCAACGTGCTGGAGGTGATCGGCAGGCTCGGCGGCGCGGTGGTGGCCTTCCTCACGGTCGGCTTCGTACTGGTCGGCTACTCACCGCTGCTCGGGATGGTCGCGCTCGTCGGTGTTCCGATCGCGACCATCGGCGTCGGCTCGTTGATCGGCCCGCTCGAACGCAAGATCCGGTACCAGAGGGAACAGGTGACCGCCGTCAACGCGCTCGGCGCCGACATCGTCTCCGGCCTGCGGATACTCAGGGGAGTCGGCGGAGAACGCCAGTTCAACGCCAGGTTCCGCGACGCGAGCCAGCGGGTCCGGTTCGCGGGAATCGACGTGGCGAGACGGGAATCGTGGCTCACCGGAGCCGAGGTTCTGCTGCCTGGACTCGTCACGGTGGCGATCACCTGGCTCGGCGCGAAACTCGCCGTCGCGGGAACGATCAGCGTCGGTGAGCTGGTCGCCTTCTACGGTGCCTCCGCGTTTCTCGTCATCCCGGTGAGCACGGCGACCGAGAGCGCCGGTGCGCTGGCATCGGCGCTGGCATCGGCAGGCAAGGCAGCCAAGGTACTCAACCTGCGTGCCGACCTGACCGAGCCGGAATCACCGGTCACCCTTCCGGAAGGCCCGCTGGAACCCCACGATCCGAAGACCGGTTTCACGGCGGTAGCCGGCAAACTCACGGTCGTCGACATCGGAAAACAGGGCGAGGAGCTGGCCGAACGACTGGCCAGATTCACCGACAGTGGCGAGCCTGCTTCGCTGTCCGGTGTCCCGGCCGACAGGGTCGCGCTGACCGAGCTGCGCAGCCGCGTCGTGTACGCGCACAACCAGGACCTGTGGTTTTCCGGGATCCTCTCTGCCGAGATCGCGGCCGACGTCCCGGGAAAGGTCACCGTCGACAACGCGCTGTGGGCGGCAGACGCCGAAGACATCGTCGCCGCGCTTCCCGAAGGGATCGAGGAGCGCATCGGGGAACGCGGCAGGGAGATCTCCGGTGGTCAACGGCAGCGGCTGGCACTGGCGAGGGCGCTCGCCACCGACGCCGACGTACTGCTGCTCGACGAGCCGACGTCGGCGGTCGACGCACACACCGAGGCCCGCATCAGCAGGCGAGTCGCCTCACTGCGCAGGGAAAGGACGACCGTCGTGTTCAGCCAGAGCCCACTGTGGGCCGCTGTCGCCGACGAGGTGGTGACGACATGCAACTGAAACTGCCGCTCGCCTCGGCCGCCGTCGCGAGGCGCTGGGCCGCGACGACGTTTCGCGCCAACCGCCGCGAGTTCGTCGTCGTCCTCGTGCTCTTCACGATCGCCGCCGTCGCGGGCCTCGCCGGACCGCAGTTGCTCGGCCTGATCGTCGACGAGGTCGCCGGTGGCGAGAACACGATCAGCATCGACGTGCTCGCCGTGGTGTTCGTCGCCGTACTGGTCGTGCAGAGCTGGCTGCGGCGATCGGCCCGACTCAAGGCAGGGGTACTCGGCGAACGGGTGCTCGCCGAGACGAGGGAAGGCTTCGTCGGTCAGGCGCTGCGGCTGCCGCTGGGCACCGTCGAGGCCGCGGGCACCGGCGACCTGCTGAGCAGGGCGACCTCCGACATCAGTCGAGTCGACCGCGCTGTCCGCCACGCGGTACCCGAGATCACCGTGGCCGCCTTCACCGTGCTGCTGACCATCACGGCCATGATCATCACGTCGCCGTTGCTCGCACTGGGCCTGCTCGTCGCCGTCCCCGTGCTGTTCCTGCCGACCAGGCGCTACTGGCGCAGGGTGCCTTCGACGATCGCGTGGATGCTGGACTCGTGGTCGGGAGTACAGACCGATACGCACGAAACCGTGGAAGGCGCGCGAACGGCCGAGGCGCTGTCACGCACCGGCCGCAGGATCACCGACGGCGAAAAAGCACTACAGGAGGCCATCGGCGGGGAAAGGGAACTGCGAAGGCTCCAGGTTCGCTGGGTGCCGTTCCTCGAACTGTCGCACACGTTGCCCATCGCGGCGATGCTGCTGCTCGGCGGCTGGGCATACGCCAACGATCTCGCCGCGCTCGGCACGATCACCACGATGGTGCTGTACATGCAGGCTCTCGCGGAGCCGATGGACACGTTGATGTGGTGGTTCGAAGACCTCATGGTGTCCGGCACGGCGCTGCGCAGGGTGCTCGGCGTACGCGGCGCCGACGACGAGAAGAACGGTGGCAGTCCTCGGGGAACCGACATCGAGGTCAGCGGCGTGCGCTTCGGCTACACGGCCGATCGCCAGGTACTGCACGGCATCGACCTGAGCATCCCGCGAGGCGAACGGCTTGCCGTCGTGGGTCCCTCCGGAGCGGGGAAGTCCACTTTGGGCAGGTTGCTCGCCGGGATCGCCGCACCGAGCGAGGGTTCGGTGACCGTCGGTGGCATCGAGGTCTCCTCGCTGCCCGACGACACGCTGCGGCGTGAGGTACTGCTGCTCACCCAGGAGCAGCACGTCTTCAGCGGGACGTTGCGGGAAAACCTCACGTTGCCTGGTGATGGTGCCTGGAGTGACGACGAATTGCTCGCCGCGCTGGACTCGACGGGCGCACGGGCTTGGGCCGATTCGCTGCCGGAGGGGCTTTCCAGCAAGATCGGCACGGGTGGCGAGCCGGTTCCCGCCGCGACGGCACAACAGCTCGCGCTGGCGAGGGTGGTTCTGGCCGACCCGCACACCCTCGTACTCGACGAGGCGACGTCACTGCTCGACACCTCGTCGGCGAGAGAACTCGAACGGACACTGGCGAAGGTGCTCGAAGGAAGGACGGTGATCGCGATCGCACACCGGCTGCACACCGCGGCGGCTGCCGATCGCGTCGCGGTCGTCGAGGACGGCAGGATCAGCGAACTGGGCAGTCACGGCGAACTGCTTGCCGCGCGAGGGCCCTACGCGCGACTCGTGCATGCCGCCCGCGCCGACTGAGCGCGGGCGGTGTGCACAGACGTCAGCTCGTCGCCGCGAGGGGCCTCAGCGCGTCGAGCGCCGAGTAGAACATGCCGAGGCCGTCGTCAGAAGGCCCGGTGAGCGCGTCGATGGCGTGCTCGGGGTGCGGCATGAGCCCGACAATCCTGCCGTCGGCGCTGCTGATGCCGGCGATGTCGTCGCGAGAACCGTTGGGATTGCCCCCGACGTAGCGGAAGACGACCCTGCCTTCGGCTTCGAGCGCGTCGAGCGTGTGCTGGTCGGCGACGTAGCCGCCCTCACCCGACTTGAGCGGGATCAGAACCTCGGCGCCCTTGTCGTAGCGAGTGCTCCACGCCGTCGTGTTGTTCTCGACCCTCAGCCACTGATCGCGGCACACGAAGTGCAGTTTCTCGTTGCGTACCAGCGCACCTGGCAGCAATCCCGCCTCGCACAAGATCTGGAATCCGTTGCAGATTCCGAGCACCGGCATGCCCTTGCCAGCGGCTTCGATGACCGACGTCATCACCGGCGCGAACCTGGCGATCGCGCCACAGCGAAGGTAGTCGCCGTAGGAGAAGCCGCCGGGCACGATGACCGCGTCGACTCCCTTGAGGTCGGCGTCGGCGTGCCACAGCGCGACCGCCTCGGCCGACGAGCGCGTGACCGCGCGGGCGGCGTCGACGTCGTCGAGCGTGCCGGGGAAGGTGATGACCCCGATACGCGGGGTCACTGTTCGACCCTCCGCACGGTCCAGTCCTCGATCACGGGGTTCGCGAGGAAGCCCTCCGCGATCTTGGCGAGGGTTTCGTCGTCGACCTCGTCGTCGACTTCCAGTTCGAATCGCTTGCCTTGGCGAACCTCGGTGACCCCGGTGAAGCCGAGGCGCGGGAGCGCACCCGCGACCGCCTGGCCTTGTGGGTCGAGAATCTCGGGCTTGGGCATGATGTCGACGACTACTCGGGCCACGACGGGCTGCTCCTATATTTCCGCTGTTTCCGCAGGTCGATGCCCCTTGAGCGTAGCTTAGGGGCCGAGAGGCCCCCGACACCCCTCGGCCCCATGCCGACTTCACCTGACTTATACATACGTAGGACGGGCAACTATTCCCGACCGTTGCGCGATACCGGCCAATTCGCCGGTTTGGCTCAATGCCGGTAACCCTGAGCCACCGCCGGTGGATTCCCGGCGCCGCGCATGGCGCGTCTCGTCGCGGGACGCGGCGCGACAGCGAGTGGGATCACCCACAGTAAAAGCGCGGCGAGGGCCGCCTCATCGCGGCTCCCCTCCGACCTTGTCGAGCAGCGCGATCAAGGTGCCGCGCTCGGCGGGAGTGAGGACGGAGAACAGTTCGTCGACGACCGCCGTCCGCTCGGCACGGATTCGCAGGCACATGGTGCGCCCCTCTTCGGTGAGTTCGAGCAAGGTTGATCTGCGGTTGCACTCGTCGATCCTGCGGCGCACGCAGCCTGCCTCCTCAAGCGCGTCGACCAGCGGGGTCACCGCGCGAGGGACGACACCGAGCCGCGTCGCGAGCTCGGCCATGCGCGGCGGCTTCTCGCAATGTCCGATCACACTCAGCGCCCTCGCCTGCGCGGGAGTCAGACCGAGCGGTCCCAGCCGCTGCATTTGCGTGACCCTGGTTCTGCGCGCCAACCGCAGGAACAGATCACTCAGGCGCGCCTCGCCCTCTTCGGAGTCCACCCTGTCAGAATAACAGAGTAGAGGTAACTATGAACATAGGTAATTAAGAGCTACGCTCGGAGTATGCCCGTTGCCGAAGAACCACGCCGCGAGCCGGTGCCAGTGCGCCGGATACTCCGGCTCTTCCGGCCGCATCGGGGCAGGCTCACCATCGTCGGCCTGCTCGTCGGCCTGTCCTCACTCGTCTCCGTCGCCTCACCGTTCCTGCTGCGCGAAGTCCTCGACGTCGCGATCCCGCAACAACGAATCGGCCTGCTCAGCGCACTGATCGTCGGCATGCTCGGCGTCGCGGTCGCCACCAGCGTCTTCAACGTGCTACAGACCTACCTCTCGACGACCGTCGGCCAGCACGTCATGCACGATCTGCGCTCAGCCGTCTATGCCCGCCTGCAACGCATGTCGCTGGCGTTCTTCACCCGCACCCGCACCGGCGAGGTGCAGTCGAGGATCGCCAACGACATCGGGGGAATGCAGTCGACGGTCACCTCGACGGCGACCTCGCTCGTATCCAACGTGACGACCGTCGTGGCGACCGTGGTCGCGATGATCGCGCTCGACTGGCGGCTGACCGTCGTCTCGCTGCTGCTCATGCCGGTTTTCGTGTGGATAAGCCGCAGGGTGGGCGCCGAACGCAAGAGGATCACGGCTCGCAGGCAGAAGCAGCTCGCGGCGATGTCGTCGAACGTGCAGGAATCCCTTTCGGTGAGCGGTATTCTGCTCGGCCGCGCCATGGGAAGGTCCGGTTCGCTCACCGAGCGGTTCACCGACGAGTCGGAGCGCCTGGCGAAGCTGGAGGTCGAATCCAGCATGGCCGGCAGGTGGCGGATGTCGACCATCCAGATCGTGATGGCCGCCCTGCCCGCGCTGATCTACTGGGCGGCCGGAGTCAGCAGCGCGTTCGGTGTCCCGATGATCTCGCTCGGCACGCTCGTCGCGTTCGTCACCCTGCAACAGACCCTGTTCCGGCCGACCATGTCGTTGTTGCAGACCGGTGTCGAACTGCAAAGTTCGCTCGCGCTCTTCCAGCGGATCTTCGAATACCTCGATCTTCCCGTCGACGTCGAGCAACCACGCGAGCCCGTCGTCATCGAGCCGGTGAGGGGCGAGGTGCGCTTCGATTCGGTCGGTTTCTCCTACTCCGCGACGGAAACCGGCGAAGAGCCGAGCACCCGCAAGACTCTCGACGGCATCGAGCTGACAGTGCCCGCAGGCGGAAGCCTGGCGATCGTCGGCGAAACCGGTTCCGGCAAGACCACGATGAGCTACCTCGTCCCTCGGCTCTACGACGTCTCGGAAGGCAAGGTGACCATCGACGGCGTCGACGTACGTGAGCTGAGCTTCGCGACACTCGCCGACAGCGTTGGTGTCGTGTCACAGGAGACCTACCTGCTGCACGCCTCGATCGCGGAGAACCTGCGCTTCGCCAAGCCTGACGCGACGGACGCCGAACTGGTCGAGGCGGCCAAGGCGGCACAGATCCACGATCACATCGCCGCGTTGCCCGATAGCTACGACACGACCGTCGGCGAGCGTGGCTACCGGTTCTCCGGCGGGGAGAAACAACGTCTCGCCATTGCCCGCACGATCCTGCGCGACCCGCCGATCCTCGTGCTCGACGAGGCGACGAGCGCACTCGACACCCGGACGGAACTGGCCGTGCAGCAGGCGATCACCGCACTCGCGGCCGGCAGGACGACGATCACCATCGCGCACCGGCTTTCCACGATCCGTGACGCCGATCAGATCGTGTTGCTTGAGCGCGGCAGGATCGCCGAACGTGGAACACACGAGGAATTGCTCGCCGAGGGCGGCAGGTATTCGGCGCTCGTGATGCGGGAGAGCGAACTGGAACCGGCGGCCTGACTGTCCACAGTGTTGATCCACAATGTTGATCACTTGTGGACAACTGCCAACAACGAGTCAGCGTCGTCCGTGGAGTCTGCTGATGAGTTTGCCGACGAGAGCTTCGGTTTTAGCCGAACGGGCAAAGCTCGTCAACGCGAGGGGAGCCGTGAACCGTTGCCGCGCAATGGCTTTTGGCCTCGCGAACTCGCGCAACCCCTCCTCGCCGTGAATCCTGCCGAAGCCTGATTCGCCGACACCGCCGAACGGAAGCGAGGCGATGCCGACGAACGAGAACGGAGCGTTGATCGCGGTCTGGCCGGTACGCAACCGTCGCGCGAGTTCCATACCCCTTCGCCTTGAGAACACCGTCGACCCCAGCCCGTAGGCCGAATCGTTGGCTTTCTCGACCGCCTCGTCCATGTCGGCGACCTTGGCGATCGTGACCGTCGGGCCGAACGTTTCCTCCCGCACCGCTTCCGAGTCCTCGGGTACGTCGACGAGGACGGTCGGCCTGACATACCTGTCGCCGACGGCGCCCTCGCCCCCGACGAGCGCTCTTCCGCCACGGGCGAGCGCGTCGGCGATGTGCCTTCGCACGATCGCGAGCTGACTCGGCATCGTCATGGGCCCGTAGTCCTGCCCTGGCTCGACCTGCTCCGTCAGTGCGACGACCTTCGCGAGGAATTCGTCGTAGACCCGCTCGTGCGCGTAGACGCGCTCGACACCGGCACAGGTCTGGCCCGCGTTGGAAAACGCTCCCCACACGGTCGCCTCAGCGGCGGCATCGAGATCGGCGTCTTCGTCGACGAGAACGGGATCCTTGCCACCAGCCTCGATGACGACGGGAGTCAGCCGCTTCGCCGCCGCGGTCATGATCTTCCTGCCCGTCGCCGCCGATCCGGTGAAGGCGATCTTGTCGACCTCGGCGTGCGACAGCGCGGCACCCGTCGGCCCGAAACCGGTGACGAGCTGAAGCACCGGGTACTCGGGAACGACCTCGGCGAAGGCGTCGACGAGCCAGGTTCCGACGGCGGGCGTGTACTCGCTCGGTTTGAACACCACGGCGTTTCCAGCGGCAAGCGCGTAACTGACGGACCCGAGCGGGGTGTGCACCGGGTAGTTCCACGGCCCGATCACGCCGACGACTCCGAGTGGCTGGTACTCGACGCTCGCGGCCTGGTTCGCCAGCAACAGGCCGGGCGAACGGCGCTTGCGGCCGAGTACCCTGTGCGCGTTTTTCGTCGCCCACGCGAGGTGTTCGATGGCGAGCACCGATTCGAGCTGCGCGTCGCCGGTCGGTTTGCCGGTTTCCTCACTGACCAGCTTGCACAACTCGGTGAGCCGCCTCGCGAGAATGCCCTTCCATGCGGCGAGCCGGTCAGCGCGGCCGGAGAACCCGAGCCCCGCCCACCAGGCGGCGGCGTCCTTCGCCCTCGCGACCGCTTCCTCGACCTGGTCCGCGGTGTGCACGGGGAATGTTCCGATCACCTCGTCCGTCGCGGGGTTCAGCGAATCGAACGTGTCGACGGCGTGA
Source organism: Prauserella marina (assembly GCF_002240355.1). Lineage (GTDB taxonomy): Bacteria > Actinomycetota > Actinomycetes > Mycobacteriales > Pseudonocardiaceae > Prauserella_A > Prauserella_A marina. The sequence continues at coordinate 6,625,982 of NZ_CP016353.1, forward strand.
GCCGTGGTCATCGTGCCTCCAGCGCGTCAGTGGGCCTGCACGTCGCCAGCATGACACAGGCGAGCGCCGTGCGGCTGGCTTCCTCATCCGCCGAACGGATCAGGCGCGTAGGCTGAACGGAAAGACCAAGGGAGACACCGATGCGCTTTGTCCATTTCGGACACTCTTGCGTGCTGGTCGAAACAGAGAACGCGCGCATTCTCATCGATCCCGGCTCATTCTCGGCCGGGTTCGAAAACGAACGCGAACTGGACGCCGTCCTCGTCACCCACCAGCATCCGGATCACCTCGATCCGCACCGGCTTCCCTCGCTACTGTCGGCCAACCCCTCCGCACGGCTCGTCGTCGACTCCGGTTCAGCGGATGCGGTCGGCAAGCTGGGGCTCACCGCCGCCGTCGCCGCGCCTGGCGAGGCGTTCGACTTCGGCGGCACCTCGGTCAACGTGGTCGGCGGTCAGCACGCCGTCATCCATCCCGAGGTTCCCATCGTTCCCAACATCGGCTTCGTCGTCGATCACGGCGCCTTCTACCACCCTGGTGACTCGTTCTTCGTTCCCGAACAGCGCGTTGACGTGCTGGGCCTTCCGACGGCGGCACCGTGGCTCAAGGCAGCCGATGCCGTCGACTACCTCAGGGAGATCAGGCCGAGGGTCGCGGTGCCGATCCACGAGGCCGTACTGGCCTCGCCCACCATGCACTACGACCTCTTCACCAGGCTCAGCCCGGAAGGCACCGAGCTCAGGGTCCTCACCAAGGGTGAACCTTCGTCGGTGTGACCGGTGCGCAACGCCGGATAGCCCCTGCCGACCGCGCCTTCGCCGAGCACCGCGTCGACGGCATCGAGTATCGCCGCGCGCCTGCACGGTGAAGCAAGGTCGGTTCCGCTGACGGCAAGCCGGACCACGCCGCCTCTTCGCGCCGACCGGCGCGCGCCGGCCACGAAGGCGGAGCAGCGACGGTTCTCCCACGGCCGCCGCTCTTCGAATGCGCGCACCCGTGACTTGACGACGGTTCCGGCTTCGAGATCACGCACGACCGTCAGTTCGGCCGCTTGGCGAAAACCGTGCCCGCGCAGGGCGCGCACCGTCCCAGCCGAGCAGAGCCAACCTGGCGGGGCGAACGCGTCGGCCTGGAGCCCGAGCCGGTCGAGCCCCGCCATGGCGGCGATGAGGCGCAGTCCCGCCTCGTGCGCGGGCAACGAGGCGAACTCCGTTCTCACCCTGGGGTCGTAGCCGTGCAGCAGCACCGCGTCGCCTCCGGCGACCCTGGCCCGGAGCCACCCGCTCGTCTCCGCACAGCCGGAGACGAGCCCCGGGGTGCACAGCAACGACAGCGGGAGCCGCCGCCGGTCGAGTTCGGTGGCGAGATCGGCACACCGGTACACGCAGGCGGGCCCGATCCCCGACAACGAAACCAGCAGGGTGGCGTCCACGCCTCCATTGGGCCCCACCGGAATGACCCCGCACTGACGTCGAGGTGAGTGCGGGGTGAACCGTTACCGGACCGGCGCTGTCACAGAATCGGCGCCGGACGGTACTCGGCTGCCTCTGGGAAACGTTTGACGATGTCGGCGACCCTTCCGGTGACACCGGCGACCTGGGCCTCGGCCGTCCCGGTGAAGGAGAGCCGGTCGGCGAGCAGTTGCTCAAGGGAAGGCAGGTCGAGCGGAATGCGCTCGTCGGCGGCCAGCCGGTCGAGCAGATCGTTGGCCTGCTTGCCCTGCTCACGCATGGCGAGCGCGGCCGCGACCGCGTTCTCCTTGATCGCCTCGTGCGCGCTCTCCCTGCCGACTCCTGCCCTGACCGCGCCCATCAGCACCTTGGTCGTACCGAGGAAAGGCAGGTACCTCGACAACTCCCTTTCGACCACGGCCGGGAAAGCACCGAACTCGCCAAGCACGGTGAGGAACGTTTCGAGCAGACCGTCGAGCGCGAAGAACGCGTCGGGAAGGGCCACCCTGCGCACGACCGAATCCGAGACGTCGCCCTCGTTCCACTGGTCACCCGCCAGCTCCCCGATCATGGAGAGGTAGCCACGCAACACGACCGCGAGCCCGTTGACGCGCTCGCAGGAGCGCGTGTTCATCTTGTGCGGCATCGCCGACGAGCCGACCTGCCCCGGCTGGAAGCCCTCGGTCACCAGCTCGTTGCCTGCCATGAGCCTGATGGTCTTCGCGAGGCTCGACGGAGCCGCCGCCACCTGCACGAGCGCGGAGAGCACGTCGAAGTCGAGCGAGCGCGGGTACACCTGGCCGACGCTCGTGAAGACGTTCTCGAATCCGAGGTGCCGCGCGACCCTCGTCTCCAGCTCGCCGAGCTTCGCCGCGTCACCGAGCAGGTCGAGCATGTCCTGCGCGGTGCCGACGGGACCCTTGATGCCGCGCAGCGGGTACCGCGTGACCAGCTCGTCGATTCTGGAGAAGGCGACAAGCAGCTCGTCGGCAGCCGTCGCGAACCGCTTGCCGAGAGTCGTCGCCTGTGCGGCGACGTTGTGCGAACGGCCTGCCATCACGAGGTCGCTGTGCTCGGTGGCAAGCTCGGCGAGCCGCGCCAGCACGGTGACGACGCGCTCGCGGACCAGTTCGAGCGAACGCCGGAGCTGAAGTTGCTCGACATTCTCGGTGAGGTCGCGGGAGGTCATTCCCTTGTGCACGTGTTCGTGCCCCGCGAGCGCGTTGAACTCCTCGATGCGCGCCTTCACGTCGTGCCGGGTGACCCGCTCCCTCGCCGCGATCGATTCGAGGTCGACCTCCCGCAGCACCCGCTCGTAGTCGGCGATCACGCCGTCTGGAACGTCGACGCCAAGCTCCGACTGCGCCTTGAGCACGGCGAGCCACAGTTCGCGTTCGAGCGTGACCTTGTACTCGGGCGACCAGAGGCCGACCAGTTCCGGTGAGGCGTAACGGCCTGCGAGCACGTTGGGGATGCGGGGCTTGTCCTTCACGACAGTCAGGCTAACCGTCAGTCAGGCGAGCTCGGCGTGCAGCCTGCGCGCGGCGAGACCCCTCGGATCGGGGTCGACGGCGATCAACGCGTTGACGACGGTGCCGTCGACGAGCGCGATCAGCCGGTCGAGCCGCTGTGGATCGATGCTCGTGCCCGACCTGACGAAGATCGCGGTCAGCAGCTCGCGCAGTTCGCCCGCGAGCGTGCGCATGAGCGGCCTGAGGTAGGGCCTTCGCCCCGTCGCGACAAGCCGCTCGTACCGCAGCAACACAGCCTCGTAGCTGGGGTCGCTTCCGAGTAGCTGGTCGAGGACGAGCTCGACCAGCGTCCCCACGCCCCGTCGATCGACGCTGAGCTGGGCGAGCTGTGTCCGCCCCTTCTCCAGTTCGGAGCGGCCGTGGTGCTCGGCAGCCGCGTAGATCAGGTCGTCCAGCGAGTCGAAGTAGTAGGTCGTCGAAGCCAGCGGTAGCTCTGCTCGTTCGGCGACCGCCCTGTGCCGGATGGCCTCGAAGCCGCCTTCCGCCAGCAGTTGCGCTGCCGCCGCGACGAGCGCGGCCCTCCTGCGCTCGCCTTTCGGCGTGCTCGCTGCTGACGTCATGGCCGGAGTGTGCCATCCGCGGCCGTGACGTTCAGAAACGCTCGGCGAGTGCCGTCGCGATGTCGTCCAGCCGGTCGGCGAACGGCGGGGTTCGCGATCCGGGTTCGGGAACGCTCGCCACCACGACGGTGGCCCCTTCGGCCGTGCGCTGCCGTGCGGTCGCCGTGCCTTCGGCCCACTGGAAGGAGGTCTCACCACCTTGGGGGACGAGCACGACATCGACCGTGCCGCCTTCGAAAGGCAACGCGGCGGTACGGGCGCCGGAAGGACACACCGAGGCGGGCCGAGCCGCCCCCGACGCGGTGACCGGGAGCTCGCCGGCGAGGGCGATGGCGAGCTCCCGGTCCACCTTGTCGCACCCTGCGGTGCTGCCGACCCTGGGGTCGGTCTTCCCGTTCGACTCATCGCCCTGCTTCGGTGAGTCTTGCGGGACAACCTGTGCACTGGGATGACGCTCGGCTTCCGATTCCGGTTGCCCTGACTGATCGTTTTCCGCGTTGCCCCTCTGCGCCGTCGGTGCCGATTCGGTCTGTGGTGCGGCGGCGGTCGTCTGCTCGGAGGGAGCCGGGCCGCTGAGCACTCCGATGGCGGTCCCGACGCCGCCGAGCATGACGACGGCCGCGGCGACCCCGGCAACGATGCCGCGCCGTTTCGCGGTCGCCCTGCGCGAGGCGGTGGCGACGTCGGCGGCCGTGAAGCCGGGCGGTGGCGGCTCACCTGGCGCTTCGAGGAAAAGCCCCTCAAGTTCCTTCTCATCCATGCGTCTCCACCTCCTCGCCAAGCACGTCACGCAGGTGTGCGAGCCCCCGCGCGGTCTGGCTCTTGACGTTGCCCTCGCTGCATCCGAGTACCTTCGCGACACCGCTGACGTCGAGCCCCTCGAAATACCGCAGCACCAGCACCGCCCGCTGCCGTGGAGGCACCCTGCGCAATCCCGCGAGCAGGTCTTCCCTCGTCGCGACTCGATCGGCGAGTTGCTCACCCCGTGGTGGCGGTTCGGGCAGTTCGTCCGACTGCCGTTCCCTCCTCCACGGCCTTCGCGACTCGTCGATCGCGGCCCTGACCAACGTCGTGCGCACGTACGCGTCGGTCGCCGCCCTGTCGCGGATCTTGCGCCAGCGACGGTGCAGCGCGACGAACGCGGTCTGCGCGAGATCGTCGGCGCGGTGCCAGTCACCGCAGAGCATGTACGCGGTCCTGCGCACGGAGTCCCGCTTGGCAGCGAAGTACTCCGCGAACTCCTGCTCATCGCGGTGATCCACGCGGATGGTCTCCGGTCGTTCGTGTTGTCGGTAGGAGAGACGGAAATACTGCCATCAACGGTTGCACGCCGGGGCAAGCGAGCGCGGGCAAGCACCATTGTGAGATCAACTCACGATGTGATGTGATCCAACCGTGACCTCCGAGACAGCCGATACGTCCGCGACCATCGATTTCCGCTCGGACACCATCACCAGACCCGACGAGGCAATGCGCTCGGCCATGGCGAAGGCCGAGGTCGGCGACAACGTGATCGACACGGACCCCACGGTCGCCGAACTGGAGGAGCGGGCGGCGGCGACGCTCGGCATGCAGGCCGCGCTGTGGACTCCGAGCGGGACCATGGCCAACCTCGTCGCGCTCTGCGTTCACCTGAGGAGAGGCGATCGCTTTCTCGCGACCCGCGACGCGCACGTGCTCGCCAACGAACTCGGCTCGGGGGCCTGGCTCGCCGGTGGCATGCCGGAGGCGCTCGAACACGACGCGGGCCCAGGCAGACCGTCCCCCAGCGCCGTCAAGAAGGCGGCAGGCCCGCGAAAAGCGCCCTACTACGCGTTGCGCACCACCCTGCTGTGCCTCGAGAACAGCCACAACGCGGCGGGCGGCGCTATCACTCCGCCCGACGAGCACGCCCAGCTCGTCGCCACGGCGAGGGCCACGGGGCTTCGCGTTCACCTCGACGGCGCGAGGCTGTGGAACGCGGCGGCGGCGCTCGGGCTCCCTCCAGCCGCGCTCACCGTCGGCGTCGACAGCGTCTCCGCGTGCTTCAGCAAGGGGCTGGGCGCGCCGGTCGGCTCCGTGCTCGCCGGTGGCGAGGACTTCGTGGCGCACGCCCGCAGGATCCGGCAGATGCTCGGCGGCGGGGTCAGGCAGGGCGGAGTACTCGCCGCGGCCTGTCTCGTCGCGCTGGGCAGGGTCAGTAGCCTCAAGGATGATCACGCCAACGCCACCGCACTCGCCTCAGGACTGCGCGAGTGCGGCTGGGACACGACGGAACCGGAGACGAACATCGTGCTTGCCACCGTTCCCGACGTCGCGCTGACCATCGACCGGCTCCGCGCGGCAGGCATCCTGACGCTGCCCATGGCAGGAAAGGTCCGCTTCGTCACCCACCGCGACGTGACCTCGGCCGATGTCGCCGAGACGCTGCGCAGGATCAAGGCGGGGCCACGATGAGCACCCGCTGGGTCGTTTTCGACTACGGCGAGGTGATCAGCACTCGCACGGTCGCGCTTCCGGCGATGGCGAGGTTGCTGGACGTACCTCCGAGGCCGTTCACGGCCGCGTACTGGGCGCACAGGGATGCCTACGACCGCGGCGGTACCGACGAGGATTTCTGGCAGGCCATCGCGGACACGCTCGGGATCGCCGTCGGCGAGGCGACCGTCGCCGAGCTGACCGAGCTGGACATCCAGGGCTGGTCGAGGGTCGAGCCGGACACGCTCGACATGCTCTCGGCTCTCGCTGAGGCGGGCACCCCGCTCGCGCTGCTTTCCAACGCGCCGACGTCGTTCGCCAGGTTCGCCGAACGGCAGCCGTGGGCGCAGCGGTTCAGGGTGAGGGTCTTCTCCGGCGATGTCGGCGTCGCCAAGCCGGACGAGGAGATCTTCTCGATCCTGCTCGCGAAACTCGAAGCGGCACCGGAGGACTGCTTGTTCTTCGACGACCGGCAGGCCAACGTCGACGCCGCGAGGACGGTCGGGCTACGGGCTCACCGCTGGAGCAACACGAAAGAGGCACACGCGGTGCTGTGACCAGTCATGACGCGAGGCCGAGGAGGACCGCGTTGGCGACCGCGAGCACACCGAGGGTCGCCGCGGGAGAAGCGAGGGCGATGGGGTCTTTGCTCCGCACGTGCCGGAAAACGGTGGCGACCATCATCGCCACCAGCCCGATGGAGGCCGCGAGCGCGAATGGCTTGATCCAGAAACCGACGATCAGGCCGGCCGCCGCGGCGAGTTCCACGGCACCGACCACCCGGTTGTTCGCTCGCGACAGACCGAGATGAGCCGCGTATCCCCGTAACGGCTCCACCCCGGCCAATCGCGCGCCACCCGCGCCGACGAACGCCATCGTCAGCAGAAGCGAAAGCACCCCGATGACGATCGACATGCGCGGCGTCGGCTCAGGGGCGAATCTGCTTCTTGTTTCCGCTGCCCTTGATGGCGCCGTAGGCAGCCGCGCCGAGGAAGGCGGCGCCCGCGACGATCGCGATCCAGAACACGGCCTTGACGAGGAAGCCGACGACGGAGCCGATCACCATGAACGCGACCCACGCCAGTAGCAGACCCCCGACGATCTTCCAGAACATGACCTTTCCTCCGCTGAGTCCGAGTGCTTTCTGTCCACCTCAGGTTGTCACGTCGAGGACGGGAAAGCTCCTCGCCCGGCCAACGTTCAGGGAAAAGCCGGGGTTCCCCCGGAGTGGGGCAGCCAGGCTCCCAGCCGACGAACACCCTCCGTGACATCGGCGGTCGCACCGGCAAAGGAAAACCGCACGAACCGGCCTCCTTCCTCGGGATCGAAGTCGATACCGGGAGTAATGGCGACCCCGGTATCGGCAAGCAGCCGCTGACACCAGCCGAGGCTGTCGTCGGTGTGCTCCGAGACGTCGACGTAGGCGTAGAAGGCGCCGTCGACCGGCGCCACCTTGTCGAGCCCCAGCGAGGAAAGGCCGTCGAGCAGCAGGTCACGGTTGGTGCGGTAGTGCGCGACATGCCCGTCCAGTTCCGCGTAGGACTCTTCGGTGAAGGCGGCGACGGCCGCCTGCTGGGCGAGCGCGGGAGGGCAGATGTTGAAGTTGCCGGTCAGCACGTCCACCGCACGGTGCAGGCGCTGGGGAACCAGCATCCAGCCGAGCCGCCAGCCCGTCATCGCGAAGTACTTCGAGAACGAGCCGAGCACCAGTGACTCCGGCGCGGTCCGCCACGCGCAGCCGACCTCGGTTCCGTAGGAAATACCGTGGTAGATCTCGTCGCTGATGAGCTGGACGCCGCGAGCCGAGCACCAGTCGGCGATCGCGGCGAGTTCACCGGTGCCGAGCATCGTTCCGGTCGGATTGCTCGGGCTCGCGACGATGAGTCCGCTGATGGGACCGAGTTCGTCGAGCAGTTCCGTCGTCGGCTGAAATCTCGTGCTCTCGTCGGTGCCGAACTCGACGACCTCGCAACCGAGTGCCGTGAGCAGGTTGCGGTAGGCGGGGTAGCCGGGTCTCGCCATGGCGACCCTGTCGCCTGCCTCGAAAGCGGCAAGGAACGACAGCAGAAAACCACCGGATGAACCGGTGGTGATGATGACGTCCTTCGGCTGAACGTCGAGTCCGTACGAGCGGACGTAGTGCCCCGCGACGGCTTCCCTGAGTTCGGGGACGCCGAGTTGCACCGTGTACCCGAGGTCGCCGCCACGCAGCGCTCGCTCCGCGGCGGCGACCACCGGCTTCGGCGCGCCGGCTGTCGGCTGGCCCGCGCACAACGCGATGACGTCACCGTGCGTGCGTTGCCTGGCCTGTGCTGCCGAAAGCACCTCCATCACGTGGAAGGGCGCGACTTCGGCGCGGCGCGCCGGGCCGGGGAGCGGGGCGAAGTCGACCATGCGGTCACTGTAGGACCTCACGACGACCTCGCTCCGCCCCCTTCCCGCTCGGTCAGTTCGGGCTGTCGGCCGATGCCGGGGTGTTCGGCGTGTTGGGGCTGACCGGGCTGTTGGCGGTGTTCGGGCTGTTGGGGCTGTTCGGCGTGTTCGGGCTGTTGGCCGTGTTCGCGGTGTTGGCGCTGTTGGCCGTGTTCGCGCTGGCCGCCGTTCCTGGGCTGTTGACGCTCGCGCTGTCCACCGCACCGGCGGCACCGTTGCTGTGGTCGACGAGTTGCACGCTCGATGGCGAACGCTGGTCGTTGAGCTGGACGTCGGCCGACGCGGTTCCGGCGACGGCGATCAGGCCACCGACTCCGGCAGCGGCGGCTGCCCCCGTGATGACGGCCCAGCGGCGCTTGATGTTTGCCATGTTCCTTTTCCTTTCCCTCAGAATTCCCGTGAGCGGGACGTTCTTCCTCACGCGGCGAGCGGTTGCCCACCGGAGTTCCAGCGATCGGCGAGAGCGAGGCGCTCCCTGATCGCGTCCTGCCAGCCCGCTTGCCTGACCCGGTGTGGGCCGGTGGCGAGGGAGAGCACGACGGCGGCCACCCTCGCTCGCAGCACGCGGGGGTCCCAGTGCCGTTCGAACGCACCGAGACAGCGGTCGAGATAGCCGGTTATGGCCTGCTGACCTGGATTGAGCTGCGCGAGTACGGCGAGGTGGCCGAGCAGGCAGGCCGGATCGTCGTAGCCGTCACCCCCGTGCGCCGTGTCGATGTCGAGCAGTGCGCTGAACCGGTCACCCGCGACGAGGAGCTGGCTTTCGTAGAAGTCGCCGTGGACGGGCACGCACCTGCCGGTGACGGTGCCGACGGCGTCCACCGCGTCGGCGATGCGATGTGCCTGGGAACCGGCTTCCGGCAACACGCCGGCGACGGCGTCGGCGTAATGCCTAGCCAGCTCCGCCCACCCCCGCCTCGGCTTCCTGGTGACGAAGGCGGTGGGCAACCCCCCGAGCAGGTCGACGATCAGCTCGGGGTCCGGCAGCGCGGTTTCGCCTGCCAGCAACAGTTCCTGGAGCGAGCGTCCCGGCTTCCCCGCGAGCACGAGCAAGCCGTCGTCGGTCCAGCCGAGGCTTTCCGGCACGAGCGCGTGCTCGGCGGCGCGGTGAAGTTCGTGGAGTTCGCCGACCTTCGAAGGACGCAACACCTTGACGAAAAGGCTCGTCGTGCTGGTCCTGACCTCGACGACGGCCCTTCTCGTCGGGCGGTAGGCCCGCACCGTGAGCGCGACCGGCTCGTCACCGAGCCCCATGCTCGCGACGAGCGCCCGCATGCGTTGCGGGTCACACGCCGCCGCGAGACCGGGCAGCGCGGGGTCGTGGGGAAACCGCCACACGCCGACCTCGTGCTGCCCGTCGGACATCCGCAGCGCCGCCGCCATGTGCCTGCCGACACCGGCGCCGAAGGTCTCCTCCGTCGTCGAACCGTCAGGCCAGTCGAGGCCGACGGTCGCGGTCAGCGCCCTCGTCGATCCATTGTGGACGTCGAGGTAGGTGCACTGCCACCGCGTCGCGGTGGCACCGGCCACCTCGGCGGCCGTCGCGAAGAGCAGACCGAGGTCGGTCTCGCTCGGCAGCCATCCGGATTCGCTCATGGCACTTACGATGCTGGAGCACCGTGAATCCCTGCTGAGCGTCGGATTAAAGGACCTTCATCGAAGGCAGGCGTCCACGGCCGTCGACCTGAGCCCCGGATGTCCCTCGAACCCGCCGTAGCGATCGAACGTGTACCGAACGCAGGCGATGATGTTGTCCACCGGATCGTAGATATCGTCGTGACCAGCGAGTTTGTAGACCTGGAACGTGGGGTCGATGCATTGCATCAGCCCTTTCGACGGTGTTCCCCTCGCCGCGTTGCTGTCCCAGTCGTTGATGGCGTGTGGATCTCCGCCCGACTCCTGCTCGATGATCGTCCAGATCTCGTCGACGTCGTCCTCGGTGACCGAGATCCCATTCGCTCGCAGCGTCTTGATCGCCTCGCGAATCCACTGCTCCACGTTGCCGGGCGGGGGACCGCTTTCCGGAGGGCCACCGCTCGGACCAAGTCCACCCGCATCCGGGTACCCGTGCGATTCGGTCAGTACGGGTGGCAGTGCCTCAGGTGAGAGCGCCGTCGAAAAGCCACCGTCTATTTCGGTCTTCATGAGCTCCCGCGCTCTGCTGATGGCCGCATCGGATTCGTTGCCCCTCAACCCGATGTGTGTCCCCCGTTCGACGTACCAGTACGCCCAGTGGTTCCTGGCGCGGCACAGCGCGGCGGTACCTGCGCCGATCCGTGGGACGGTCGGGAACGCCTGCTATTCGGCGCCTATTCGCTGGGAACCGCGACGGCGCCGCGAGCGGCCAGCGCGGCGATGTCGGTGCGGTAGTGCGCGCCGAGCAGGCGAACCTTGCCGACGCGCTCGTAAGCCTCTTCGCGCGCGGCTTCGAGGTCGTCGCCCGTGCCGACGACGGAAAGCACCCTGCCGCCGTTGGAGACCACGGCGCCGTCGTCCCGCCGCCGGGTTCCCGCGTGCAGGACACCTTCGGCCTCACTGCCCGTGATGACATCGCCAGTACGGGGAACTCCGGGATATCCTTCCGCGGCCATGACGACGGTGACGGCAGCTCCTTCCGCCCATTCCAGCGGCGGCTGCTCGGCGAGCGTTCCCCGCGCCGTCGCGTTCAGCAACGTGACGATGGGCGTGCGCAGCAGCGCGAGCACGGCCTGGGTCTCCGGGTCGCCGAACCGGCAGTTGAACTCGATCACCTGCGGACCGTCCGCGGTCAGCGCGAGCCCCGCGTACAGCAGTCCCGAGAAGGCCGCGTCCCTCGCCACGAGTTCGTCGACGACGGGTTGCACGATGGTGGCGACGACGTCGTCGACCAGGTCGGCGGGCGCCCACGGCAGCGGCGCGTACGCGCCCATACCGCCCGTGTTGGGCCCAGCGTCACCGTCGCCGACCCGCTTGAAGTCCTGTGCGGGCAACAGCGGGACGACCGTCCTGCCGTCGACAAAGCAGAACAGCGAGGCTTCCGGCCCTTCGAGAAACGATTCGAAGAGCACGGGGTGGCCACCGTCGAGCAGCATGAGCGCGTGCTTGCGGGCCTTGTCGATGTCGCTGGTGACGACGACGCCCTTGCCCGCGGCAAGCCCGTCGTCCTTGACCACCCAGGTGGGACCGAACCGCGCGAGGGTCGCATCGAGGTGCGCCGGGTTGTCGACGACCTCGCTGCGAGCCGTCGGCACCTTCGCCGCGGCCATCACGTCCTTGGCGAACGACTTGGAGCCCTCGATCCGGGCCGCCGAAGCCGAGGGGCCGAAGCACGCGATGCCTGTCTTGCGGACGGCGTCGGCCGCACCGGCGACAAGCGGCACCTCGGGGCCGATGACGACCAGGTCGGCCGACCACTGCTCGGCGACTGCCGCGATGGCGGCCGGATCGGTGAGGTCGGCACCAAGAGTCTCGGAGAGGGCAGCCGTCCCCGCGTTGCCGGGGGCACAGGCAAGCGCCGTCACCGCCGGATCGTGTGAAGCGGCGAGGACGAGGGCGTGCTCACGGGCTCCGGAGCCGATAACCAGGACGCGCACGGGTGTTGAGGGTAATCGGGAACGGTCGCCGTCCGTTCACCGGCATGTCCCCTTCGCGCCGTTCGCGCATCACCACGTGGTCGCGACGGCGAGCGAACGTGACCGGGTGGCCCCACCAACCCCAGCGAGAGAGGCAGAAATGAGCCGTAAGCGATGGACGATCCTCGCCATGTGCACGCTGGCCGTCCTCGGCACGACGAGCGTTTCCGGTCACGCCGAGCCGAGGGCCGACGCGACCTCGCCCGAGGCACGGGCAGGCAAGCCTTCCGACGATTTCGTGATCGTCGCGCACAGGGGCGCGTCGGGCTACCGGCCGGAGCACACTCTCGCCGCGTACGAACTCGCCGCGAGGATGGGCGCCGACTTCATCGAGCCCGACCTGGTGACCACCAAGGACGGCGTGCTCGTCGCGAGGCACGAACCGGAGATCGGCGGGACGACCGACGTCGCTGACCATCCCGAGTTCGCCGACCGCAAGACCACGAAGGACCTCGACGGGACACCGGTCACCGGCTGGTTCGCCGAGGACTTCACGCTGGCCGAGCTGAAGACGCTCAGAGCGAAAGAACGCATCCCCGAGCTGCGCCCGCACAACACCGTCTACGACGGCAGGTTCGAGATCCCCACCTTCCAGGAGGTGATCGACCTCTCCCGCGAACTGTCCCGCGAGCTACGCCGCGACATCGGGATCTACCCGGAGACCAAGCACCCGACCTACTTCAAGCGACAGGGATTGCCGCTCGAACCCGCATTCGTCGACACGTTGAAACGCAACGGGCTCAACAAGCGTGGCGCGAGTGTCTACGTCCAGTCCTTCGAGGTGGGCAACCTCAAGGAGCTGAGGGGGAAGCTGCGGGTTCCGCTCGTGCAACTCGTCAACGCCTCCGGCGCGCCATACGACTTCGTCGCCGGCGGCGATCCGCGCACCTACGACGACCTCGTCACGCCGGATGGTCTCGCCGAAATCGCGCGCTATGCCGAAGGGCTCGGCCCGGCGCTTGACAGGGTGATTCCCAGGGATGCCGATGGCAGGCTCACGCAGCCGACGGCGATCGTCGATGACGCGCACGCGGCAGGTCTCGAAGTGCACCCGTGGACTTTTTGCGCCGAGAACAACTTCCTCCCGGCCGACTTGCGCTCCTCCGATGATCCCGCCGCGTGGGGCGACATCCTCACCGCGTACGAGTTGTTCATAGCAACCGGAATCGACGGACTGTTCGCCGATCAGCCCGACATCGCGGTCGAGGTGGCAGGGAACCGGTAGCGGTTCGAGATTCCACAGTGGACTTTATTTTGTCCACTGTGGAATCAATCGGCCATCGTCACGGCCGCCGAACACGAAGGCATCTCGTTCGAATACCAGTCGATCTTGTACCGGATCAATTGCTGGTGCTGCCTCAGCTCCCCGATCCGCCGCTCGACCCTGACCTCGTGATCGCGGAGCACGGCGAGCCGTTCCGCCGCATGCTCCTCACCGCCGCGAAGCAGCGTCACGAACCGGTGCATGTCGACGATGGGCATGTCGGTGTCGCGAAGGCAGCGAAGCAGGTGAAGCAGTCCCACGTCGTCATCGGAGTAACGCCTTCGCCCTCCCGCCGTCCGTGCGACGGGGGAGAGCAGACCGATCTTCTCGTAGTACCTCAGCGTGTCGATGCTGAAGCCGGACTTCTCGGCCGCCTCGGCGGGGGTGTAGGAGGTCACCGATCCAGAGTGGCACCTGGAGTGCACTCAAGGTCAAGCAACTCGGCAAGGACCTGGGAGTCGCGTTGCTGGAACCGAACGGCCGCACGATCCGGCTCACCGGAGCGGTACCCCGCGCCGCGCGACACCGAGACGGCCCACCGCTTCGACCTGCTCGTCGCCGCAAGGTCTTCGGGCTCACCGTCATCGCACCACTTTTTCCCGGGCTTGCGATTGTTCGCCCTTCAGCGCTTCGCGCGGTAGACCTCCTAGACTGAGAACAGTGGCACGTTGCCGGATCGATTTCTGTTCGGCCGCGCCAGAGCGACGACTGGGGTGGAGAACCTATGCAGGCGGTCTTCCAAGACATTGTCAAGGGCGATGAGGCGAGCGTCCGATCGCGGATCGAGAACAATCCGTCACTTGTCGATGCCGTCGCCTCGGGGTCGCCGAAGAAGTATGTCGGCCAGTCTGCGCTACAGGTGGCGATCCGCACAGGTCGGTTTGGCATCGCGAGGTTTCTGCTGGAGAAGGGGAGCGACCCCCGCTTCGTCGACGTGAAGTCGCCGACTGGGTGGTCGAGGTCTGTTTTTCATGACGCCGCGGTGGCGGCGGTGATGCGCTCGCGCTGGTCACGTCGGACATTCAATGCGGCATCGGAGCAGGTGTGGCTGATCGCTGAGACCGCGAAGAGCGATGAAGCGTTCGAGATGCTCGTCGCGCTCATCGAGGCGGGCGCTGACGCTACGGCTGTGGATTCTTTGGGAGCGACTCCGCTCGGACGAGCGGTGCTTGCGGCGCACGACGTGCTGCCCAGGCGCAATGACGAGAAGCCCGAACTGTCCGACGGAAAACCCCTCACTCCTGAACTGGTCGATGACCTCACTCGCATCTTTGAACTCTTGAAGACACACGGAGCCGATCCGGAGCAAGTCGAGCCTCAGCTCGAAAAGTCCCTTGCGAACCGCTATCGCCACGAACTCGTTGGTAAGTTCCTCAAGGGTGGAGTCGAGCCGGACTCGGCTGCATGAAGAGTTCGCTATCGACTGGGTCTGATCCGGGTACGGTCGAACATCGTCGATCAGGGTCACCCTGCTCGACCCATCCGATGGAAGATATGGCTCCGCCGCGGTAGGAGGACTTCCCTCATGGTGAGGCCCGCCATCGGACGTGCGCTGCGCGTTCAGATCTTCGGTTTCCCGCGCATGTTCCCACCGTAGTTGACGTCCGCTGCCGCTTTCTGTACCGCCACCGTCGTGACCGTGGCAGGACTCACCGGTTCGAACACCTCCACGGTATCCGGAGTTCCGAACCGGTAGGCGACCTGGCCGCCGCCCTGGTCCCGGGCCATGCCGCTCGGCCACACGTCTACCTGCGCTCCAGCGACCCCGATCCGCCACCCATAAGGCTCCAGTTGCTCGCGCACGAGACAAAGGGCCTCGAACGCGTCATCTGCTTCTGCCAGGGCCGTGCCGAACGCCGGACACACGATCGACACCGCCCAACCGTAGTCCTCCGTCAGATGCCACTCGATCGTCGCATCGTGCAGGATTCTCTCTCGAGAAACCTGGATCGATTGCGGGCTCGTCAACCACTCAGCCACGGTGTGGCGCTCCTTCGCGGGTAAGACGTGTGAAGACTTCCATTCCCGCAGGGCGACGCATAGACAGCCTGCCCCGCAGGAAAACGCCCACTCACGTGGCGAACTCTTGACCACGTACACCCGCCACGCCAACAACATGACGGCCGCTCGTGGTGGGAGCCGGTTTCTGCTGAGCTGGTAGACGGCGAACGCGGATGCGTGCGGGGTCCATGCCGTGATGGTCAGGAGCGTGAGCGTCGCGGCGATGCCGCCGAGGCGGCAGGAGCACACCCGCCGTCGCGGCGGCACTGACGGCACTCGACCAACGCGCACGGTCGCTGACCACCGAAGCCGAGTACGCCTCGGCCCGCTGAACCAACCCTCCACAAAGGACCAGTCGGATCGCTACACGAACTCGTGGCGAACGATCGTCTGCTCCCTGCCGGGACCGACGCCGATGGCGGAAACCCTGGCGCCGACGAGTTCCTCAAGCCGCTCGACGTAAGCCCGTGCGTTGGCAGGCAGTTCCTCGAACGTGCGGCACTGGCTGATGTCCTCCCACCAGCCCGGCAACTCCTCGTAGACCGGGACGGCGTGGTGAACGTCGGTCTGCGTCATCGGCATGTCGTCCGTGCGGAAACCGTCGACCTCGTAGCCGACACACACCGGGACCCGCTCAAGCCCGGAAAGCACGTCGAGCTTCGTGAGGAAGTAATCGGTGATGCCGTTGACCCGCACCGCGTAGCGGCCGATGACCGCGTCGAACCAGCCGGTGCGCCGCGAACGGCCCGTCGTGACCCCGAACTCGCCACCGGCCTTGCGAAGGTTCTCGCCTGCCTCATCGTGCAGTTCGGTGGGGAAGGGGCCGGAACCGACCCTCGTGGTGTACGCCTTGAGGATGCCGAGCACCGTGGTGATGCGGCCAGGGCCGATGCCGGAACCGACGCTCGCTCCACCCGAGGTCGGGTTGGACGACGTCACGAACGGGTAGGTGCCGTGATCGACGTCGAGCAGCGTGCCCTGCGAGCCTTCGAGCAGGACGGTCTCTCCCGCCTCAAGGGCCTTGTTGAGCAGCAGCCTGGTGTCGGCGATGCGATGTGCGAACCGCTCGCCTTGCTCAAGCACGGTGTCGGTGACCTCGTCGGGGTCGAGCGCCTTGCGGTTGTAGACCTTGACGAGCACCTGATTCTTGAACTCCAGCGCGGCCTCGACCTTCTGCCGCAGGATCTTCTCGTCGAGCAGGTCCTGGACCCTGACCCCGACGCGCGCGACCTTGTCCTGGTAGCAGGGCCCGATGCCACGACCGGTCGTGCCGATCCGCTTCGCGCCGAGGTAGCGCTCGGTGACCTTATCGATCTCCACGTGGTAGGGCATGATCAAGTGCGCGTCGGCCGAGATCAGCAGGCGCTCGGTGTCGACACCCCGCTCCTCGATACCGGCCAGCTCGTCGAGCAGCACGCCGGGGTCGACGACGACACCGTTGCCGATCACGTTCGTCACCCCCGGCGTGAGGATGCCGGACGGGATGAGGTGGAGGGCGAAGTCCTGACCGTCGGGCAGGACGACGGTGTGCCCCGCGTTGTTGCCGCCCTGGTAGCGAACAACCCACTGGACACGGTCGCCGAGCAGGTCGGTGGCCTTGCCCTTGCCTTCGTCTCCCCACTGGGCTCCGATGAGCACGATGGCCGGCATGTGACACTCCTGGTATTCGACGGCAGGACTAATTGGCACTGATTTGGCGCTGAGAAATGCCGGTGCATGAGCCTAACCGAGGAGTGTTACGTGCGCGGAGTGGTGCTGGCTTGCGGAGAGGCGGCCGAGTCGCTAGTGGTTCCCGAAGGCGTGCGATTACACGCCTTGCCGAGCAGGCCGGGCAAGGCAGAGGTCGACCCGTTGCTCACCGCGGAACTGGTCGTCGCCGGAACGGACGCCGACCTCGCCGCCGTCGTACTTCGCTTGCTGCGCAAGGACAAACTCGGCACGACGCGGGTCGGCTACGTCCCGGTGGGCGGACGATCGACGGTCGCCGCGATCTGGAAGCTCCCCGCTGATCCCGCGGCGGCGATGGACCTCGCGCTGACCGGATCGGCAGGGTCGGTGCCGCTCGTGAGAGACGACGCCGGCGGCGTGTTGCTTGGACGCGGAGTACTCGAACAACCACGTGGTGTCGCCTATTGCGACGATTCGGTCGCGTTCAGGGGAGAAGCCTCCTCCGTCGTGGTCCGGCCCGACACCGAAGGACTCGTGGTGACCATCACCAGGGGGACGCTGTTCCGCCGCAAGGAAACGTTCAGGGGCAGAGCGTTCCAGTTCGGCGGCACGCCGCTGTCGCCGTTGTCCGACGGCGTCGCCTACCCGCGACCGATGCAGCGCTGGACCTGGTACCGGCACACCCACGACTTACGTCTGGTTCTGCCCTCCCGTTAACGCGAAAGTGTTGATCGCGTCACCTTTCTCCGTCACAGTCGGAAAGTTCCCAACTCCGGAGAGAGGCGACGTCGTGACCAGCCAACGCACGTTCCGTCATGCTCTGACCGCCATCGGCTCGGCCCTGCTGCTCACCGCGGGAGTGACCAACGTCGCCTCGGCCGAACCGCCGAACATCCCCGACGAGACCACCGCGCAGGCCCAGCTCGCCGAACTCGCCGTCGCTCCCGACGGCTCGATGGACGGCTACGACAGGGACCTCTTCCCGCACTGGAGCGACCAGGGCGACAACTGCAACACCAGGGAAGCCGTGCTCAAGCGCGACGGAACCGGGGTGGAAACGGGAACCGACTGCTACCCGACGTCAGGTAGCTGGCACAGCCCCTACGACGACGAAACCTGGACCGAACCGTCCGACGTCGACATCGACCACGTCGTGCCACTCGCCAACGCCTACCGGACCGGCGCCGACGAATGGACCACCGCGCAGCGCGAGCAGTTCGCCAACGACCTCACCGACGCGCAGCTCATCGCCGTCACCGACAACGTCAACCAAGAGAAGGGCGACCAGTCACCGGAGGCGTGGAAACCGCCTGCCGAGTCCTACTGGTGCACCTACGCGAGCATGTGGATCAGCGTCAAGCACAAGTGGGAGCTGACCGTCAACGATGCCGAAAAAGTCGCGCTCACCGAGATGCTCGAAACCTGCTGAGCCCGCGAGTCCCGCACTCGGGACGCCGAGATCCGCGCCCAGGCACGCGAGATCCGCACCGGCCCCTGGGTTTGGCGACGGCGGACAACATGGTCGGCCGCCCGCGTCGGCAACAGAGTGCCTCCGACGACGAGTATCCGTCTCGCACCGGCACGCGCGTCCGCTGACGAATGCCGCGCGTGCCCACGCTCGCCCGCCAACCCAGGTTGTCAGGCTCGGCTTCGCGACCGTACGACTCGTCTGAGCAGGACCAGACTCCGAAAGCCACGAATGCGGATCTCGGATACCCAGACGCAGATTTCGCTGTCCTGAGCGCGGAACTCGCTGTCCTGTTAGGCCAGGCCGGTGGCTTGGGCCGCGGCGGGGTCGGAGTCGATGATGAACTGCTTGCAGCGTTCGTATTCCTCGGTCTCGCCGATCCGGCCCGCGGCCTTCGCGAGAACGGCGAGCGACCTCAGGAAGCCCTGGTTGGGCCCGTGCGCCCACGGGACGGGACCGAAGCCCTTCCAGCCCGCACGCCGGAGCTGATCAAGGCCCCTGTGGTAACCGGTGCGGGCGTAGGCGTAGGCCGCGACGACCTCGTCCTCGCCGAGCGCACGCTCGCCGAGCGCGGCCCACGTGGCGCTGAAGTCGGGGTGTTCGGCAGCGACCTCTGCCGGATCCGTACCCGCGTCGAGCGCTGCCTGTGGCTCCGGCCGCTCTGGCAGTTTGGTGGCTTCCGGTTCGAGGAGGTTGCCGTGAGTCATGCCGCCATTGTGCAGCACTCGCCCTCGCCTGCCCTCACAGGATGAGAGCAATCAGCACGCTGCTGCCGCCTAGTACCAGTGCTGCCACGAGAACGGCGGCGACGAGTCGCTTCGGCATCATCTTCGATTCCCGCCTCCACTTCGCACAGCCCATTCAGGCCATCAAGGACTCGGCTTTTGCCGTGCCGGCACCGCTCGAAGCCGCGGTGCCGGCACGGAGGTACGTCAGAGCTTCTTGCCCGCCGACTTGAGGTTCTCGGCCGCCTCGACGACGCGAGTTGCCATGGCACCCTCGGCCGCCTTGAGGTAGCTGCGCGGGTCGTAGGTCTTCTTGTTGCCGACCTCACCGTCGATCTTGAGCACGCCGTCGTAGTTCTTGAACATGTGATCGGCGATAGGCCGGGTGAACGCGTACTGGGTGTCGGTGTCGACGTTCATCTTCACGACGCCGTAGGACAGCGCCTCGTGGATCTCCTCAAGCAGCGATCCGGAGCCGCCGTGGAAGACGAGTTCGAACGGCTTCGATCCCTCGGCGAGGCCGAGCTTCTCCGATGCGACCTGCTGACCGCGCTTGAGCACGTCCGGACGCAACTGCACAGCGCCCGGCTTGTAGGCGCCGTGCACGTTGCCGAACGTCGCGGCGAGCAGGTACCGGCCCTTCTCACCCGCGCCGAGCGCGTCGATGGTCTTCACGAAGTCGCCCTCGGCCGTGTAGAGCTTTTCGTTGATCTCGTTGGCGACACCGTCTTCCTCGCCGCCGACGACGCCGATCTCGACCTCAAGGATGATCTTGGCCGCCGCGGACTTCGCCAGCAGCTCGGTCGCGATCGACAGGTTCTCGTCGAGGTCGATGGCCGAGCCGTCCCACATGTGGGACTGGAAGAGCGGGTTCTCACCCCTGTCGACGCGCTCCTGCGAAATCTCCAGCAGCGGCCTGACGAAGCCGTCGAGCTTGTCCTTGGGGCAGTGGTCGGTGTGCAGCGCGACGTTGATCGGGTACTTCGCGGCGACGACGTGCGCGAACTCCGCGAGCGCCGCCGCACCGGTGACCATGTCCTTGACCTTCTGCCCCGACGCGAACTCGGCACCACCCGTCGAGAACTGGATGATCCCGTCGCTCTCGGCTTCCGCGAAGCCCCTCAACGCGGCGTTCAGGGTCTCCGACGAGGTCACGTTGATGGCGGGATACGCGAACTCGTTCGCCTTGGCCCTGTCCAGCATTTCAGCGTAGACCTCGGGGGTGGCGATGGGCATCGTTGTCCTCCTCAGCGGTGTCCTGCTCGTGCCGCAGGCTCGGGGCGCTACTTGCCCCGCATCCTACGAGGCCGGTCCACGACGACGCCCTGCCGTGCAGCGAACGCCACCTTTGCCGCATTCGGCGCACATCGGACCGCGTGCGCCGAATGCCGAGGTGACGTTCGCCGCTGGTCAGAGAAGAATGTCCGCGAGCTGCCGGTATCCGGGCAACGGGTCGTCGCCCGCGCTGAGCACCTGGACGCACACGTGATCGGCACCGGCGTCGAGGTGGGCGGTCACTCCCTCGGCGACGGTCTTCGCGTCGCCGTGGATGCCGAGCGCGTCGATGAGCTGATCACTACCGCCGTCGGCGATGTCCTCGTCCTTCCAGCCCAACCGCTTGAGGTTGTTCACATAGTTGACGAGATGCAGATACGGATTCTCGATGGCCGGCCTCGCCACCGCGCGCGCCCGCTCGGGATCGGTGTCGAACACCACCTTCTGCTCAGGCGCCAGCAGGACGCCGTCGCCGAGGATGTCCCTTGCCTGGCGAGTGTGCTCCGGCGTCGTGAGGTAAGGGTGCGCACCGGCGGTCCGCTCGGCGGCAAGCCGCAACACCTTGGGCCCGAGCGCGGCGAGTGCCATTTCCTCGACCGGAACACCCGCCTCGTCGAGCTCGTCGAGATAGGACACGATCTTCTCGTAGGGCTTCTGGTAGATCTGGGTCGCCTCGGGGTGTCCGATGCCGACGCCCAGCAGGAACCGGCCCGGATGCCGCGCCGCGATGCGCTTGTACGAGGCGCCCACCGTCGCGGCGTCGCTGTTCCACATGTTGACGATTCCGGTGGCGACCGCGATCGTGCTAGTCGCGTCGAGCAGATCCTCGGCGAGTCTCAGCTCGGCACCCGGTGACCCGCCGATCCAGATGGCTCCGTAACCGAGCTTCTCCACTTCGACGGCGAGGTCGGGGTTGAGCCCTGGGGCGCCCCGCCAGATTCCGATCTTCCCGAGATTCACAGCCATGGCTGTGCCAACAAAGTCACCCCTTCCCCGCATTCCCGGCTGTCCTGTTTGGACAACGCGAGAAGTACCTACCAACCAGTAGCCTACTGGGAGTAAGTTGCGGTACGGTCTGCTCAAGGCAGACCGAGGAGGCACCAATGGCGTTCCTGACCGGCGGCAAAGTCAAAGGCAAGGTCGTACTCATCACCGGAGCCGCTCGCGGCATTGGAGCCGGGCTGGCGGAACGACTCGCCGCGGCAGGCGCCAAGGTCGCGCTCGTCGGCATCGAGGCGGCCGAACAGCGCAAGGTCGCCGAGCGGATCGGAAACGCGGCGCACTCGTGGGAAGCCGACGTCACGAGCTGGAGCGATCTGGAAAGAGCGACCGAGGGCGTCGTCGAACACTTCGGCGGCATCGACATCGTCATCGCCAACGCGGGCATAGCCACCACCGGATTCGTTCGTTCCGTCGACCCCGCGGCCTTCGAAAAGGTGATCGAGGTCGACCTGCTCGGCGTGTGGCGAACCTTCCGCGTCGCCATGCCGCACGTCGTCGAACGCAAGGGCTACCTGCTGGCGATCTCCTCGCTCGCCGCCATCACTCACGCGCCGGGCATGGCCAACTACGCCGCGGCGAAAGCGGGGGTGGAGGCGTTCTGCAACAGCCTGCGCGCCGAAGTAGCCCACCTCGGCGTCAAGGTCGGCGTCGCGCACCCGACGTGGATCAAGACCGACCTCGTCGAGAGCGCCGACGCGCATCCCGTCTTCGGCAAGCTTCGCGCGGGCATGCCCGGACTCATCGGCAAGACGTATCCACTCGACGTCGCGCTCGATTGCCTCGAAGCCGGAGTGCGGCGAAGGGCGAGGACCATCCACGTACCGCGCTGGGTCGGTGCGTTGAAACTGATCAGGGCCTTCCTGCCGCCGATCGTGGAAATCGGCGCGCGAAGCAGGGTGCCCTCGGCCGACAGGGCGGCACTGCGGGACATCGAGACGAGGGGCGCCCGCGAGGCCGCGCTCACCGGCCACGGAGGACGAGCCGCGACGAAGTAGCCGCCGGGTCTGCCCACTCACCCAGCTCGCCCGCGGAAGGTCAATCCCACGGCGAACGTCATGGCGGCCAGAACGGCGGCGGCGACGAACGCGCTCGACATGCCCTTGATGAAGGCGGCGTGCCCGAGCCCGCCTCTGGCACCTCCCATCATGGTGGCGATGGTGACCAGCAGAGCGAGCCCAACCGCCGCACCGAGCTGCTGCATCGTCTGAAGAACACCGCCCGCGACCCCGGCGTCCTCCTGCCCGACCGTGGTCATGATCACGACGACAAGCGGGGAAAATCCGACGCCGCCGCCGAGGCCGACCAACACCAACGGGCCGAACAGCCCCGTGAAGTAGGTGTCGCCGGAGGAGAGCCCTATGAGCCAGAGCAGCCCGGCCACCAGCAGTACCGCACCGACAAGCACCAGCGGCTTCGGACCCCATCGTTCGAGCAGCATCGGCATCAACCGGGCCATGACGAAGATCGAGCAGGCCATGGGCAGGAACGCGAGTCCGGTCATCAGCGCGCTGTAATCGAGAACGGTCTGCATGAACTGGGTCAGGAAGAAGAACGTCGAGATCGTGATCATCGGTCCGAGGAAGAAATTCAGGAACGCCCCTGCCCGATTGCGCTCGCCGAACAGCCACAGTGGCATCAGGGGCATCCGGATCCTGGCTTCTACGAACACGAAAACCACCATGAGCAGGAGTCCGGCGACGATACAGCCGATGCCGTCAACCACGCCCCATCCCTGCTCAGCCACCCTGATGAACCCGTAGACGACCGCCCCGGCCCCTCCCACGGCGGTGAGGGCGCCGGCCACGTCGAGACGATTGGGGCGACGGAGGGATTCACCGACGAAACGCCGGACCGACACCGCGATCAGCACGCCGATCGGGACGTTGATGAACAGCACCGCGCGCCAGGAGAACCACTCGGTGAGCAGACCTCCCATGACGAGCCCCAGCCCGAACCCTCCACTCGCGACCACGGCGGAAAGTCCGAGCGCCCGAGCCTTCGAGCGCGGTTCCACGAACACACCAGCGACAAGCGCGAGTGTGTTGGGACCGGCGGCCGCGGCACCGACCCCCTGGAGCGCCCTCGCGGCTATCAGCATTTCGGCCGAATCGGCCAGCCCACCCAGCAGCGACGACAGGGTGAAGGCGACGACGCCGAGCAGGAAGACTCTTCGCTGTCCGAACCAGTCGCCCGCCCTGCCACCGAGCAGGAGAAACCCACCGAAGGGCAGCGTGTAAGCGTTGATGACCCAGGCCAGTCCCGTGGGTGAGAACCCGAGTTCGCGCTCGATGTGCGGCAACGCGACATTCATGACCGTCAGGTCGACGATGAGCATGAGCTGGCAGGTCAAGAGAATCGCGAGTGCGACACCCTGCCGTGGTGACCTCGGTTGATCCGTCGACGTCGAGGGCCGCGTTCGTTCGGCCAATGGGACTCCCTCCGAGACCGTGAACGTCCCGACCGGACCTCCCTTACCGGCCCGGCACTCTCACAGTTAGGTCCGCCGAAGGCCCTTCGATAAGAAAGCGAATTTCCCCGAGCACGCCGCTCGACGCGACCGCGAGTTCGAGACAGGCACGGCAGGAACGGTCCCCGGACCCGCGAACGCGCATCTCACCGGCCCGAGCGCGGATCTCGGTAGCCCGAACGCGGAACTCGGCGACGTGAGCGCGGATCTCGACGGGCTGGGCGGGGGACTCGCGATCGAGGGGTTCAACCCGACCTACTCGGCTGCCATGATGACGTAGATCACTCAATGAGGAGTGCGCTGTGAAGCTACGTCCCGAGATCGCACAGTCCTGGCGGCGAGCCGAACTCAGCGGCTTGAAACCGACCAGCCCAGCCGACCGCCTCGCGGTACGCGACGTCGACCCGCGAAGCAGGCTGCTGCGCGCCGCGACACCCGTTCTCGACGAGACCGCGAGGCACCTCGAAGGCACCGGACTCTGCCTCGTGCTCGCCGATCGCGATTGCCGGATCGTCGCCCGCCGTTTTGGCAGCACGTCCGCCGAGCGGGTGCTCGACAGTGTCAGCGCCGTACCCGGTTCCCTCTTCACCGAGGAAACCAGCGGCACGAACTCGCTGGCCACCCCCTTCGAGACCCGTCGCGGCGTCGCCGTTCACGGCGAGGAGCACTACCTCGACGCATTGAAGCGGTTCACCTGCTACGGGCACCCGATCGTCCACCCCGCCACGCGACGGCTCGAAGGCGTCCTCGACATCACCGGCCCCGTCGACGCCACCAATCCGCTGCTCGCGCCCTTCCTCGTGCACGCGGTCGCCGACATCGAACAGCGCCTCGTCGACGGCTCCAACCAGGCCCAGCAACGACTGCTCGCCGCGTTCCAGGCCGCTCAGCACCGTTCGACCGCCGTACTGGCGCTCGGCGAGGACGTCGTACTCGCCAACAGCGCGGCCGTCGACCTCGTCGACCCCTGCGATCACCCTCTGTTGCGCGACGTCAGCAGCACGATGCGAGGTGTGCGCCGACTGCGCCTGACGTCGGGCACCGAGGTCGAGGTCCGCATGGAAGCCGTTTCGGTCAACGCGGGCATGCTGTTCGAATTGGCACCGGTGAGGCCGCGAAACTCGACGGAGTTCCGGCGCCGGGCGATCGACGGAGTGCTTCCCGCGGGCGTGGCCGACCGGCTGCGCCGGAGTACCCCCGCCCGCAGGCGGGTCCTCATCTGCGGCGAACCGGGCACCGGCCGCACGGCAGCGACCGAGGTGCTCGCCGGGCAGGCATCGGTGGCAACGCTGGCCGCCTCGGACGTACCGACGCTCGGCGAGGCCACGTGGTGCGAACGACTCAGCGAGCTCACCGTCAAGCAGCAGGGACTCGTCGCCATCGCGGGCATTCACCTGTTGCCTTCCGTGCTGGCCGCGAGGGTGTCCCGGCTGCTGGACAACTCACCCGCGTGGGTCGCGCTCACCAGCGGCCCGTTCGCCGAACTGCACGGCGAACACGCGGCGCTCGCGTCCCGGATGCACCGCAGGGTCGAGCTGCCGCCGTTGCGTGAGCGCCGCAAGGACATCCCCGAGCTGGCCCGCACTCTGCTGCGGGGCCACGGCAGCTCGCTGCGGCTGACGGCGGGTGCTCTCGAACTGCTCGCCGCTCAGCCGTGGCAGGGCAACCTGCGGGAGCTCGAATCGGTGCTGGCCGAGGCGGTCAGCCGCCGCTCGGTCGGCGACATCACGGCCCGCGATCTCGCTCCGAGCTGCCGGGTCAGCGCGGCGGCACCTCACCTGAGCGGATGGGAGCAGGCCGAGCACGACGCGATCACCAAGGCGCTGAGCGCGGTCGGCGGCAACAAGGTGCACGCGGCGAGGCAACTGGGGATCAGCCGGTCGACCCTTTACAACCGGATGAGGGCGCTGCGGATCGCCCACTGACGGCGGTCCCGGTGTGCAGGATTTGCACAGCCGCCGTCGGCGTCCCCGGCCGACAATCGGTTCAACCGACGTAGCAATGGTGCACGTGAGGAGGAGCCGTGAAGACCAAGGCGGCAGTACTTTTCGATGCGGGCAAGCCTTTTGAGATTCTCGAACTCGACCTGGACGGCCCTGGCCCCGGCGAGGTACTGATCAAGTACACGGCGGCAGGGCTGTGCCACTCCGATCTGCACCTCATCGACGGCGACCTCGCGCCGCGTTTCCCCATCATCGGCGGCCACGAGGGCGCGGGCATCATCGAGGAGGTCGGCCCGGGCGTCACCAAGGTCGCGCCCGGCGACCACGTCGTGTGCAGCTTCATTCCAAACTGCGGCCGGTGCCGTTACTGCGCGACGGGCAGGTCGAACCTGTGCGACATGGGAGCGACGATCCTCGACGGCCACATGCCTGACGGAACGTTCCGATTCCATTCCTCAGGGACCGATTTCGGCGCGATGTGCATGCTCGGCACCTTCTCGGAGCGTTCGACGATCTCGGAGCACTCCGTGGTGAAGGTCGACGAATGGCTGCCGCTGGAGACGGCGGTGCTGGTCGGTTGCGGGGTTCCGACCGGATGGGCGACGGCCAACTACTCGGGCGGGGTGCGCGCGGGTGACACCACCGTGGTTTACGGAATCGGCGGCATCGGCATCAACGCCGTGCAGGGCGCGGCGCACGCCGGAGCCAAGAACGTCGTGGTGGTCGATCCGATCGAGTTCAAGCGGGAGGCCGCGATGAAGCTCGGCGCGACCCACGCGTTCGCCACGGCCGACGAAGCAGCCCAGCAGGTCGCCGAACTGACGTGGGGCCAGATGGCCGACCAGGCGCTGATCACCGTCGGCACCGTCGACGAGCAGGTGGTCACCGACGCGTTCAACGTCGTAGGCAAGGGCGGAACGGTGGTCGTCACCGGACTGGCGAACCCGGAAAAGCTGACGGTGCACGTCTCGGGCGGGGTGCTGACCCTGTTCGAGAAGACGATCAAGGGAACGCTGTTCGGCTCGGCGAACCCGCAGTACGACATCGTCAAACTGCTGCGGCTCTACGACGCGGGCAAGCTCAAGCTCGATGAGCTCGTCACCACGAAGTACACCCTTGACCAGGTCAACGAGGGCTACCAGGACCTGAGGGACGGCAAGAACGTGCGCGGGGTCATCGTGCACGCCGAGTGACGATGCTCGCCATGTTCGACGGTCGGCGTGTTCCAGTTCACTGGCACGCCGGCCGTTTCGTCATGTTCCTGGCACCCAGGCGCCGACCACCGGCTTGAACTCGCGCACGGTACGTTCCGCGAGCGCGCCTTCGAGGTGGTACGGGTCGGCGTCGAGCAGCCGTTGCAGTTCTTCCCTGTCCTGCGCCTGGTAGAGCGTGAGCCCACCGATATCGTTGTCCAGCGGTCCGGCGACGGCAACGACGCCCTGCTCGGCGAGTGCGGTGAGGTACTCGCGATGCCGTGGCCGCACCTCACCGAACTTTTCTTGTACGTACCGGGTTTCGACGACGAACCAGGCCATGCGTCCTCCAAGCCGAGCGCGGTGTGTCTCCTCGGCGCACCGTATCGGTCGCCAGTACCGGGGCAAGAGCCCTGGGTAATGCCCAGCGGAGGGGATACGCTGTGTGCGCGTGAGTCCTGGGGGGCTCGAAGGACGCCGTCAACGATGGGCAGGTTTTGATGCAGGGCAGCGCCGAGCCCATGCGGCAGCGCAACTCCGCGAGCAGCGTCGAACAGACGCTGAGCCATCTACGCACGCTGGACGCGCCGGCCAAGCCACCTCAGCAGGCTGGGCCGCTCACACTTGAGGATCTTTACCGGCAACACCGCATGCGGCTGGTGAGACTGGCCATTCTGCTGGTGGACGAACCGGCGACAGCCGAGGACGTCGTGCAGGAGGCATTCACCGGCCTGCACCGCAACTGGGGAAGGCTGAGGGACGCCCAAGCCGCGGTCGGCTACCTTCGCACCGCTGTCGTCAACGGTTCGCGCAGCGTGCTTCGTCGCAGGAAGACCGCCCGCGAGTACGTGCCGCCACACGCCGTGAACGCGCGCTCGGCTGAAAGCCTCGCGATGTTGTCGACCGAACATCAGGCCGTCGTCAACGCGCTGTCGAAGCTGCCGCCACGGCAACGCGAGGTGCTGGTACTCCGCTACTACGGCGGGCTCTCCGAAGCGGAGATCTCCGAAGCCGCCGGTATTTCAAAGGGCACGGTCAAATCGACCGCCAGTCGCGCACTCGAAGCCTTGCAGAGAGCGATGCACGACGGCAGAAACTGAATGGCCGCCGGATCCCGGATTCCGTGAGTTGCCAACATTCTGGTCTGGACCAATATGATGTGTTCGTGAACCGCGCCAACGACTTCGTGCTCACGGGTGGCAGGGTGGCCTCCCCGCAGGGCGTGCTCGACGACGGCTGGCTCGCGGTCTCCGGCGAGCTGATCACGGCACTCGGCACGGGGACCCCGCCGCCCGGCGAGCACATCGACCTCGATGGCGCGCTGGTCGTACCAGGATTCATCGACCTGCACTGCCATGGCGGTGGCGGCGGATCGTTCTCGACGTTCGACGGCGACGAGGCCGCGACCGCCATCGCGACCCATCGCCGTCACGGCACGACGACCATGCTGGCCAGCCTCGTCTCGAATCCGCTACCCGTACTGACCGGGCAACTGAACACGCTTGCCGAACTCGTCGCCGACGGCGAACTCGCCGGGATTCACCTCGAAGGTCCTTTCATCGCGAATGCCCGCTGCGGTGCTCACGACCCCGCTGCGCTCAGGGAACCGGACAGCGGCACCGTCGATCTCCTGCTCGAAGCCGGCAAGGGCCGGGTCTCGATGGTCACCCTCGCCCCGGAACTCGCGGGTGGCATCAAGGCCGTCCGCCAGTTCGCGGAGGCGGGTGTAATCGCGGCCATCGGGCACACCGACGGCGTCGAGGCACAGATCCGGCCTGCCATCGACGCTGGTGCCACCATGGCGACCCACCTGTTCAACGGCATGCGACCGCTGCATCATCGCGAGCCAGGGCCCATCGGCGTGCTGCTCGACGACGAGCGGGTCACCGTCGAGCTGATCTGCGACCTCGTCCACGTGCACCCGACGGTGCTCAGACTTGCCGCGAAACATGCCGGCAAGGGGCGAACCGTGCTCATCACCGACGCGATGTCGGCCACGGACGCCGCCGACGGCACCTACACACTCGGCAAGCTGGAAGTCGACGTCGACGACGGGGTCGCGACGCTCGCGGGCGCCGGCACCCTCGCCGGCAGCACGCTGACCATGGATGCCGCGTTCCGCAATCTCGTCGCGGGTGCGGGGCTGAGCATCGAGGCCGCCGTTCACGCGACATCCACTCATCCGGCCGAACTGCTCGGCATCGAGGGCAGGACCGGTTCTCTGGGTCCTGGTTTGTTCGCGGACCTCGTACTTCTCGGTGATGATCTTTGCCCAACCGGGGTATTGCGGCGCGGGGAATGGGTAACTCGCCGCGACCACTAGACTCTGCTGGGTGGCGGAGTACCGCGTCGACGAGCTCGCCCGCACCGCGGGCACGACGGTCGGAAACGTGCGGGTCTACCAGGACAGGGACCTGCTTCCCCCTCCTTTGCGCAGGGGAAGGGTCGCCGTGTACACGGAGGCACATCTCGCCAGACTGCGACTCATCCTTGGCCTGCTCAAGCGCCAGTACTCCTTCGCGCAGATCAGGGAAATGATCACCACCTGGCAGACGGGCCGCGATCTCGAACACCTCCTCGGCCTCGAACGCGTGCTCACCGAGCCGTGGACGGACGAGGCACCCGAGCGCATCCCACTCGCCGACCTCGCCGCGGAGTTCGGCGCGCAGGTGAATGCGGAGACCCTCGACCGGCTGGCAAGGATCGGCGTCTTCCGTATCGACGGCGATCACGTGCTCGTGCTCAGTCCCCGGCTACTGCACACCGGTCGACAGCTCATCGCGGCCGGGATTCCCGTCGAGGCCGTCCTGGGTATCGCCGAGCAGGCGAAACACCAGACCGACCAGCTGGCCGCCGTTTTCGTCGACATGGTCGACAGCCACGTACTTCCTTCACCCGGCGGCAACGGACGGCACGGCCGCCTCGACGACAGCGAGGTGCCGGGGCTGACCGACAAGGTCGGCAGGCTGCGACCGCTCGCGCAGGCAGCGGTATCGGCGTTTCTCGCGGACTCGATGAGCAGGGCACTCGGTGATTGGCTCACCGGACAGTTCGGACCGCTACTGCGGGACGACTACTCTGGGAAGCAATGAGCGACGATCCGGAGCGGCTGCTCGCCGAGGCACTGCGGGCGCAGGCGAGGCATGCGCCACCGCAGCAGAAGGCGGCGACCCGGTGGGAACCGCAGGCCGCGCCGAGCCTGCCACCCGTTGTCGAGACACCTGGTGGTTACGGTCTGCTGTCCGGCGCGGGTGAGGGTTCGCTCGAAAGGGAACGCGCGGCACTCGACGCATTGGCGGCCGAACAACCGCGGGCAATTACCACCCAATCGGATAAAGACGGCAAGGCGGAAACGCGCGACGAACCACTCGCTTTGCGCTGGATTGTCTTGCTGACAGTGCTACTCGGCCTTGCCGCTGGAGCCGTCGTCGGGCTTTTGACATTGGTGTGAGGTCGCTGAGGGCGCACAGTTCGACCCTGTACCTTGAGCATCGTGATGCTTGCGCAGACACCAGCCGAAATGTCGATCATGCCGGATTGGCTCAATCCGGAGCATCTGCTCTCCGGCCTTGGTCCAGCCGTCATTGCGGTGCTGTGCCTGATCCTTTTTGTCGAAAGCTGCATCTTTCCCGTGCTTCCCGGTGATTCATTACTGTTCACCGCCGGTCTTTTCGTGGCGAACGGAAGTCTCGAAGCACCACTGTGGCTGGTGTGCGTACTGGCAACCGTCGCGGCGATCGTTGGCAACGCGCTCGGCTACGGCATCGGCTGGAAGGTCGGCCCGAAGCTGTTCAACAGGCCGGATTCCCGCTTCTTCAAGCAGGAGTACGTCGACAAGACCCATGCCTTCCTCGAAAAACACGGACCGAAGGCCGTCGTGCTCGCCAGGTTCGTTCCGTTCGTGCGCACGTTCATCACCTGGATCGCCGGTATCGGCAGGATGGAGCCGAAGAAGTACTTCACGTACACGATCATCGGCGGGATCCTGTGGGCCACCGGGCTCATCGTGCTCGGCGCTCTGCTCGGCAACATCGCCTTCATCAAGGAGAACGTCGACGCGATCTTCATCCTGATCGTGCTGGTTTCCGTACTGCCGATCCTTTTCGAATACCTCAAGAGCCGCAGGGGAAAGAAGGCGGCGGCCAAGCAGGAGCACTGATCTCGCGCTCAATCGAGCGAGAACATCGACCCCGGATTGAATAGATTTCCGGGGTCGAGTGCTTTCTTGAGCCTGCGATGCACGTCGAGCCCGATGGGACCCAGTTCGCGTTCGAGCCATTCCTGTTTGAACTTGCCGACGCCGTGTTCACCGGTAATCGTGCCGCCGAGCGAAAGTCCGAGCTCCAGTATGGCGTCGAATGCCCGTTTTGCCCTTCCGAATTCGGATTCGACGGCGGCGTCGTAAACAACGGTCGGGTGCATGTTTCCGTCGCCCGCGTGCCCGCACACCGCGATTTTCAGTCCCGCTTCGGCGCTGATCCGCTCGCAGCCCTCGATCAACTCGGCGATGCGAGTGCGTGGCACGCAGACGTCGTCGGTCATCGTCGCCCCGTAGGCCGAGATCGCGTAGTGCACCGAGCGCCGCGCCTTCATCAGCAGCTCACCCTCCGCGAAGTCGTCGGTGGCGTGAACCAGTTCGGCGCCTGCCGCTTCGCAGACCTTCGCGATGGCGGCGAGTTCGGCCGTCGCCGCTTCGCCTCCGACATCGGACTGACACAGCAACAGCGTGCCGCCTTCGGTTCCAGCGCCGAGATCGGTGTTGAGGTGGCGCTGCACGGCGTCGATCGTGGTCGCGTCCATGATCTCCATGAGCGAGGGGACAAGTCCCGCCCTCACGACGCCGCTGACCGCGGCTCCCGCGTCGCGCGAGGAACCGAACGCGGCGACGAGAGTTCCCGGCGCGTGCGGAAGCGGGCGCAACGCCAGCGTCGCGCGGGTGATCACTCCCAGCGTTCCCTCACTGCCGACGAACAGCTTGGTGAGGTCGTAGCCCGCGACTCCCTTGACGGTGCGCCGTCCCGTCGTGAGCAGCGAGCCGTCGGCGAGTACGACGTCGAGCCCCAGCACTGAATCGGCGGTCACCCCGTACTTCACGCAGCACAGCCCGCCCGCGTTGGTGGCGAGGTTTCCGCCGATCGTGCACCAGTCGAAGCTCGAAGGGTCGGGGGCGTAGAAGAGGCCGTGTTCGGCGACCGCTTCTCTCAGCTTGAGGTTGACGACGCCAGGCTCGACGACGGCCAGCCTGTTGTCGGCGTCGATTTCGACGATCCGGTCGAGTTTCGTGGTGACCAGAACGACGCAGCCCTCGATCGCGTTGGCTCCGCCGCTGATCCCGCTTCCCGCGCCGCGCGGCACGATGGGCACTCCCGCGGCCGAGCAGCACCGCACGACGGCCCGCACTCCCGCGACGTCGGCTGGCAGCACGACGGCCAGCGGCTTTCCCGAGGGCGCGAGCGGCATCTCGTCTCTGGCATAGGCGGCGGTCACGTCGGGGTCGGTGAGGACGGCTTCGGCGCCGAGAGCGGCGCGCAGGTCGGAAAGCAATGCGGTGCCAGGCTCTTCCATGGGGCAACGCTAACGCGCCCAGGAAGCCCTTGAACGCAACGTGATCGGGTGATGACACACCGCTTTACATGCTTGCGTGTGACAACCAACGTGTCTTCGCCCACAGCGAAAGTAATTGAGTTGCGCAGGCCACCCGCCCAGGGACATCCTTGCGGAAGACAACTAGTTGTAGTGGTCAATCAAGACATTGGTGATGAAAGAAAAGAACTGCTCATGGCACCTGCGACCGGGCATGCCGAGTCGACCGGACATCAGCCGACAGCCGAGGAACTGGTTGTCGCCGACGAACTCGGCAAGCAGATGGTCCGCTTCATGCGAGCGATCTCCCGCGCGAAAGCGCAGGCGACCAAGCACGGCCCCGACGGCATCGAGCGCGCCGCGTACGCGATTCTCTTCACCCTCGTCAACGACGGCCCTCAGCGCGCGAGCAAACTCGCCGACGCCTTGCACTCGGACATCTCGACCATCAGCAGGCAAAGCAGTTCGCTTGTTCAGCACGGTCTCGTAGAACGCCAATCCGACCCCGGCGACCGGCGAGCCAGCCTGCTCGCGCCAACAGCTGAGGGGATCCGGGTTTTCGAGGAGAACCGGCGGCTTCGCGGGCAATGGATCGCGACGCTGCTCGCCGAATGGCCGGAAGCCGACCGCGACTCGCTGACAGCGCTGCTTGCCAGGTTCAACAGCGAGCTTGAGCGGTTCACTCCGGTTTCCACAGATCCGCCGGGGGACGGCAACACCGAGGGGGACGACGCATGACATCCACTGTGGACAAACCGTCCGCATCGAATGGCACTGAGGAAGAGGGTTTCAACCTCAGCCACCGGCAGATCGTGGTCATCCTGATCGGACTGATGACGGGGATGTTCCTCGCCGCGCTCGATCAGACCATCGTCGGTACGGCGATCCGCACGATCGCCGACGACCTGAACGGCCTCAGCCTTCAGGCGTGGATCACGACGGCTTACCTGATCACGGCGACCATCGCGACTCCGATCTACGGCAAGCTTTCCGACATCTACGGCCGCAAGCCGTTCTATCTCGCCGCCATCACGATCTTCCTCGTCGGTTCGATCGGTTGTAGCTTCGCGCAGAGCATGTACCAACTCGCGGCGTTCCGCGCCGTGCAGGGTCTCGGCGCGGGTGGCCTGATGTCGCTCGCGTTGACGATTCTCGGCGACATCGTTCCGCCTCGTCGCAGGGCCAAGTACCAGGGGTTCTTCCTCGCCGTCTTCGGCACGTCGACGGTGCTCGGTCCCGTGCTCGGCGGCTTCTTCGCCGGCCTCGACTCGTTCCTTTCCGTCGAGGGCTGGCGCTGGGTGTTTCTCGTGAACGCCCCGCTGGGAATCATCGCCCTCTTCGTGGTCGCGAAGGTGCTCAACGTGCCGCACCAGCGACACGACCACCGCATCGACTGGTGGGGCGGGCTCGCGCTCGTCGTCTGCCTCGTCCCGCTGCTGCTGATCGCGGAACAAGGCCGCGAATGGGGCTGGGGCTCTCAAGCCGCGCTGCTCTGCTACGGAATCGGCGGAGTCGGGCTCGTCATGTTCCTGCTGATCGAGCGGAAGATGAAGGACGAGGCGCTGATCCCGTTGCGGCTGTTCCGCAACTCGACCTTCAGCGTCGCGATCGCGGGCGGTGTCATCGTCGGTGTCGCCATGTTCGGCTCGATCATGCTGATCCCGCAATACCTCCAGATCGTGCAGGGCTACACGCCGACGGAGGCGGGTCTGCTCTCACTGCCGCTCATGGTCGGCGTGATGTCGGGTTCCGTGCTGTCCGGCCAGTTGACCTCAAGGACGGGGCGCTACAAGGTCTTCCCTGTCGTCGGTACGGCGCTCATGACCATCGGCATGCTGCTGTTCGCGCAGGTGCGCTGGGACAGCCCGATCTGGCAACCGCTCGTGTTCATGGCCGTCATCGGGCTCGGACTCGGCGGCTGCATGCAGACCCTGATCATCGCCGTGCAGAACGCCGGTCCTCGCAGGGACATGGGCGTTTCCACCGCGTCGGCCACGTTCTTCCGGCAGATCGGTGGAACGCTCGGTGTCGCGGTGTTCCTCTCGATCCTGTTCAGCACACTGACCGGCAAGATCACGGCGGCGTTCCAGGCCGAAGGCGTCGATCCGGCCGCGATGAACGCGGCAGGCGGCGACATCATGCAGGACTCGTCGTTCCTGAACGCGCTGCCGATCGAGCAGGCGAAGCCCTTCTTGATCGGGTTCACCGACTCCATCAACCTCGTGTTCTACATCGGGGCAGGGGTCGCCGCGCTCGCGTTCCTCGTACTGCTGTTCATGAAGGAGATCCCGCTCGCCGACGGTGCCCCGAAGGCGTCCCCGATGGAAGGCGGCGAGGCGCTGGTTGACGACGGCGACGACGGCGACGACGCTGCCGAGAAAACCGCGGAGACCGACGAAGCGGACCGGGTCGCCAGGGAAGCGGCGCTGCTCGACGCCGACGAAGCCCTCACCGAACCCGCACTCGTCACGGCGGGACGACACTCGCTGCCCCAACACAACGGCAACGGTCAGCTCAAGGCCACCGCGAGCGGCGCGCCGATCGTGGCCGGACTCGGTGACGCGGACGAAGTCGTCGAAACCACGCGGGTCCCTGGGCAATCGATCACTGGACACGTCAGAAGGCAGGACGGGTCGGCCGTCGCGGCGGCGGCGCTCACGCTGATCGATCAAAAGGGAAGGCAGGTCGGCAGGAGCACGGGCCTCGCCGACGGCGGTTATCTTGTCGAAACGCCGGGCTCCGGCACCTACGTGCTGATCGTGTCGGCAGGCGGTTACCAGCCGCAGGCATCCAGCGTCGTCGTCAACGACAACGGCGCGACGACGAGGCTGGACATCACGCTGACCGGTTCCGGAGAGGTCACCGGCTTCGTCCGCTCCTCGACGGAAGGAACCCCACTGCCCGGCGTCACCGTGACGCTCGCCGATTCCCGGGGCGAGGTCACCGGGGCGGCCATCACGCAGGACGACGGCCGGTACTCGTTCACCGGGGTCGGCGCGGGCAGCTACACGCTGGTGGCCAGCGGCGAAGGGTTCCGGCCCTGCGCGGTGACGCTGACCGTCCCCGACAGCGGAGTGCTCAGCCACGATGTCGAACTGACCGGCGCGGCCTTGCTCTCCGGCACTGCTCGCACCGAGGGTGACCGGGTCGTCGGAGACGCCCGCGTCACCGTTCTCGACGCCGAGGGCAACGTCGCGGCGGTCGCGAGGACCGACGATTCGGGCAGGTACGTCGTGAGCGATCTGCCAGCCGGCAACTACACGGTCGTCGCCAGCGGGTATCCGCCAGCGGCGAGCGAGGTGAGGCTCGATGGCGGCGAGGCAGAGCACGACGTGCGACTCGGGTACGACAAGGCGATCGACGACCTGACCGGACCGCAGTACTGATGCCCGGTATCTCCGGGATCGTGCGCTCCGCTGACGGCTGGGCTGTCGAGCACGCGGTGCTGACGGTGACCGACCCGAGAGGGCGGCAAGCCGCACGCTCGCAGGCCGACGCGAACGGAGCCGTGCTCACCGAACCGCTCGCTCCCGGCGTCTACACGGTGGTGGTGACGGCGGCCGGCTACCAGCCGGTCGCCCGCACCACCCAGGTCGCCACTGACGGATCGGGATCGATCGGCCAGGTCAGGCTCACCCCAGAGGACGGGGCGATCGAACTGCCGCCAGAGGGTCCGTGGGTCATCGACCCCATGCACTCCTCGCTCGTGGTCACCGCGCGTCATCTCGGGATCGCGAGCATAAAGGCGCGGTTTCCCGAACTGTCGGGAAGCATCGTCGTCGAGCGGCCCGTCGAACGCTCGTCCGTGCGAGCCGAGATCGAAGCGACGAGCATCGACACCGGCATCAAGATGCGCGACGACCACCTCCGTTCCGCCGAATTTCTCGACGTCGAGAAGTACCCGACTATCGGCTTCGTCAGCACAGGGCTGCGGCAGCGCGACGGCGAGCAATGGCAGTTGTTCGGCGAGTTGAGCCTGCACGGGAGGCGCAGGGAGATCGAACTCGACCTCCGCTACGGCGGTTTCGGTCCGGATCCATGGGGTGGCGTCCGAGCCGCTTTCCACGCCGAGACCCAGTTGAGCCGTTCGGACTTCGCGATCGACTACAACGCCATGGTGCGCGCGGGTGTCGCGGCGGTGGGAACGACGGTTAAGGTCGAGTTGGATATTCAAGCACTGAGGGGGAACACGCTCCCCGACCTCTGAACCACCATCACCCGAGCATGGGCCGCCCTGCCCGACACCTGTGACGTGCCGACCTGGCGGAGACCGCGACCGACACCTCGGGGTTAGGACTGCACCGAGGATGACACGTACTCTGCCGAACGTGAGTGTTGTGCACGCTGAAGCCGCTGGTATGGGCCTTGACTGGCTCGCGACAGCGGGCCCATTGCTCGTGTGGGCCATCGTGCTCAGCTTCGTTTTCGTCGAGTGCGCGCTGATCGTCGGGTTGTTCCTTCCCGGCGATTCGTTGCTGTTCGCGGCAGGTGTCGTGCTGGCCCAGCACGCCGCCGAAGGGCACGCGTGGGGCCTGTCGGTGGCGGCGCTACTGATCGCGATCGTCGGCAATCAGGTAGGCTACTACATCGGGAGACAGACGGGGACCCGGTTCATCGCCCGCAGGGGCGGCAAGGTGCTGAACCAGGCGAACCTCGAACGCGCGAGAGCCTTCCTCAACAGGAAGGGCTTCCTCGCGATCGTCGCGGCCCGCTGGATCCCGTGGGTCCGCACCCTCGCGCCACTGATCGCGGGAGCGGCTCGCATGGACTCGCGACGGTTCGCGCTGGCCACGGCCCTCGGCGCGGTGCTGTGGGTGCCGACGCTCGTGCTGCTCGGCTACTACGCGGCCGGGCTGCTCGACGCGTTGCCGTGGCTCAAGACGGTGTTCGTCTGGGGGAGCGTCGCCTTCTTCGTGGTCGGCACGGCGTTCGGGTTCTGGCGCTACCGGCAGGAGATGAAGCGGCCCGTCGACGACGGCACCGAACCCGTCCAGGCCTGATCACTGCCGGTCGGCCCACACTTCGAGCTGGATTCCGTCGGGGTCCCGGAACACCACGACCTCGGAATCGGGGGCGATCAACGACGGCGCGGCCGGGGTGAACGTGACGCCGTACTCGGCGAGGCGTTGTTCCCACTGTTGCAGTTCCGCCCTTGAACCGACCTTGAACGCCACGTGGTCGAGGCCGGTTCTTCGTTCGTCGAAGGCGGGACGCTCCACGCGGGAGTGCTGAACGAGCACGATGGCGAACCCGTCACCTGGCGCCCTGAGTACGACCTTGCGGACACCGGTGTGCGGGTCCTCGCGCCTGTCGACCTCTTCGAAGTCGAGCACCCTGACGTACCAGGGCACGCTACGGTCGACATCGGTGACCGTGAGGGCGAGATGATGCACGCACGTCAGTTTCGACATGCCGTCGCAACCGTCCTTCCACCCCCGAGCTCGCCTGGGCGACCGGCCAGGGGCCACCTTGTGGACAACCAACTTTCCGGCCCGTCCTGAATTCTCGGGCAGAAGATTGCCACATGCTCGCCAGGTGGCTGGAATGCGATGGCGCTGTAACCATGCCGTACTCACCGCTCACTTCCACAATGCACGTCCACCTGCGCATTTTGCTCAAGAGGAAGCGCCGAGGAAGATTCACCTCACCCGCGCGGGGCACCGGCCGGTCACCCGGGGTCACGTGAGTTGTCGACAGGAGTTATCCACCTGTGGATAACTCGCACTTGTCCACAGCTTCTGTGGACAAGTGCGAAATCCGCTCACACCGCGAAGGAGGGCAGCTCCATGTCCGTCACCACGAGGTCGGCCCGCTCGGCACTCGGCGCGACGAGATCGGCATTGCGCTGATCGGAGCCGAGCGCGCGCTGCTTCGCCTCGACAAGTGAGCGCCCGTATTTGCGGTGCCGGGTCACCAACCGCTCAAGCCGCGCCTCCTCGTCGGGACGCAGGTACCAGACCTCGTCGAGCAGGTCACGCAGCTCGGCCCACGGGTCCGTGTCGAGCAGCAGGTAGTTGCCCTCGGTCAACACGATCCGCACGCTTTCCGGCACCTCGACCGCTCCGGCGATCGGTTCCTCGATCTCCCTGCGGAACTCGGGCGCGTACACCGGCTCGGTACCGGCGGCCAGCCTGCGGACGAGATGCACATAGCCGTGGCCGTCGAAGGTGTCCGGTGCGCCCTTCCGGTCGGCGCGGCCGAGCCTCGCCAACTCGACCTGGGCGAGGTGGAACCCGTCCATCCCCACGACGGCCGCCGTCGTTCCCAGCGCGTCGGCAAGGCGCCAGGCGAGCGTCGTCTTGCCGGAGGCCGGAGGCCCCGCGATGCCGAGCACGGTGCGTTCCTCGCGGTCCGCGAGTGCCCTGGCCCGCCCGAGCAGTTCGTCG